>CANFSY010000043.1 GCA_947449875.1 Paracoccaceae bacterium
CTGCAATCCTTGCTGGAGAGCAGCCAGCGTCACAAGATAGCTGCTCGTCGCGTGCGCTTTCGTGGCGCGGATCACATCGAAGAAGGCGGGGTTGGTGAAGTCAATCGGCATGGGAGGCTTTCGGGCAAAAGAACAGGGCAGGACTGCGCCTGACCTTTGTAGCCGAAGTGCAGTCGGATTAGAAAGCAAAGGTTACGCCACGATCGTAAGCGGTGCAGTTAGCCGCCACGAGAGTTGCAGTCGCTTCTTGAAAAATAACGCAACACGAGGCGAAGGCCAGATAAGGAACACGAATGCATGCGGCACCGCCTGCAAGGATAGATCTAAAACCCAGATTGTAAGAGTCCCTATGAATTGCCCCTAAGCAGAGAGCCGTTGGATGACCCACGGATTTTATTTTTGTTCGAGGTGCAGGACATCGTCGGCGAGGGGGATCGCTTGGATGTTGTTGACCCCTCAACCCTAAGCCAATGGTCGCAGGCGGCGTACGCTTCCTTGGTCGCCTTGCTGGGATGAATTGGGCCGTTGTCGAGCACGCAGACAATCGGTCCTTTGAACTGGCCCGATTTGGGGCCATAGCGATGATCTGGGTCTGCCAGAAAGGCGATGAAGTCGGCGCTGCGCTTGGTCTCGGGAGTGACTACGAACAGCCGACGGTCGCGCAGGTCTACCCCGCGCTTTGCCTAAGTTTGGGCGAGATTTGGATAGGTCCGTGCCTCGCCTTCGTCGGCAAACAACCGTTTGATGTCGCCGACTGCGTCGTTGCGCAGACACCCCCTTTTCCAATCGGTTCAGTTTTCCCCCGCCACCCATTACTTTTCATGATCTCCAGCAGCCAACAATCAATCCTGCACCCTACGCCTCAAACCGGACGCAGCCTGTCAGCATGATGCCATATGGATTTCATGCTTCACCGTGCTACCTGATTTGGTATGAAAAACAGTGCCAAAACCGAAGTCCTCTATAATGCCACCTGTCCTGTCTGTAACTTCGAGATACAGCATTACGCCCGCTATGCCGGCAAAGAAGGGCTGGCGATCCAGTTTGATGATTTAAACTCAGAAGCGCGGATGCAATGGGGTCTGGATGCCGACACAGCCGCAAAGCGTCTTTATGTGCGGCATCAGGGCACGCTGACATCAGGTATTCCTGCGTTTCGCGCTCTTTGGGCGCAGATGCCGCGGTATCGGTGGCTGGCTTGGGTCGTGGGCTTGCCGGGTGTGTTTCATATCGCCTGTGCGGTGTATGATCATGTTCTGGCGCCTATCATTTACCGCTTGCACCTGCGTCGTCTGCGCAACAGCACTGGCGCAAAGATGGGCTGATCTGGACCCTTTGAAGTGTGGGCGGATGACAAGTGGATCTGTGGGCCGTGCGGTTCTTTAAGCTTTGCCGCATCGGCTACATCATGTTGCGCCGCGTGGCACCGGATGGGGGGGCGACCGCCGCCCACTCTCAGAAAACAGCTTTAGACGCTTGAAGGACGAAGCCTGTTCCGACGCGAAGGGCCGCTTCACCATTGACGAACATATATAGAACATTACATAAACTGTCATGGCAACAGTATCTCTTCAAACCAAGCTTGCGATCTTGTCGGATGCGGCGAAATACGATGCGTCTTGCGCGTCATCGGGCGGAGAAAAGCGCGACTCTCGCAAAGGCGGCATCGGGTCGTCAGGTGGCAGCGGCATTTGCCACGCCTACACGCCAGACGGGCGCTGCATCTCGCTTTTGAAAATTCTGATGACCAATTTTTGCATCTTCGACTGCGCCTATTGCATCAACAGAGTGTCTTCGAACGTCGAACGGGCGCGGTTTTCGGTGGAAGAGGTGGTGACGCTGACGCTGGAATTTTACCGGCGCAACTATATTGAAGGGCTGTTTTTGTCGTCCGGCATCATCCGCTCGCCCGATCAGACCATGGCCGACATGGTGCGCATCGCGCAGACCTTGCGGCAAGATCACGGCTTTCGCGGCTATATCCATCTCAAGACCATTCCCGATGCTGCGCCAGACCTGATCCGTCAGGCGGGGCTATATGCGGATCGCTTGTCAATCAACGTCGAGCTGCCGCAGGATGCCTCTTTGCGCAAGTTTGCGCCCGAAAAACGGCCCGAGACGATCCGCGCCACCATGGCGCAGGTGCGGCTAGAGGGGGAGGCTGCCAAAGACGTGTCTCACACGGGGAAAAAGCCGCCGCGCTTTGCGCCTGCGGGCCAAAGCACGCAGATGATCATTGGCGCGGACGGTACCGATGATGTGACCATCTTAACCTCGGCCACGCGGCTTTATAGCGGGTATAAACTGCGGCGGGTTTACTATTCGGCCTTCTCGCCGATCCCCGATGCCTCTGCCCTGTTGCCGCTGATCCAGCCGCCCTTGCTGCGCGAACATCGGTTGTATCAGGCCGACTGGCTGTTGCGGTTCTACGGCTTTAGCGCCGACGAGATTGCGACAGGGGCCACCGCTGGCCATCTGGACCTAGAGCTTGACCCCAAGCTGGCGTGGGCCTTGCAGCATCGTGGCCAGTTTCCGCTGGATGTGAACACCGCCCCCAAAGAATTGCTGCTGCGCGTCCCCGGCTTTGGCACCAAAACGGTCGACCGGATCATCGCCGCCCGCCGCACCCGCGCGCTGCGGTATGAGGATCTGGTGCGCATCGGGGCGCTGATGAAAAAGGCCAAGGCCTTTGTCAGCCTGCCCGGCTGGACCCCGGGTGCTATGACCGACAGCCCCGACCTGCGCGCCCGTTTCGCGCCCGCGCCGGTGCAGCTGAGCTTGCTGTGACCTACGCCGCCCCTTTGCCAGAGCGCGGCACCTTTGACGCGTGGCGCATCGCAGCCCGCCGCGCCATATCGCACGCGATTGCGCCCGCTGACTTGGAGTGGTCTGGCGCGGGTGGTCTGTTTGCGACCCGCCCTTTGCCCCCGGAAGATGGCCCGCATCAGGTTTTGGTCCCGCAGGGCTTTGTGCATCTGGCAAGCTCAGTCATCTGGCACTCGGATCCCGAACGCTTTGCCTTGCTCTATCAGGCCCTGTGGCGGCTTGACCGGCACGAAGGCACCCCCCTGTCGCAGGCCGATCCGCTTGGCCGCCGCCTGCATCTGCTGGCCAAGAATGTGGGCCGCGATATTCATAAGATGCACGCCTTCGTGCGGTTTCGCGAGTGCCCCGCCAAAGGCCCACGCCGCCGCTTTGCCGCGTGGTTTGAACCTGAACACAACACGCTGGAACCGGGCAGCACATTCTTTGCCAAACGCTTTGCCGATATGGATTGGATGATCGCCACCCCCCGCCTGACCGCGCAGTTTGAAGATGGCAAGCTGACCTTCGGCCCTGCCGCGCCGCGCCCTGACCTGCCCGACGATGCCTCTGAAAGCCTGTGGGCCACCTACTTTGCCAACATCTTCAACCCCGCCCGCATTAAGCTGGATGCGATGCGCTCGGAAATGCCTAAGAAATACTGGAAGAACTTGCCCGAAACCCGCCTGATCCCGGATATGCTGAAAGATGCCGAAGCGCGGGTGCAGCGGATGCACGCGGCGGGGGCATCGCAGGTGCGGCCCGGCTCTGCCGCGATCTCGACCCGCTACCGCGCTGCGATGCCGCAGGCGATGCCGCCAACCGACACCCTGCCAGAAACGCTTGACCAAGCCCGCACGGCTGCCCTGACGTGCCGCAGGTGCGCGCTGTGCGAAGCGGCAACCCAGACGGTCTGGGGCTCTGGCTCTGGGGATGCGGCGCTGATGATCGTGGGCGAACAACCCGGCGATCAAGAAGATCTGACCGGCCGCCCCTTTGTCGGCCCCGCAGGGCAGGTTTTGCAGCAGGCGATGACGGCGGCAGGTGTTGACACAGGCAAGGTTTGGCTGACCAACGCCGTCAAACATTTCAAATTCACACCGCGCGGCAAGCAGCGTCTGCACGTCACGCCGGATCGAACCGAGGTGGAACAGTGTCGCTGGTGGCTGGGGCTGGAACTGGCGTTCATTCGGCCAAAGGTGACGCTGGCCTTGGGGGCCACAGCGGCGTTTGCAGTAACGGGCAATGACGCGCCCTTAGCCGCGCGGCGCGCAACGGTCGAGCAGGGCTTGCACGAGGGGCCAGTTTTGATCTCGTGGCATCCGGCTTACATTCTGCGCCTAAGCGATCCGGTCGCACAAAACCGCGCCCGCGATGAGCTGACACAAGATCTGCGCGCCGCCTTTGCCCTTGCGCAAGGTTAGCGCTTGGCAAAGCTCTGCCCAAACCCCGATGACCTTGCGTGCACCGCAGGGTGTGGCGATGGGGAAAGTGCCGCAATCTGCCATTCCAAGTGGCGCACCCCCGACGCTGTCCCACCCTGCGCGGGTTGAAATTTCCCTTTCTCGCGTCATCTGAACCTTTGAAACAATAAGTTGGACCGTATGCCCCCCCTCACAGCCAACCGCGCAACGGGCGAAGCCCTTTTGCAGGCCTTCGCCCCCCGCATGGGCCGCCGCTATGCCAATGGCCGCAACACCGATCACGGACCGGGCGCGCATAAAGCCGTGTCGGGCCTGTCGCCCTACATCCGGCGCAGGCTGGTGCTAGAGGCTGACGTGGTCGCCTTGGCCTTGGCCACCCACGGACCCGAAGAGGCCGAGAAATTCGTGCAAGAGGTCGTCTGGCGCGGCTATTTCAAAGGCTGGCTAGAGCATCGTCCGCAGGTTTGGGACAGCTACCGTTCAGGGCTTGAAAGCGATCTGGCCGCCCTTGACCGCGACCGCCGGCAGCGGCGCGATCTGGAACGGGCGATGAACGGGCAAACCGGTCTAGAGTGTTTTGATGCTTGGGCGAGCGAACTGGTCGAGACGGGCTATCTGCACAATCACGCAAGGATGTGGTTCGCCTCGATCTGGATCTTTACGCTGGGTCTGCCGTGGCGGCTGGGGGCTGATTTCTTTTATCGGCACCTGCTAGACGGTGATGCCGCCGCAAACACTTTGGGATGGCGTTGGGTGGCGGGCCTGCACACACGGGGCAAGCCCTACCCCGCCGATGCCCAAAACATCGCAACCTTCACCGCTGGCCGCTTTACCCCGCGCGCGGCCGATCTGGCAGAGGTCACCCAAGGGCTAGAGGCAAGCGAGCCTGACGGCCTGCCCCCGATCAGGCCGCTGCGCTCTGTCGTAACCCCGCAACCGTCCCGCCCCACCGCCGTGTTGATCACCGACGAAGATTGCCGGATCGAGGATTTCGACCTTTCGTCGCTAGATATCCGCACCACTGCCACTCTGGCGACCAGCCATCTGCGCTCATCTTGGCCCGTGTCCGATCTGGTCACACAGTTCGAAACACAAGCCTTGGCCGATGCCGCCCAGCGGGTCGGTGGCACGGCGCAAAGCTTGCAGGCCGACGACCCCGCCGCCTTGGCCAAATGGGCCAAAGCCGCAGGGGTTGCGCAGATTGCCACAGCCTATGTCACGCGCGGCCCCCTGCGCGATTGGCTGGATCAGGCAGCCCCCGCTTTGGATGCGGCCGGTGTCACCTTGTGCGAATGGCACCGTGACTGGGATACGGCGATCTGGCCCCATGCCACGGCGGGGTTCTTCAAGGTCAAACAAAACATCCCGCGCATTCTGGAACGGGTGCTCGCATGATCGTCATCATCGGGTCAGGAATGGCCGGCCTTGCCTGCGCACGGCGGCTGACACAGGCGGGGCTTGCCCCCGTCGTGCTGGACAAAGGGCGCGGCATTGGCGGGCGTGTGGCAACCCGCCGCGTCGACGATCTGCAATTTGACCACGGCGCGCAGTTTGTGAACGCCCAAGGCGCGGGCTTTGCAGCGGTCTTGGCAGGGCTTTCGGTGGCGCAATGGCCCGATGGCACGGGCCGCACACATTCCGTCGGTGTGCCGGGTATGTCGGCCATTCCCAAGGCTTTGGCGAAGGGGTTGGACATCCGGCAAGGTGTGCAGGTCACAAGGGTGCAGAAGGATGGCAAGGGCTGGGCGTTGACGTTCGAGGGTGGCACCCTGCACTGCGCGCAGGTGGTGATGACGGTGCCTGCCCCACAGGTTGCAGGGCTCTTGGGGGATGGGCACCCTTTGGTTGCCCACCTCACCTCGGTGCGGCTGGCACCCTGCCTGACCCTGATGGCCGCTGTGGGGGGCCCAAGCCCCTTTATCACGCGGCAGGACAGGGACAATCCCCTGTCTTGGATCGCGCAAAATAGTTCTAAGCCGGGTCGCCCGCAAGCTTCGGGGGCTTTGTGGGTGGCGCAGGCGCATGAGGGGTTCAGCACGGCCCATTTGGAGAGGAGCGGCGCGGAGATTGCCGCCCTGATGCTACCACAACTTTGCGACCGCTTGGGGGTAACGCCCGCCGCCGTGACCTATGCCGCAGCCCATCGGTGGCGCTATGCACGGGTGACACAGGCGCTGGAACAACCCTTTTTGCGCAGCGCAGACGGCACGCTTTATCTCGGGGGTGACTGGTGTATCGGCCCAAGGATAGAAGCCGCATGGGACAGCGGCACGGCCATCGCCGAGTCCATTTTGGCGTTGGTTTGACCATGCGGCACGATCGGCGCATCGCCCATCTGCTCAACCTGTTGGCCGCAGGCTTTCACCCGCCTGAAAGGCTACGCCGGCACGGTGATGTGCGGCCTGCGTCGCCTTACCGCCTGGCCCTGGCGCGATCCGGTGTTAGACAAGGTGGCCCTGATCTCGCATCTCCTGCGACGACCGCCCAATGCCGGCGACAAGATCTCTGCGCTGGGGCTTGTGGTGGCAAGTGATGTTGACAGCGGTTGTTCATAATGTCATAATGATACATCCGGATCACCGATGCAATTCGCCGTGTCGATGAATTGAATAGCCATGATGCTTTAGGTATCATCTGCAACCGATCTAAAAGAGAATTTGGTAAAGTGACTAACAACAATACGCGTCTGCTCATCGCGATAGATGTAAACTCTCGTTTTCCGAAAGACTTCAGGGAATATATTGAAAAATGCGCCTCGAGGACGAATGCACAAGTAATCCAAAAAGTGATTTCAGATCAAGGCATTGCGGCCCGATCGCAAGTTGAAGAGCAAGTTATAACAAAATATTCCTCTGAAAGATCGAATGTTTTGAAGCAGGAAACTAACTTTTTTACGAAAATCAGCGTTTCGACCCATGCTGCCAAGACTGCCGATCCTTATGATATATCATTAGAGGATTTAATTTGGGCCAACAGTTATTTGATTGTTGCACCTGTATATCACAAGATGTTATCCCCAAGACTTCGTGTGTTCCTGGACAATTTCGCTGATCCTGCCATCCGAAAGCATTTGCGTCGGAAAACCGTAAGCGCAATGACTGTTTCTACGACGTCAGATGAAAGCCACGTTGACTTGTTGAAAAACATCTATATAAAGTTTGCCTCACACGGTTCGATTGTCGTCCCCGCCGGTCTTTCGGATCAGCCTTTTCTGTCTTTGGCTTCAAATGGTTACGGATACCGGCAGGTGATGGGTGAGACGGTTGAAGAAGCGCTTGTGGATCATCAAATTCAACGGTTGGTCGATGTAACGAACGCCATATATTCGAACTATTCCGCAAATGGAAAATTCTTATCGGCAACTAATCTTTGATTAGGCCTGAGCTTTCGCAACTTACCAAAGGAGAATTCTTTATGAACACAATGCAGAAACTTTACCAACTGCGTCGTCTTATGCAAAGTATAGAGTCGGACCTTGGAATCGAAAAATTCAGTGAATGCGAGAAGAACATCATCGCCGTTATATCAGACCAAAACGACGAGAAACTATTCACAACTTCTGACATATGCACAGATGCGTTGTTACGAAATCACTCGCGGCCAACAATTTTCAGATCAATTACGAGCCTTATTGAGCGTGGTTTGATCGAGCGGGTCGGTCAGTCAAAGAGTGGTGTATATCGGATACTGAAGAATTTCTAGCCGCCGTTAAAATCTGAATTATATTCAGATCATCGGGACGAGAGAGGAAGGCCCGCAGACCGAACCGAAGTGACCGCTTGTTGCGTAAGTTTTCTTTAAGCTTAAAGTAAATAAATTGTAAAATTGGACTTTCTGCATTGCTTACTGCCGAAATACCACTAATTGTTAACCAAATGGTAAACGGTTGAGGGTCAGCCTTGCTGAAAAAGACGCGAACGACAAAGCGGACAGGCACATCTGACCTCGTAAACGCTCTTCTTGTGAACCTTTGTGTCATGGCGACATATATCCTGTCCTACGCTTTCGTGACATTCGCCATTTTGCCTGTGCAATCGGTGTTCCTACCTGATTTATCAAAATCTGTCTGCTTGGTGTTCTTGCCAAGTGGAGTAAAGATGTTCGCAATCCTTGCATTTGGTGAGTTCATACTCCCTGCACTGCTGACAGCATCCCTTTTTTGCGACCACTTCTTTTGGGGAATTGAAAACTTTGATTTGCTCGCAGCGGTTACGGCATGCGGGATTGGCGTCTACTATCTTGTCATTGAAATTTCCTCAAAATTGGGTGTTAACATATACTTGCCGGACGATTTTTCCAAAATTCCCAATCCTCGGCAAATTTTATTGTTAGGAATTTTCGCGTCGTCACTAAACGGAATTCTGTCGTCTGCGATTCTTTCAGATTTCACCCCATATCAAAACGGAGGTGTCATTGCGATCATGTATCTGCTTGGTGACACAATGGGTCTTCTTGCTTTCACAGCAATCGTTTGGGTGATGTTGAAACGGGTCGCTTGATCCAACCGCTGGCATGTCAACCACCCGCCGCCGCGCGTCTCTTTTGACATCGGTTTAGCGTTTGGCGGCGGTAAGGGGCAATGGACGGTGAACGAATGAACATTCCGCACCGCCCCCCAGGCTTGAAGTCTTGCATGCTGTGTTAGGGATGAGATTCCGCCGACCGCAATGCGACGCGCAACGCGTAAGCCCCCACACGGCGAACCATTGTGGAAAGATCTTCACCGTACCTTGCACTTATGTGACACCATCATTGCAAGAGTTTGCCGCAGGGGTGGCGGGGTAGGCTTTCTGCCGGCAAAGCAAAAATTTACCCCTTTGGCCCTTTCTGCCGTCAATGAGGGGGATCGTTTAAGCGTGGAACTTTGTCGGAAGGTCGGTCCCGCGTGTCGGGGCGGGATGAGCGGTCGCGCGGCATTGGTTCATCTTGCCGTGTCGCGGAAAGGATCATAAGGGTTTTTAGTGCTGGCCAACGTATCGGCACATCGAATAGATCAAGCCACCAAAGATGAACGATTTCATCGACGTCACCGATGCGCGGCTGCAAGAAGACCTCAGCACGAATCGCAAGCAACGACATAGTTCGCCCTGAACAACCTCCATCCCATTGCTTTTTCGTAATAATCTGACGTTCTTTCTCGCCTCCAGCTGCAAGGTTTCGTATGATTTTATTGAGAACCGTGCAATTTTGGTCTGCCTATGAAGCACCGCACGCGCCCGCCTGAACAAGATGACCTTCTCCGCCCGCGGTTGGCCGACATGACTGATCAGCGCCACGAATTGGTGAAGTTGACGGGCCTGATCGACTGGGAGGTGTTCGAGCGAGAATGGGCGGGGTTCTTTCCGTCTGCGACTGGGCGCCCGGCTACACCTCCCCGATTGGTGGCGGCGCTGCTTTATCTGCAGCACGCCTATCGGATGTCGGATGAAGCGATGGTCGCCAGCTGGGTCGAGAACCCTTATTACTAGCATTTCATTGGTGAGACTTTCTTTCAGCACCGCTTGCCGATCGATCCCTCCTCGCTGACCCGCTGGCGCAAGCGGATCGGTGAGGAAGGTGTGGAATGGCCGCTGGCAGAAGCGACGGTAGCGCAGCACGAAGTTGCAGAAATGTGCCTAGCGACAGGACTCATTTTCGTTTTATGCCAGAGCACGACGGTTGCGACGAGTGCTAGGGCAGAGAGGAAGAGTTTTGGACATCTGTCGTAGCGGGTGGCCACACGTTGCCAGTCTTTCAGACGCCCGAACATGATCTCGATCCGGTTGAGTCCTTTGGGGAGTGTCCTGAAGTCTGTAGATCTGATCTGGCCCGTGCAGTTTTTAGATATGGTCAGTCATTGAAGCGATCTTCGAACATGATAGCGAATTGATTACAGGCGGCAAACCATTCTCGAACATTTCTGCCGCCTTTCTCAAAGTTATGGATGGCTAGATAGATCAGCTTCGTGGCGGCTTGCTCCGTTGGGAATGACCCTCGCGTTTTGATTGATTTTCGGATCACTCGGTTCACCGTGCGCAAAGTTGACGGATGGCAAACCCTCTACAAACCGATCCAGCCCATGACCCTTGACCTCGCCACTTGATCAAGCGCAAATCATCCCGCTCGCAGGACGTCGAAGCAGAAATTCGGCAACGTGAAAGACACAGCCGTTCTACGTCGCATCTGAGCTATCACCAATCCAACGCCAATTTTGACTACGCTGAAAGTGTCTGTCTGAAATGAACCTCAAATATCGCCCCGAGATTGATGGCCTCCGCGCCGTCGCCGTCCTTCCCGTCATCCTCTTTCATGCAGGCTTCAGCACCTTCAGCGGCGGCTTCGTTGGCGTTGACGTATTCTTTGTCATCAGCGGTTACCTTATCACCTCCATCATCTCTAAGGACATGGAATCAGGCACATTCAGTTTTTGGGATTTCTATGAGCGGCGGGCGAGGCGCATCCTCCCTGCGTTATTCCTCGTCATGCTCTGCTGCATCCCATTTGCATGGATGTGGATGCTGCCGATGGAACTGGAAGCATTCTCCGCTAGCGTTGTGGCGGTGTGCCTTTTTGCCTCAAACATCCTGTTCTGGAAACAGAGCGGATACTTCGATGCGGGGGCGGAATTGAAGCCGCTCTTGCACACGTGGAGCCTCGCCGTTGAGGAACAATATTACATTATCTTCCCCATCGCCATCCTGCTGCTGTGGCGGCTGGGACGGCGTCATGTGATCTGGTCAATCGCAATCGTCGCTGTGTTGAGCCTTGCTCTAAGCGAATATGCCTCGTGGCTCCGTCCCGCCGCAAATTTTTACCTGCTTCCCACTCGGGGATGGGAGTTGATGGCGGGGTCGCTTTGCTCGTTTGCCATCGTTCGACGCAATTCGTGGCCTGACAATATACTCTCACTCGCTGGTTTCGCAGCCATCGCCGTCTCAGTGTTTGCTTATGATAAAAGTATCCCTTTCCCCTCCCTCTACGCGCTCCTTCCCGTGTTGGGAACCTGTGCGATCCTACTATTCGCACAGCAGGGCACACTGGTCGGAGCGCTGCTTTCGTTCAAGCCACTCGTCGGCCTAGGACTCGTTAGCTACAGCGCCTACCTTTGGCATCAACCGGTGTTTGCTTTCGCCCACTTACGGTCGCTGATCCCACTAACATTGCAGATGAAGCTGTCGCTGGCAATTGCGTCGATAGCTCTGGCTTATCTCAGTTGGCGGTTCGTTGAGGTGCCCGCGCGAAAGCGTCGCGCGTGGCCATTACCAAGCAGGCGCGCAGCATTTGCAGCGTTTGGAATTTTGGTTTGTGCTTTTATGACAGCGGGCATGGTTGGCCACCTTGCAAGGGGTTTCCCGTGGAGAATGTCACAAAGTGCGCTTAACGTTCTTGCGGGCGCTTCTGATATCGGGAGATACGTGAACGAGTGCCTGTGGGGTCCAACATTAGACGATGCTTTCGTCGCTGAGAAATGCCATATGGGCGTGGAAGGACAGCCAATAGATTTCCTTTTATTTGGTGATAGCTATGCTGCAGCCATAGCTGATGGAGTAGACCTAGCAGCCAAGACTACAGGACACTCTGGCCTGTTGTATAGCCTCCATGGCTGCGTGCCAATTGCCTCGATCGGTGGAATGTGGTCTGAATCTAAAGAAAAATGCAAACCTTTTCAGCAGTCGCTTTTAGAGATCGTTGAGCACATGAAGCCGAAGATCGTGATTTTGAACGCAAATTGGATGCAGCTAGAGGATACCCAACTAATCAGTGACAATAATCCCACGGCAAGATCTGGCTTCGAAGCGTTTTTCAAAGATGCCCTAAAAACAGTTGATGCATTCAAGGAGAGCGGAGCAAAGGTATATGTGGTATGCTGCACTCCTCATGCTGTTTACAATTTTGACATCCCACGATCATATGCAAGAATGCAACTATTTGGTACAGTTTTTGACATGAGGCAGAGCCGAAGTGAATTTGAATTCCAATATCGAACAGCTTTAGCGATCTTCAAATCGTCAATGCGAAAGGACGACGCAACACTGGTTGATATAGAAGACTTCTTTTGTGATTCAGAGAAATGTGATCTTATGAGAAATGGACGTTCACTATTTTTCGATTGGGGGCATCTGAGTAGATACGGTTCAGACCTTCTTTCGCCGATTTTCAAGAATATCTTCGTTTCAAGCAGCAAGAAATGATCGCTATCGGATTAAGTCAACCCCACAGCCTTGCGCATGATGTTAGCTGTCAAATATATGGCAGTGACGGAAATATGCCTTTGGCCAGCGCGTGCCGTGACGACGTAGATTGACATTCCAGCTTCGCACAGTTCAGTGCAGCGGGTCTTCTTGCGGCTGTGGTTGGTCATGCGATCCAGCCCAGCGACATCATAGAGCTTGAGAACCCGTTGGCTGAGGCTCGCTTGCTCATATGGCCCTGTGACCAAATCGCAAAATGACGTAAGTCGTCTGTGAAGATGCCGTTCCATTCCCGCCCAGCGCACTGCCCACAAACTTGGAGGTCGACTTGCCAAAACTGCTTCTGATCCTACTGGACGGTGTCCCCTATGCCAATTGGCGCAGGCTTTTTGGCAATCTTGAGGGCTGGGTCGCAAGCGGCGAAGCGCGGGTGTGGAAAATGCGGTCGGTGCTTCCGTCAACATCGGGCACCTGCTATGCCTCGATCCACACCGGTTTACCGCCGCAGGTGCATGGCATCTGGGGCAATGCCACACGGCGGCGGCTGGAATTTCCCGATGTGTTTTCGCAAGCAACCCAAGCGGGCCTGAAAACCGGGGCGGTGACCCATTCGTTCTGGTCAGAGTTTTTCAACCGCTACCCTTTCGATATGGTGCAAGACATCGAATACGACGAACCCCACGGCCCCATCACGCATGGCCGTTTTCACACCATGACAGGCGATAGCGGTTACAACCAGATGACCCCCGCCGATGTCGACCTGTTCGCCACGCTGGCCATGTTGTGTGAACGCAAAGGGATCGACTATGGCCTTTTGCACACCTGCACGCTTGACAGCATGGGCCACCGCTTTTTCCACGATTGCGAAGAAATGGACGACGCCTGCTACCGGATGGACGAGGCTTTGGCCAATTTTCTGCCTCGCTGGCGCAAGGCGGGATACGAGGTGATCGTCACCGCCGACCACGGCCAAGATGCGCGTGGCCATCATGGCGGCACAAGTGATCTGCAACGCGACTTTGCGCTGTATTACTTTGGCGCGGCGGAAGGCCCCGCACCGAATACGGTCTTGGACCAATTGGCGCTGGCGCCCGCGATTTTGACACGGCTGGGCGTGCCCGTACCGGCAACCATGCAAGTTCCAAGCTTTTTAAGTGCTTAGGCTGTCATGCACGCAACCTGATTTTTCGCAGAAAAATCGTGACCCTCGGCGGAAAGCGATTTTTCTGCGAAAAATCCTCACTGGGCATAGGTCGCGCCCTCTTCATCCAACAGCGCCTTGATTTCGCGCAGGTGAAAATCAGCGGCGCTGGGGTAATCTTCCCATTCCTGCGCGGTTTTCTCGGCGATGGCGTCCGACAAAACCCGCAGCGGGCGGCCGGTTTGCAAGGCGCGGATGTAGGTCTCTGCCGCGCGTTCGAAATAGGTCAGGCGGTTGAAAGTCTCTGCCACGGTCTTGCCAATGATCAGCACGCCGTGGTTGCCCATGACCATCGTTGTGATCTTGGGGTCAGCCAACATATGCGCACAGCGCGCGCCTTCCTCGGCAAAGGCCATGCCGCCATAAGACCCGTCCACCACGTGCCGGTTGAAGAACATCGCGGAATTCTGGTCAATCGGCGGCAAGGTGCTGTCGGCCAGACTGGCCAGCACCGTGGCATGCATTGAATGCACATGCATCACGCAGCGCGCATGGGGTAATGCGCGGTGGATCGACCCGTGCAAGCCCCAAGCGGTCGGGTCCGGCGCATCGGGGCGCTTCATCGTATCGGGGTCGTTGGCATCAATCTCGACAAGGCTCGATGCCGTGATCCGCCCGAAATGGCGCCCGTTGGGATTGATCAAAAAGCGCGTGCCTTCGGGGTTGACCGCCAGCGAGAAGTGGTTGGCAACCGCCTCGTGCAGGTTCAGCTTGACGGTCCAGCGAAAGGCGGCGGCCAGATCGGTGCGTTCGGACCAATGGGTCAGGTTGGCATGGGCGTTCATAGGGCGTCTCCCTTTGGGTCCCCGCCTGTGGCGAGGGTTTGCAGCGCCCGCGTGATGCGGGCAAAACTGGCGGCGGCGCGGTCTACCGTGCGCCGCGCGCGCAAGTAGCCATGCACAAGGCCGGGTTCCACCACCCACTGGGCGCGGCCGCCAGCACCTTGGATGGCTTGCGCATAGGCGCGGGCGTCATCGCACAGCGGATCACATTCCGCCCCGAAGGCGATGGTGGGGGGAAGGCCTGAAAAATCGGTGTCTTGCAACGGCGACACAGTGGCATCGCCCTTGGGCACCAGCCCGTCATGGCGAATGCCCGCATAAAACAGCACATCGTCGCGCGTCAGCATCGGGGCCTTGGCATGGGCCAGATAGCTACCCGCATCGACATCGCCGCCAAGTCCGGGATAGATCAACACCTGCCCCAAAACCTGCCCCGTGCCGCGCAGGGTATGGCTGACCGCCGCCGCCAAATTACCCCCCGCACTGTCGCCCGCCAAAAGCACAGGGCCGTGTGCTGCCATGGCACGGGTCACGGCCAAGGCATCCTCAAACGCCGCCGGATGCAGATGTTCCGGCGAAAGGCGGTAATCGGGGCAGATCACCGTCAGCCCCGTGGCCGCGCGAATATCGGCGCAGACATCATCATGGCTTTCAAGGCCGCCGACCACAAACCCGCCGCCGTGCAGGTAGATAACCGCAGGGCCTGCCCCCGCAAAAACGCGGCAGTTTACCCCCGCAATCGGGCGGTCTTGCGCCGTGATCCCATCCGGATAGCCGCGATGAAAGGCGCGGCACATGGTGTCATAGATCACCCGCTGTTGGGCAATCGACAAGGTCGCGGCATCGGGGGGGTAAGCGTCTTCGCTGGCCTTGATAAAGGCCCAAGTTTGCGCGTCGATCAGCCGTTCATAATCCATGCCTGCCCCCTGCCGGATGCAGTCTTGCAGATGTCGCGCCAAAAGCAAAGGGCGCGCACCGATCCGGCACGCGCCCCTTTTGACTCGGCTTGGCCTTAGCCCAGCGTGATGTTGATCGCCGATTCGCGGCCATCACGGCCCGCTTCGATGTCGAAGTTGACGGCTTGGCCGTCCTTCAGACCGCGCAGACCGGCACGCTCCAGTGCGGTGATATGCACAAACACGTCTTTCTTGCCACCTTCCGGGGCAATAAAGCCGTAGCCTTTGGTTTCATTGAACCATTTCACGGTGCCCTTGGCCATCGTGAACACTCCTGTCATTTTGCCGCCCGCGAGATTGCGGCGGCCCGGCCCCGTCAGCTTAAGATCGAATGCTGTGGCCGATTGTGGTGGCAGACAGGTCGATAGAGATAACGTCGCACCCGATTTATCGGGGCAAGAGGGGTCAAAATCAAGAATAAATATCGGGAAGTCTGCGATCTACCGCGGCCTTTGCAGGTTTGGCTTGACGCAGGTCAAGGTGTTTTGCCTGTTTTTTGGGCAAGCTTTGGCCAGCGCCCGTTTCGGCCAAACCTAAAAAGGACCCAAAGCATGACCCAGCCCATCCTTTGCCCAATCGACGGCACCGACCACGCCATGCACGCCATTGAGCTCGCCGCCGACCTTGCCGCAAAATCCGGTGCCGATTTGCTGCTTTGCGTGGTGAACGTCGCCCACGGCGGCGGTCGCGGCCCCCTGATCCCCCATTGGAGCGATGCTGACGCCCAACACATCCTTGATGCCGGCACCGTCACCGCCAAGGCCAAGGGCGTCACCCCCGCTGGCAGCGCGATTGTGATCGACCGCGAAGCCGCAAGTGGCATCGTGACCTATGCCGAGATGAACAAGGTCGGCCATATCGTCATGGGCACCGGCGACAAACGCGGCGTCTCGCGGCTGGTGCTGGGGTCGGTTGCGGCGGATGTGGCGGGGCGGGCGCATTGCACGGTGACGATTGCAAGGTAACTTGGGGATTTTTTGGGGCACTGCAAGGGTTGGTTAACAAACCTCGGCTAGCCTTTTGCCATGCCAAACTACATCCGCCCCAAGATCACGGGATCGACCATCTTTTTCACCCTCGCCCTCGCGCATCGCAAAGATGACCTGCTGGTGCGCGAGGTTGGGCTTTTGCGGGCCTGCGTGGGCTCGGTCAAAGCGACGCAGCCGTTCGACATTCTGGCTTTTGTCGTCCTGCCAGACCATTTGCACGCGATCTGGCAGTTGCCAGCGGGCGACTGGGATTTCTCTAACCGATGGCGAAGGATCAAACGCGACTTCACCGTGGCCCTTGGCCAGACCCGCCCAAGAAGCGAAAGCAAAGTGAAGAAGGGCGAGGCGGGCCTTTGGCAACGCCGGTTTTGGGACCACCATATCCGCGACGAGGCCGATCTGGCCGCACATTTGCGCTATTGCTGGTATAATCCGGTCAAGCATGGGCTGGTGGAAAAGCCTTTGGATTGGCCGTTTTCATCGCTCCACCGCGAGGTAGCACGGGGCATGGCAGAGCCGGAATGGGCAGATACCCATGAAACCGGCAGCTTCGGCGAGTAGGGTGGGTGAAACCCACCCCTATCAATGCGCTTTGGTGTGGTGGGTTTCACCCACCCTACCGCGTGAACTTCTTGTACTTCACGCGTGTCGGCTCAATCGAATCCGCTCCAAGACGGCGCACTTTGTCTTCCTCGTAGGCTTCGAAGTTGCCCTCGAACCACTCCACATGCGCATCACCCTCAAACGCCAGAATATGGGTGCAAAGCCGGTCAAGGAAGAAGCGGTCGTGGCTGATGATCACAGCACATCCTGCGAAATCTTCGATCGCAGCTTCCAGCGCTTGCAGGGTTTCCACATCCAGATCGTTGGTCGGTTCGTCAAGCAGCAACACATTCCCGCCGCTTTTCAACAGCTTGGCCATGTGCACGCGGTTGCGCTCACCGCCCGACAGGCTGCCGACCTTTTTCTGCTGGTCGGTGCCTTTGAAGTTGAAGGCCCCGCAATAGGCGCGCGAGTTCATGTCGAAATCGCCCAGTTTGATCACTTCCGCCCCGCCAGATACCTCTTCCCACACGGTCTTGCCCGGCTCTAACGCATCGCGCGACTGGTCGACGTAAGACAATTGCACCGTGGTGCCCAAGGTGATGGACCCCTCGTCAGGCTGCTCTTGCCCCGTGATCATCCGAAACAGCGTTGACTTGCCCGCCCCGTTCGGCCCGATCACCCCGACAATTGCCCCCGGCGGCACGGTAAAGGACAGGTTTTCGATCAACAAGCGGTCGCCCATGTGCTTTTTCAGGCCGACCACGTCGATCACCTTGCCACCCAGACGTTCCCCGTTGGGAATGATGATCTGGGCCGAGGTGGCGCGTTCGCGCACCGTTTGGGTCGCCATTTCGTTATACTTGCTGATACGGGCTTTTTGCTTGGCCTGACGGGCCCGCGCACCAGCACGGATCCATTCCAGTTCCTTTTCCATCGCCTTTTGCTTGGACTTGTCCTCGCGCGCCTCTTGGGCGGCGCGTTTGGCTTTTTGGTCTAGCCAAGCGGTATAATTGCCCTCGTAGGGAATGCCGCGGCCACGGTCGAGTTCCAAGATCCATCCGGTGATATCATCAAGGAAATAACGGTCGTGGGTTACCACAAGGATCGTGCCCTTATAGTCGATCAGATGCTGTTGCAGCCACGCGATGGATTCCGCGTCAAGGTGGTTGGTCGGTTCGTCAAGCAGCAGCATGTCGGGCGCATCCAGCAGCAACTGGCACAGCGCCACGCGGCGGCGTTCGCCGCCCGACAGGCTTTCCACATCGGCGTCATCGGGCGGGCAGCGCAAAGCTTCCATCGCCACGTCAATCTGGCTGTCGAGATCCCACAGATTTTCGGCGTCAATCTCGTCTTGCAACCGCGACATCTCATCCGCCGTATCGTCGGAATAGTTCATCGCCAGTTCGTTATAGCGGTCCAGCTTGGCAACCTTGGCCGCACAGCCAAGTTTCACGTTGTCACGCACGTTCAGCTTGGCATCCAGCATGGGTTCTTGCGCCAGATAGCCCACGCGCGCGCCTTTGGCGGCCCAAGCGTCGCCCACGAAATCCTTGTCGATCCCTGCCATGATGCGCAGCAAGGTCGACTTGCCCGACCCGTTCACGCCGACAACGCCGATCTTCACGCCCGGCAGGAAGTTCAGCTTGATATTCTCAAAGCACTTCTTGCCACCCGGATAGGTCTTGGAGACATTGTCCATGTGGTAGACGTATTGATAACTGGCCATCTGCGCTCTCCATCCCGGTTTGCGCTTCATCTAAGGGAAAGGGCGCGGCTCTTCAACGCCGATTGCGGTTGACATGGGCGCAAGCTGGCCCTGAAATTGCGCTTTCGTGACACAGGGGCCGAAAGAGTAATGGGGCAGGGCTTTCCAGCGGCCTATCGGGGCATGGTCGTGGGCCTGCTGGGTGGGTCGTTTGATCCGGCCCATGACGGGCATGTGCACATCACCCGCGAGGCATTGCGGCGGATCGGGCTGGACAGGGTCTGGTGGCTGGTCAGCCCCGGCAACCCGCTTAAGGCGAACGCTCCGGCCCCGATGGCGCTGCGCATGGCGCGGGCGCGTGAAAAGCTGGGCGATGACCCAAGGGTGGTTGTCAGCGATCTTGAAGCGCGTTTGGGCACGCGGGCCACGGTTGACACCTTGCGCCGCTTGCAGGCGCTTTACCCCGGCGTGCGCTTTGTGTGGATCATGGGGGCGGATAACCTTGTGCAGTTCCACCGCTGGCGCAGCTGGCGGCAGATCATGGCGCGCGTGCCCGTGGCCATCATGGCGCGCCCCGGTGCTGGGCTGGCCGCGCGCCTGTCGGTGGCAGCGCGCACCTTTCGCGGGGCGCGGGTTTTGGCGCCCGAGGTGCTGGTCCACCGCACCGCACCGGTGTGGTGCTTTGTGAATATGCCGCTGCATGCCGCCTCGTCCAGCGTGATCCGCGCGCGGGGGGAATGGCGGCGGTAAGCGTGCCGCTGCGGCGAGGCCCTACGCTGTCAGGGGGGCGGGGTTGGGCAAAAGACACATGTCACAGCACCCTTGCACCTGCGCGCACAGGGTCCACAATAGCCGCCAAGGAGACCGCGATGACCGACAAAATGACCCAAGCGCAGGCTATGATGCAATCGCTGCCCCATGCGCGAAGTCTGGGGATGATTGTGACCGCAATGTCAGCCGGACAGGCCACCATCACCATGCCCTACGATCCTCGACTGATCGGCGATCCGGCTACGGGCGTGCTGCACGGCGGGGCCATCTCGGCGTTGATGGATACGGCGTCGGGCGCGGCTGTCATGTGCCACCCGTCGGCCCCTGCCGCCACGGCCACGCTGGATCTGCGCATAGATTACATGCGCCCCGCCACCCCCGGTCAGGCCATCACCGCGCGGGCCGTTTGTCACCATGTCACGCGCACCGTGGCCTTTGTGCGCGTCACCGCCACCGATGCCGACGAAAGCCGCCCCGTGGCGATGGGCACGGGCACCTTCACGCTGGAAAGGCCGCCCGCATGACCCGCAAGCCCCCCGAACCGATCGAGGTTGTCAAATCCCGCCGAGAGGCCGCGCTGGCCCGTTTGGTGGCAGGCGTGCCCTATATCGGCTTTCTGGGCGCTGGCTTTGATCGGCGCGGCGATGAATTGACCGCTGTTTTGCCCTTTCACCCGTCACTGATCGGCAATCCGGCGATCCCCGCCTTGCACGGCGGGGCCACGGCGGCCTTTCTAGAGGTGGCGGCGATCATCGAACTGGCATGGTCCAGCCTGTGGCAGGATATGGAGGAAGGCCGCATTGACCCTGCCGCCGAAACCTTTCCCGCGCTGCCCAAGACCATCACCTTTACCGTCGATTACCTGCGCTCTGGCCTGCCGCGCGATGCTTACGCGCGCGCCATGGTGACACGGCGGGGGCGGCGCTTTGCGACGGTGCAGGTAGAGGCATGGCAAGACAACCGCGCCAAGCCCTTTGCCCAAGCCACCGCGCATTTCTTGATGCCGGAACCCTGATGCGCGTTAAATCCGCAACCGTTTGAACAGCTCTTGCGCGCCCCAGCCCGCCACCATGGCCATCAGCAGCGAGAGGAGCCCGTAGATCAGGGGTTGCTCCATCGCCAGTCGGTACAATGTGCGCTCGACACCGGCTTTTTGCACGTCGATCTGGCTTTCTTGCATATCCACCACCGCACCGCCCCGCGTCAGGAAAATGCGCACCTTATAGGGGCCTTCGACCAGATTGGCGGGCAGGCTGATGTCGGTGCGAAACAGGGCTTGGCGCAGCAACAGCACGCTGTCAGGGGCCAGCACGAAAGAGCCCGAGGCTTGGCGGATGCGTTGCAGCGCCTCGATATAGGGGGTTTGGTCGGCACTGGGGGCGGCGGCGGCGTCAATCGTTTGGGGGATGGTGATATGGTATTTCGCATCTTCGGCAGGCAACAGAATATCGCCCACCGCCTTGGTCGAGGCGACAGCATAAAAGCTGGGCGCGGCCGTGATCTTGACCGATCCGCGGTTCAGCCAGATGCCGGCCACATGGTCTTTTTTGCGGATCACCAAGGGGGTCGCGGGGCCCTCGACGGTGATGATCACCTCCATCAGGGGCCAAGCGGGGGCGGGGGCATCGCGCAAAGCGGCCCCGTAGACAAGGATCGAAGCGCCGTCGAAATTGGTGGTGATCGACACGCCCGATTGGCTGACACCCGAGACGATCTCTTCGCCGTGCGCCGGAAGAGCCATCAGGCACAAAGCCAAAAGCCAGCCTTTCATAACGCCACCCGCGTGACCGAGTACAATTCCGCAGGCGTCAGCAGCAGGTCAAAGCCGATCTTCACGGCCACGGCCAGCACCAGAAGCGACAGCAATATCCGCAACTGTTCCGCCTTGAGCCGCACGCCGACCCGCGCGCCGATCTGCGCACCGATCACGCCGCCAATGATCAGCAACAGCGCCAGCATCATATCCACTGTGTGGTGGGTTACGGCATGGACCAGCGTGGTATAGCCCGTGACAAAGGTGATCTGAAACAGACTGGTGCCGACCACAACCTTGGTGGGCATCCCCAAGAGGTAAATCATCGCGGGCACCATCACAAAGCCCCCACCCACCCCCATGATCGCCGATAAAAAGCCCACCGCCGCCCCCACCAGCAACGGCGGGATGACCGAGATATACAGCCCCGAGGCGCGGAATTTCATCTTGAACGGCATGCGGTGCACCCAAGAATGCACATGCGACCGCCGGATCTGTGCCTTGCCGGTGCGGCGCAGGGAATTGATACTTTCCACCAGCATCATCGTGCCAATGAACCCCAAGAACAGCACATAAGACAGTTGCACAAACACATCCGTCTGGCCAAGCCTGCTCATCAGATCAAAAACATACCCGCCCAGCGTAGACCCCGCCAAACCGCCGCCCGTCAAGACCGCGCCCATCGGCAAATCGACCGCGCGCCGCTTGAACTGCGCCAATGCCCCCGAGATCGACGAGGCCACAACCTGATTGGCCCCCGTCGCCACCGCAACGCCGGGGGGCACGCCGATCATCATCAGCAAGGGCGTGATCAAGAACCCGCCGCCCACGCCAAACATGCCCGACAAAAAGCCGATCAACCCGCCTAGGCCCAAAAGGACAAAGGCGTTCACCGAGACTTCGGCGATAGGAAGGTACAAAATCATCGTGCCTGTGGGGTCTGTGCCGTTGACGGCGGGCCTCTTTCACTCAGGCTTGCGCGGCTTTTGGCCCCAAGTCAAACGCTTCTGGCCAAGTTTTTCGCATAGCGTGAAAATGAGGGGGAAAAGGGGCCAAAAAGTCGCACATGTCCCTCAAATCCTTAGGGAAATCACGCATAAAACGGTCGTCTTTTGTGGTCGTTCAGACCCATTTCCGCAGGTAGCGGCGCAGGATTTTTTCCAGCTTGGCAGCGCCCAAAGGGGCCATGGCTTTGGTGTGTTCATGGCTGATTTTCTCGTCAGACAGGCCCGCCGCCATGTTGGTGATGGTGGAAATCGCCGCGACCTTCAGCCCCAAAAACCGCGCCAAGATCACCTCGGGCACGGTTGACATGCCCACGGCATCGCCGCCCAAAATCTTGATCGCCCGAATTTCGGCGGGGGTTTCAAAGCTGGGGCCAGAGTACCACGCATAAACGCCTTCGGGCAGCGCCACGCCTTCGGCCACGGCTGCCGCCTGCAAGGCTGCCCGCATCGCCGGATTATGGGCGTCGGTCATGGGCACAAACCGCGCATCGGTCGGCTCGCCGATCAAAGGGTTTAGGCCCGAAAAGTTGATATGATCGCACAGCAGCATCAGATCGCCCGGCCGGATATCGGTACGCAGGCTGCCCGCAGCGTTGGTGGCAATCACAGCACTTGCACCCAGCGCTTTCAGCGTTTCCAAAGCCACCCGCATCGCCGCAGGATTGCCCTTTTCGTAATAATGTTCCCGCGCCCCCAGCACGGCCACGCGCACGCCCTCTAGCGTGCCGACATGCAGGCTGGGGTTGTGGCCCGATACGCTGACATGGGGAAAGCCAGGCAGGTCGGCATAAGGGATCGCCACACCGTCCACCGCATGGGCCAGATGGCCCAAACCTGACCCGAGGATCAGCGCCAGTTGGATCGGTGCGTTGCCCGCCCGCGCGCGAATGATCTCAACGCTCTTTGACATAGGCCTCGCCTCCGGCGCGGGGGGGAATGGCCTTGCCGACAAAGCCTGCCAGAATGATCACGGTCAGGATATAGGGCAGGGCTTGGGTGAACTGAACCGGAATGACCAGCACACCGATGTCGATGTTTTGAAACCGGATGGCAATGGCATCCAGCAGGCCAAACAGCAGGCAGGCCATCAGCGCATACCACGGCCGCCATTTGGCAAAGATCAGCGCGGCCAACGCGATATAGCCGCGCCCTGCCGTCATCTCGCGCAAGAAGCCGGCCGACAGGCCCATCGACATATAGGCCCCCGCCAATCCGCACAAAACCCCCGTAATCCCCACCGCCGCATAGCGCAGGCCCGTCACCGACACCCCCGCCGTATCCACCGCCGCAGGGTTTTCACCCACCGCCCGCAGGCGCAGGCCAAAGCGGGTGCGGTACAGCACCCACCATGTCAGCGGCACGCAGGCCAAGGCGACATAGACCAAGATCGAATGGCCGGACAGAACATGGCTATATATCCCGCCGATCAGCCCCAGATCGCCGGTTTCGCTGGGCGGAGCGGCGAAGGGAAAGACGATTTCGGCAAAGCGCATCCCGTCCACCAAGGCCGGCGTCTGCCCGCCCAGTTGAAACCAGCTTGTGCCCAGCACCACCGTCAGGCCCGAGGCAAGGAAATTCACCGCCACGCCCGAAATCAACTGATTGCCCCGAAAGGTGATGCTCGCCAGCCCATGAATCGCCGCAAACAGGCATGACGCGCCAATCCCCGCCAGCACGCCCACCCAAACGCTGC
>CANFSY010000044.1 GCA_947449875.1 Paracoccaceae bacterium
CCAGTGATTGTATTCGCAGCAGCGTTGCCCTTGGCGTTATTCGCGCCGGTGCCGGTCAACACAAGGTTTTCTATCCCGTCGGTTAGGGCAAAGGACACCGAAGATTTCACCAGATCGGTGCCTTGGCCGCTTAACTCTACGATCACATCGCTGCCATGGTCGACAACATAAGTGTCATTTCCAAGACCACCGACCAACCTGTCAGCCTCGGTGCCGCCGTCCAACTGGTCATCGCCCGCCCCGCCATACAGCGTGTCAGACATAGCACCTGCCTTCAAAATATTGTTTGCGGCGTTTCCCGTAATTGTGTTCGCCGCCGCGTTACCAGTGCCCGTCAAAGCGCCCGTACCCGTCAGGACAAGATTTTCAAGGCCATCGGTCAGCGTGAAGCTGATCGCCGATTTCACCAAATCGGTGCCTTCACCAAAAAGTTCGACAATCACATCGGCAGCCGTGTCGACAATATAGGTGTCATTTCCAAGACCACCCACCAACCTGTCGCCGTCAGTGCCGCCGTCCAACTGGTCGCCGCCCGCACCGCCATACAACGTGTCAGACAAGGCCCCTCCGGTTAAAACGTTGTTTGCGCCGTTCCCGGTGATCGTATTGGCTGCCGCATTGCCGGTGCCGTTGATAGCACCCGTGCCGATCAAGATCAGGTTTTCAACGCCGGTGGCCAAAGAAAATGACACAGAGGATTTTGCCAGATCAGTGCCTTCACCGCTCAGCTCAGCAATACCATCGGCGGCATTGTTAATATAATAGGTGTCATTGCCCAGCCCGCCGACCAACCTGTCAACATCAGAGCCGCCGTCCAACTGGTCATCGCCCGCCCCGCCATAAAGCGTGTCAGACAAACCGCCCCCGGCCAGAACGTTGTTCGCAGCATTTCCGGTGAGTGTATTCGCTGACCCGTTGCCCGTGCCGTTGACAGCGGCAGTGCCCGCCAAAGTCAGGTTTTCTATCCCGTCGGCCAGACTATACGACACCGTTGACGTGACCGAGTCGGTGCCCTCGCCGAAAAGTTCGACGATGATGTCGGCCGTTGAATCGACCGTATAGGTGTCATTTCCCAGACCGCCCACCAAGCTATCGGCCTCAGTTCCGCCGTCCAACTGGTCGTCGCCTGCACCGCCATACAGCGTGTCAGACAAACCGCCCCCGCTTAAGACATTGTTCGCTGTGTTTCCGCTGAGTGTATTCGCCGTACCGTTGCCCGTACCGTTGACAGCAGCGGTGCCGGTCAGGATCAGGTTTTCGATCTGGTCGCTTAGGGTGTAGGTGAAACCTGCCTCCACCCAATCGTTTCCTTCCTTGCTCAGCTCGACAATAACATCGGCGGCTGAATCGACCCGATAGGTGTCATCGCCACGCCCGCCGACCAAGCTGTCGGCGTCGCTGCCACCGTCCAAGACATCATCGCCCGTCCCGCCATACAGCGTGTCAGACGCGCCACCCCCGCTTAAGGTATTGTCTGCGGTATTTCCGGTCAGCGTATTGGCCGCAGCGTTGCCTGTCGCGTTGATATCGTCTGTGCCTGTCAAAATCAGGTTTTCGACCCAATCGCTCAAGCTATAGGTTACATCTGACTTCACAGAATCTGTGCCTTCGCCGGTAAGTTCGACGATGACATCATCGGCCTCATCCACGGTATATATATCATCGCCAAGACCACCCGCCAACGTGTCAAGGTCGTAACCGCCGTCCAGCTGGTCATTGCCCGCCCCGCCATAAAGCGTGTCAGCGCCATAATAGCCGGCCAAAATGTTGTTTCCGGCGTTGCCGGTGATGATATTGGCAGACCCATTGCCCCCGCCGCTCAGGTTGGCGGTGCCCATCAATTCCAGATTCTCAACCCGGTAATTTAGCTCGTAAGACACCGACGATCTGACAGTATCGATCTGAAACTCATCACCCTGCCCCTCGTAGATGTAATCAAGCGTGCTATCGACGTAATAGATATCGTTGCCTTCGCCGCCGTACATATCGTCGGCGCCTGTGCCCCCATCCAAGGTATCGTTGCCGATATCGCCATATAAGATGTCGTCCCCCGTTCCGCCGGAAAGCCCGTCGTCGCCGGAATAGCCATCCAAATTATCGGACCCAGTGCCACCATCCAGACTGTCGTTGCCGTCGTCCCCATTCAAATGATCGCCGTCCGCGCCACCATAAAGCGTGTCATTCTCCCCGCCGCCGTTAAGGTCGTCAATCCCGCCGCCGCCGTAAAGGGTGTCACTGCCTGAATCTCCGTAAAGGTCGTCCGGCCAAGAATCGTCGCCGCCATACAGCAGGTCGTCGCCATTCCCGCCGTAGAGTGAATCAAGGCTGAATGCGCCGAGCGATCCCCCAAAAAGGACGTCGTTGCCGTCGTCCCCGAATAGAGTGTCGTAGCTGTCGCCGCCATCGAGTGTATCATCTCCGTCCCCCCCATACAAAAGATCATCCCCCCCCAAACCAGAAAGCGAATCGGCGCCGCCACCGCCGTTCAGCGTGTCGTCGCCCTCTGTGCCGTCTGAAACAAGGCTGGTCAGGGGGGTGGCCTTTGCCAAAAGCAAGGGCTGCACGCCACTGTCGTCAAGTTCTGGGGCGAGGCGGGGCAGAGGGAAATGCTGGGTTTTCATGGGCGCACCGATGGCTGAAAATGAGGTTTGCAATTTGCCTCAGCGTTCTACCACGAAAGAGGTGATCATCAATCAAAAGATTAAACTTTAGTTAAATTTTGCGCTCGCGATACTCGACGCCGGACGACCCCGCACCCTCCAAACACAAACAGACGGCAGGGTGCCCCCTGCTGCTGTGCACCGCAGTGCCGCTGAGACCGCGTTGCCCACCGGGCCTCAGAACGCCAAATCCACGGTTCTGACCGTTCATAAGGAAGCGATTGTCGTCGTATTGCCGCGGTATAGGCTCCTGCCGCCGGTTAACGGCTATTCTTCCTAGCGGCCTTCAACGACATCGTAGCCGATCATCACCGCACCGCTGTTTGCAGCGGCAAGCCTGCGAAGAAGAGGGTCAAAACCCAGCCGACCGGCCTTGCCCGCGGACGGATGGTCAGGTCGAAAGACCGAACGGCACGACCCAGGAAGCGACAGTCAAATGCCTTCCCGACGACGACCACGAACAGCTGAAAAACCACCTTGGCAACCATGTCAGCGCAAAAGGCTCGGGCGAAGAGTGAAGGCTTTCAAGGGTCTGACATCTGGCGAATTCATCAGCACATGCTGGAAACCACAGCAAGACCTCTTCACACTGAACGCGCCCCATCACAGCCTTGGACCGAACACCTAGTGCGCAGGTTTCTTGCCAAAGGCCACGGCCAGAATGATGATGCCACCTGCCACCATCATTTGTTCGGACACATCCAGCCCCATGATGATCAGCCCATTGTTGATCGTACCAATCAGCAGCGATCCCGCGAAAGTGCCCAAAATTGTGCCCTTGCCGCCAAACAGGCTGGTTCCGCCCAGAATAACGGCGGCGATGGCCATAAGCTCCGCCCCTTCGCCAAAGTTGAAGCGCGCGGTTTGCATCATGCCGGTGTAAAGCAGGCCCGACAGCGCCGCCGCAGCGCCGGACAAAAGGAAAGCGGCAAACTTGATGCGGCGGGTTTTCACGCCGGAATATTCCGCCGCCATGCGGTTGCCGCCAGTCGCCAAAATCTCGCGGCCGAAGCCTGTGTATTTCAGCACGACAAAGCCCAAAAACGCCACAGCAACCGACCAGATCAGCAGCGAGGGAATGCCAAACACGCTGCCCGACCCAAAGATCATGTTGAAGGTTTTGTTCGAGATGGCAATCGGGTTGGTATAGGTCACCCGCATATCCAGACCCCGCACGAATTGCATCATGCCAAGGGTGACAAGGAACGACGGTATCCCGATCATCGTCACAAAGAACCCGTTTAAGCTGCCAACGATCAACCCCGCCGCCAATGCAGCCACCACCGCCACAGGCCAAGCAAAGCCCGCTTGCATCATCAAGCCGCAGGTCAGCGCCGACAGGGCGGCAATCGAGCCGACTGACAGGTCAAGCTCGCCAGCAGAAATGACAAAGGTCATCGCTACCGCGATCACCGTGATCATCGCCGTGGTGCGGGCGATGTTGAACAGGTTCATCACCGACAAAAATCCCTTGTCGCCAATCGTAATCGCAAAGAAGCCCAAGACCACCGCGAAGAAGATATAGACGACGTAGTTTTGCAGCTGAACCTTAGGCAGCGCCGCGCTTGGGCGCAGAGTGGCTGTGGCCTTGGATTGCATGGTGAAGTTCCTCCTCTGTCGCCACGTCGCGGCGGTTCAAACTTTGGGCGATGCGTCCGCCATGCAGGACCAGAATGCGGTCGCTGATCGCCATCAATTCTTCCAGTTCAGACGAGATCACCAGAACCGCCGTGCCCTTGTCGGCCATGGCTCGGACGGTATCGACAATCTCGGATTTCGCGCCGATGTCGACGCCGATCGTGGGTTCATCCAAGATGAGCAGACGCGGCGCACGCACAAGCCATTTGCCGATCACGATTTTTTGCTGGTTGCCGCCGGACAAAAGCCGCGACAGTTTATCCGGCCCGTCGGTTTTGATCGACAGATCGCGGATTGTGCGGTGCACAACTTGCGCTGCAGCCGTGTCTTGTACGAACAGGCGGCGGGTAAAGCGGTCAAGATTGGGCAAGATGATGTTGGCACCAACCGAATGATCCAGCACAAGTCCGAATTTGCGGCGGTCTTCGGGCACAAGGGCCATGCCGCGGGCAATGGCGTCGGCTTGGCTTGTCACCGGCGCACCGTCAAAGATCACCTCGCCCGACACGGCCTTGCGGCGGCCAAACAGGGTTTCCGCGATTTCGGTACGGCCCGACCCCATCAGGCCAGCCAGACCGACGATTTCGCCCTCGCGGATATCAAAACTGACATCGTCGATCCGCTTGGCCAAGCGCAGGTTGCGCACCTGCACCACAGGCCGCGCGGTTTCGGGCACGGCACGGTCTTTCCACGTGAAGGTGGCGGTATTGCCCGCCCCCAACATCGCCTCGACGATACGGGCCACCGATAGGTCGGCGCAGTTTTCGGTCATCACCGTTTCGCCGTCACGCATCACGGTAACGCGGTTGCAAAGCGTTAGGATTTCGGCCATGCGGTGCGAGATGTAGACAATGGAAATGCCTGCGGCGCGCAAACGCCCGACCAATTCGAACAGCGCAGACGTCTCGGCTTCAGAAAGGGAAGATGTGGGTTCATCCATCACCAAAATCCGCGCCTTTTTCGACAGGGCCTTGGCAATTTCGACGATTTGCATATAGCCGACGCTTAAGCTGCTGACCAAAGCGTTGGGGTCGATATCAACCCCCAATTCATCCAGTATCGCGCGCGACCGGCGTACCATCTCTGCGCCGTTGATAAAGGGCGTGCCTGCAAAGCGCGGCTCGCGTTTGAGAAAAATGTTCTGGGCAACCGTCAAGGTCGGCACCAGCGAGAATTCTTGAAAGATCATCGCCACGCCCGCCCGTTCGGCTGCGGTGGCATCGGGTAGGTCAACCGGCTGGCCGTCGATCACGACTTGGCCGCCGTCCCGGCGATAAACGCCTGTCAGGATTTTCATCAGGGTGGATTTGCCCGCCCCATTGCCGCCCATCAGGGCATGAACCTCGCCCTTGCGCAGGGTGAAGCCCACCTGCTTTAACACCGCAATCGCGCCAAAGGATTTGCGGATATCCGTCATCTCTAGGATCAGGGCTTGCGTCATGGTCGGGTTCCTAAAGGAATAGGGGTGCGGCAGAAAGTCTGCCGCACCCCAAGGTCGTTATTGGGCCAGCGCGGCAGCCATCTCTTCCGGCAGGTCAATACGGTAAATCGTCTTATACGATTCGGCCAGATTGCTGCGTTCCACTTTAACCGGCGGCACGACGATATAGGGCGGGGTCGTCTCGCCGATCAGGGTCAGGGCACCGGTCTTGGCTTCGGCCACGCCTTGGTCATAGGGGCGCTGCGACGAGATACCGGCGATGAAGCCGTTCTGTGCCATGTTCAAGGCAACGATCTGGTCAAAGTTCTCGTTGACGATCTTGAAGTTGTCAGGCGTGCGGCCTGCCACGGTGGCCGAGGTCACAGCCCCCATCGCCGGGATCGACCAGCTTGCATAAACGCCGTCCAGATTGGGGTAGCGGGCCAGCAGACCGTCAGCCACTTCTTGGCCTTTGTTGGGGTTGTTGTGGCCAGCAGCGGCGATCACGTGCAGGTCGGGATACTTGGCCATCACGCGGGCGATGAAGCCTTCATAGCGCAGGTTGGTCACATAGAAGTCTGCAGCGTAGTACATCGCAGCCACATTGCCCTTGCCACCCAGCGCGTCGGCCAATTCGTCCGCCAGATACATGCCCAGTTGCAGGTTGTCAGACGAGATGATCGAGGCATAGTCCTTGCCCGCCGTCATGCCTTCGACCGCTTGGTCGATGAACACAACCTTGGTGCCAGCAGCGGCGATCTTCTGGTAAGCCGAAGCGGTGGTTTGGCCGTTCAGCGGAATCGACACCAGCAAGCTGGGCTTCAAGACGCTGATCGCGTCAAGGTCAGAGATTTGCTTGGCGTCGTCCCAGTTGGCGTTGGTTTCAGCCACAACCTTGATGCCCATGGCTTCAAAGGTTTCTTTCAGGCCGATCAGTTGCTGGGAAGCCCAGTCATCGCCCATCCAACCCATCGAAATGGCAACCGTGAAATTGCCGGCCTTAACCTTGGCAATCTGCTCGTCGGTCAGCTTCAGATCAGCGGCCGGAAAACCCGCAGCGCCGTCTTGACCATCCGATACAACGACGCCTTCCAGATTGTCCATCTTGGCGAATTCCATCGTCTTGTCGGACGGCGCTTTGTACCACAGCGGATGCTGGATGTCGGCGGCGATATCTGCCAGCGCAAAGCTGGGAAGCAGAGCGACCGACAGGGCCAGCGCAGCGCGTTTGAAGTTCAGGTGTTTCATAGTCTTCTCCTCCAGTTTTTTGGGTGTGACAGGGCCTCCTCGTCAGAGGCCTGCCGGTTTGGGTAAGTCTTGTGGTCTTGGGTTCGGCTTAGGCCCTGTGCAGCATGAACTCGCGCAGGGTTAGGGCCAGACGGTCAGGGGCTTCCAGCGCAAGGCTGTGGCCACATTCTTGGAACACTTCCGAGCGTTCAACGCCGACCGCCACCTTTTCCATCTGGTCGCGCACCAGCTCGCCAAAGAACTCTGGCGCGCCGATGGTCAGGATGGGCAGGGTCAGCTTTGATTGCTTCAGCTCTTTATTGATGCGGGCGTTCTTCATGCCCGCGCGGTAGGTTTCCAGACAGCCGCGCAGGCCACCCGGTGCGGACAGACGGGCGATCCATTCGTCAATCGCCTCGTTGGTGATGGCGTTGGGGTTCCACGTTTCGGCCTTGATCCAGAATTCCCAGAATTCCCGCTCGCGCCCCGTGATCAGCATTTCGGGCAGATGCGGGATCCAGAAGAAGGGGATATGCCAGACCCAGACGCCTTTCAGGTTGAACTGCGACGAGACGTTTTCAGGCGTGAAATTCGACCACTCTTCCAGCCCTTCGCCCGACAGCAGCATTTCAGAGAATGACAGCGTCTTGACGCGTGCACGTTCGGTCGCGGCCAAGGCATAGGCAAACTCCGCGCCACGGTCTTCGCCGTGCAGATGGAAGGTGTCATGGCCCAGATGCGTCATCAACGCGGCCATATCCTTGGCATTGGTCAGGCTGTCATAGCCTTCCTCGGCGGGCGGCTTGTCGGTGTCGCCAAAGCCGCGCAGGTCGGGGGCGACGACGCGGAAATAGGGCGTCAGCAGCGGGATCAGCTTGTACCAGTAAAAATGCGTCTTGGGCGTGCCATGCAGCAAAAGCAGCGGCGCGCCCTGTCCTGCCGTCACATAGTGCATCCGAATGCCGTTGACCCGGGCCCTGCCATGGGTGACCGGCGCACCCGTATGATCGAAGATTTCCGCCATGTTGCTCCACCTCCCGAAGGAACATTTATGATCTTAAGGTAAACTATGTTCAGAGAGCCTGTCAATCAAGAAAAAGCACAGGCCCACGGACTTTGCACCAGACAGCCCGATTGACCGCCCGCACAGGCCCGTTTCCAAGGTCAAACGTCCCTAACCTGCCTGTCAATACTTGGCCGGAAAAAGGCGGGGATGCGGTAAAGATTTGCCATATTTTCATGGCCTTATTTGCGCGGCCTTTTGGCTGGGATCCCCCGCAGATCCACCGGTTGCGGCGCGCCAAGATCGGGCGTGCCGCAAGCCGTGCGTCGGGCGCGTCAGGGTTGGGTCGGGGCCTTCGCACACTTATTCATGAATTGTATATTATGTACAAACCCACCCGAAGACGACACAGATCGCAGGACTTGGGCGCAGGCGTGCAGCCAAACCCAAACACACCGCGCTTTTAGGTGCAGCGCTGATTGGAAAAGTGGCTTGGCACGGGGGCAATCGGCGCAAAATGTGCAGCGCGCAGGTGTGATTCGCCCGCCTTGGACCCATGCGGGACACGCGGGTTTACACCTGAGTGAGCTCGTCGCTTAACCGTGCGCGAAAGACATCCGGCAGCATCCAATTGGGCTGGTGGCCCAGAAGCGTGAGCAGAAAGCCAACCGAAAACGACGCTTCCGCTTGGGCGTTTTCTTTGAACGACCACCAATGGCGCAAGTCGTCAATCACAGGGGAAACCTGCGGCTTATCCTTGAATTCCTGCTGCATGGCGGCGGAATGCACGGTCAGGCAGAATAGGGTGCAGGCATAGCCTTCGGGCCAAAAGGCGGCGGCAGAGTCCGCAGGGCTTTTGGCGGGCGGGGCCAGTGCCGTCAGCGGCATTTCTGCCGTAAGTTCGCGCAGCATCAGGCCTGCGGCGAATTCGAAATAGGCGTGGCGGTCTTCGCGGTTGCCGGGTTTTTGGCGCTCAACCGCGCGCAGCCAGCGCACGAAGATGGCGGCCAACTTGGCCTCGTCGATCTTGTAGGTGCAGCCGATCCTGTCCCCGATGGCCTTCACATAGGCGTCAAAGGCCGCCCGAAACCACCGCATCCGCCGCACCGCGATGCGCAGGGGTTCGTTGGTGGGTGGCAGGCTGCCTGACAGCGGGGGAAGGTCAGACATGGCCGGAAAACTCGGCATATAGGGCCGCAAGCTTGGCGCTGTCGCGGTTGCAAAAGGCGGCGTCCGCCTCGGCGGCCAGCGCCAAGGCCAAATCGGTGGCCGAAGCAAGGGCCGCTTCATCCTCGGCCTCGCTGCGGGTGGATTGTACCCACAGCAGAACGGCAAAGAGGGCCACATGCTCGATCGCCTTGCCCGGGACATGGGCCGCATCTTGCGCCGAAGCGCCGCGCATCACCTTGGCCTCAGCCAAGGACAGCGACAAAGCGGCGGCAATGTCGGCGTCTGCGCCGTGCCTTTGGTCTGGCCGCAAAGCCACATAGGCCATCCGCGCCGCCGTTTCGCTGACATAGACCGACGGCGCATCCAACCGGCGCAGAACCAGACGCAAGGCGGCATAGATGCCCTGCGCAAAGGCATCTTCCGCCCCTTCGCGGGCGGTCAGATGCATCGCATGCGGCGCATCGCTGCCCCCAAGCGCCAAGCGGGCAAGTCCCGCGGCAACTTCCCCGACGCCCTTGGCCAGCTCGCCCACTTCGCGCATCACAACCCCGGCCAGATGCGAGGCGGGCGGCGGCAACTGGTCAAGCGGCATCACGTCCAGCAAGGTTTCCCCGCCGCGCCGCACCGCATGGCGCAAGCCCCGCAGCGCATCGCGCAGCGGCATGGCATCGGGCAAAGGGTTCGGCAGCGGGTTTCGCATGATCACCTTGCGTCTTTAGGGCCAAGATAGACCATCGCAGCCCCGACGAAAAGCTAGACCTTGGGTCTATGCGGCGTTGCTTTGATGAATTCCATCGTATGGCGCAGATCGCGCACCCCTGCCTGACTGCCCAGGCCCGTGGCATTCTGCGCCGAAGACGCCTGCCCCAGTTCCACGCAGTCTTGCGGGGTCAGCCCCAGATGCAACCCCGTCGCAAAGCCACCGTTAAAGCAGTCGCCACAGCCACAGGTGCATTTCACGTCAACCTGAAAGGACGGCGTGTGAAACTCTGTCCCGTTCCGGTGGCAATAAAACGCGCCCTGCGCCCCCAAGGTCAGAATCACGCAAGCGGCCCCCCGATCCAGCAGGAAATGCGCCAGATCATGGTTTTCGTGCAGCCCTGAAAGGGCGCGGGCCTCTTCTTCCGACGGAATGAAATAATCGGTATAGGGCAGCAAGCGTTCCACCTTCGGCAGGTCGGCTGCGGTTGATGCAAAAACGTCGAGCGTGGTGATAACCCCGCGCCGCCTTGCCTCGGCCATGATCTCGGCAGTGCGTCCGGCGTCATCCATGCGGTTCATCAGGCCCACGCCGCCGACATGCAGGATCTTGGTATCAAGCACGCGGTCGATCTGGGCGTCATCAATGAAAAAGCCGTCCGTTGCCCCCCGCTTATGCAACGCGGGGCGCTGGCCATCAGGCCGCGTTGTCACCAACGACGACGAGGTTGTGAAATCCCCGCAGCGTTGCATCAACTGTGTGTCGACGCCGAACCTGTTCAGCTTCATCAACACCCAGTCGCCCATATCGTCGACCCCCACCCCGCCCACAGCTTGGGTTTTCAGACCGTGCTTGGCCGCGACGATCACGGCACTTCCGGCAGCGCCGGACACGGCAAGGGTCAACTCTTCGACAAAATAGGTGTCACCCTTGGGCGGAATCTGTGTGACGGGGCGGCAGAGCGCGTCAAACGTGATGAAGCCCATCGCGGTGTAGTCAAATGTTGCAGCCATGCTTTCCTCTCATCCGCACGCTTTAAGTGCCACATCGCCGTGATGTGGCCTGTTGTGTTCCAAGGCCAAGGGCCACGCGGGGTGAGGGGGGGTCTTGGCCCCTTCGCGCGCCTTGCCCGTATTCAAAGCTTCTGTCGCACAGCACCCTTGCGCAACAAGGCATCCGAAACCCTGCGGTCTTGAACTTTAGAAACTCGATTCCATCGTGTGTGCACAGATTACCGGCTGTCAATCCGATTTTCTGCACAATCACCCGCCTCATTGCTTGAACTTATGATTGACAGAAAGGCAAATGTACAGATATCTTGCGTCAACCCTATCGAGGAGACCCCGAATGCCCACAAATGTCGCCCTGACCGGCCTTGCCAAAGACTTGGCTGCACGCGCTGAAACCGGAAAACCCGTGCGAATCGGCCTTGTCGGCGCGGGAGAGATGGGGACCGACATCGTCAGCCGCGTTGCCCATATGCGCGGCATCGAAATCGGCGCGATCAGTGAGTTGAACCCGCAAGCCGCTGGGCGTTCGGTCAGCATCGCCTACGGCGACAGCGACCGCGCCGTGGCCACCGACACCACCGATGCGCTGAACGCCGCAATCGAATCCGGTCGAATCGCCACCACACAGCGCGTGGAAACGCTGCTGGAATCGGGCTTGATCGACGTGGTGATCGACGCAACCGGCATCCCCTCGGTCGGGGCCGAGATTGGTCTTGCGGCGATGGAGCGCGGCAAACATCTGGTCATGATGAACGTCGAAGCCGATGTCACCATCGGCGCTTATCTGCGATCTGAGGCAGAGCGCCTTGGCGTGGTCTATTCGCTGGGCGCGGGCGATGAACCTTCTTCTTGCATGGAACTGATCGAATTTGTCAGCGCCATGGGCCACCGCATCGTCAGCGCAGGCAAGGGCAAGAACAACCCGCTGAATTTTGACGCCACCCCCGATGCCTATACCGAGGAAGCCGTGCGCCGCCACATGAACCCGCGCATGTTGGTAGAGTTTGTCGATGGGTCAAAGACCATGGTAGAAATGGCGGCCATCGCCAATGCCACGGGCCTGATCCCCGACTGCCTCGGTATGCACGGCCCCGCTTGTTCGCGCGATGAGCTGAACAAGGTGCTGATCCCCGCCTCGGCCGGCGGTGTGCTGTCTTCGGGCGAAGGGCGGGTGGATTACTCGATCGGAAAGGGCGTCGCCCCCGGTGTGTTCGTTGTGGCCGAGATGGATCACCCGCGCATCCGCGAGCGTATGGAAGACCTGAAAATGGGCGAAGGGCCCTATTTCACCTTCTTTCGGCCCTATCACCTCACCTCGCTAGAGGTGCCTTTGACCTGCGCGCGCGTGGTGCTTTACGGCAAGGCCGACATGGTGCCGATGGCCCGCCCTGTGGCAGAGGTTTGCGCTGTGGCCAAAAAGGATATGGCGGTGGGCGAAACCCTCGACCAGATTGGCGAATATTGCTACCGCGCTTGGATTATGACGGCTCCGCAAGCGCGCAGCGCCGGGGCTATTCCGTGTGGCCTGTTGACGGGGGCCAAGGTGACTGCGCCCATCAAGAAAGGTGATCTGATCACCCGCGCCAACACCGCCGTGCCCGCCACCAGCAAGATCGCAGCCCTGCGCGCCCGCCAAGACGCCATGTTGGGGCTGTGATCATGGCTGACCCCACCACCGACAACCGCCCCTTCGCCATCCGCCACTACGCCCCCGCCCAACTGCGCGAGGCGCTCAAGCGCATGTACCTGATCCGCCGTTTCGAGGAAGGGGCCGAAGACAGCTACACCCGCGGCATGATCCACGGCACGATGCACCTGTCGATCGGGCAAGAAGGCAGCGCCATGGCAAGCTGTATGGAGCTGACAGACGCCGACAAAATCACCTCGAACCACCGCGGCCATGGGCACTGCATCGCCAAGGGGGCCGATGTGGGCCGGATGTTTGCCGAGTTTTTCGGCAAGGAAACCGGCTATTGTCACGGGCGCGGCGGGTCGATGCATATTGCCGATGTCAAAACCGGCAACCTTGGGGCAAATGGCATTGTGGGCGGCGGCTTGCCCATCGCCGTGGGGGCCGCTTTGGCCGCCAAACGCCTTGGCAAATCCGATGTCACGGTGTGCTTCTTTGGCGACGGGGCCAACAACGAAGGCGCGTTTCACGAATCGCTGAACATCGCCAGCGTCTGGAAACTGCCAGTGATCTTTGTGTGCGAAAACAACGGCTACGGCATGTCGACATCCACGGCCCGTTCCACCGCCGTCCAGCACATCTCGCAGCGTGCAGCCGCCTACGCGATGCCCGGCGTCACGGTGGACGGCAACGATTTTTCCGCCGTCAGCGAAGCGTTGCACATCGCCATCGCCCGTGCGCGTGCAGGCGAAGGGCCAAGCCTTGTGGAAAATCTGACCTACCGCTGGCGTGGCCATTCCAAATCCGACCGCAACCGCTACCGCACCAAGGACGAGATCGAATCGTGGATGGCCAAAGACCCCATCGCCCGCTTCCGCGCCGACCTGATCGCGCACGGCATCTTGGACGACGCCGCCGCCGATGCCATTGCCGCTGAAGCTGTGGCCGATGTGCAAAAGGGCATCGAATTTGCCAAGGCCAGTGCTGCACCGCACCTGTCTGAAGTCACCCGCTACGTCTACGCAGAGGCTTGAATATGAACGTCGCATCCAACCCCGTGACATCGGCTGACACCGGCGATCAGCGTATCTTGTCTTATGCAGAAGCCATCCGCGAAGCCATGGCCCTTGCCATGCAGGCCGACCCGACCGTGATCGTCATGGGCGAAGACATCGGCGTCTACGGCGGGGCATTTCAAGTCACGCTTGACCTGATTGACCGCTTTGGCCCCGACCGCGTGATGGACACGCCAATTTCCGAACTGGGCGGGGCGGGTGTGGCTGTGGGGGCGGCGCTGACAGGGTTAAAGCCGATTTTCGAATTCCAGTTTTCCGATTTCGCCATGCTCGCCATGGAACAGATCGTCAATCAGGCCGCCAAGCTGCGCTACATGCTGGGCGGAGAGGCCTCGGTGCCCGTGGTGTTTCGCATGCCGTCAGGGTCGGGAACGGGTGCTGCCGCCCAGCACAGCCAAAGCATCGAGGCGTGGTTTGGCCATGTGCCGGGCCTAAAGGTGCTCCAACCCGCCACGCCCGAAGATGCCAAAGGTATGCTGCTGGCAGCCTTGGCTGACCCCGACCCCGTGATGATCTTTGAACATAAGCTTCTCTACAAAACCCGCGGGCATGTTCCCGAAGGCAGCTATCTAACCCCGATCGGCAAGGCACTGGTGCGCCGTTCTGGCGCCGATCTGACCATTGTTGCAGGGTCCATCATGCTGCACCGTGCGTTAGAAGCGGCGGAAAGGCTGGCCGTCGATGGCATTCACGCCGAGGTGATTGACCTGCGCTCGATCCGCCCGATTGACCATGACACGATCCTGACCTCGGTGCGCAAGACGGGCAAGCTTTTGGTGGTCTACGAAGGTGTGAAAGCCTACGGCGTGGGTGCAGAAATCAGCGCCATGGTCGCAGAAAGCGATGCGTTTGATTACCTGGATGCGCCGATCTTACGCCTTGGCGCTGCCGATGCGCCTGTGCCCTATAACCCCGATCTGGAACGCGCCTCTGTGCCGCAGGTTGACACGATCGAGGCCGCCGCCCGCCGCCTTGCCCGCCGCGAGGTTTGACGATGCCGGTCGAAGTGATCCTGCCCAAGGTCGACATGGATATGTCCCACGGCACCCTGGCCACGTGGCACGCCGCCGAAGGGCAATTGGTGCAAAAAGGCGCACCGCTGTTTGACATTGAAACCGACAAAGCCGCGATGGAGGTCGAGTCACCCGCCACCGGTTATCTGCACCACATCACAGCGCAGGCTGGCGACAAGGTGGCCGTCGGGACCACGATTGCCGTCTTGTACGTCCAAGGGGAAGCGGTTGCGCCTTTGGCAGCCCCGATATCGCCGGAACGGCCGCAAGGTTTGCAGCCGACCGATGTGATCCTGCCCAAAGTTGATATGGATATGACCCACGGCACGCTGGCCGTCTGGCATGTCGCAGACGGCGCACGGGTTGAACGCGGCGCAGCCTTGTTTGACATCGAAACCGACAAGGCCGCGATGGAGGTGGAAGCGCCCGCAACAGGTCGTTTGCACCACATCACTGCGAAAGTCGGCGACAAAGTGCCGGTGGGAAGCACCTTGGCATGGATTTACCCCGACGGCATGGCCGCTGGGCAAGCCCCTGTCAAACAAGCCGCAGCCCCCCCCGTGCCCGACGCGGTCAAGCCCCCCGTTGCCGCCTCTGTTGGCACGCAACCGGTGCAACTGCCGCAGGCTTTGGGCCAACGCGCCACCCCCGCCGCGCGTAAAGCGGCCCGCGACCATGGCGTGACCCTTTCCGAAGTAATAGGCACCGGCCCACTTGGCCGCGTGCAACAGGCGGATGTGACAGGGCAGATCGCCGCACGCGCAGCGCCCAAGGCTTCAGAACCTTCGCCCGCAACGGGATGGCGCCACGAGACAGGCCCCCTGCATCTCTGGCGCCGCGCGGGTCTAGGCAAACCCATCGTCCTGTTGCACGGCTTCACCGCTGACAGCCAATCCTGGGCCCCGCTGGAAAAGGCGCTTGGTCCAACTGCGCCCTTGCTGCGCCTTGACCTTCCCGGCCACGGCAAATCGCCCAAGCGGCAGGTCAACAGCTTTCAAGACCTCGCACGCATGGTGGTTGAGGCGTTTGACGATGCCACGCGCGACAGCGAAGCCGTTCACCTTGTCGGCCATTCGCTGGGTGCGGCCCTTGCGCTGGCCTTGGCAGATATTCGCGCACGCCGCATCGCCAGCCTGACCCTGATCGCCCCCGCCGGCCTTGGCCCCGAGATTGATGCCGCCGCTCTGAACGGCATCGTCCGCGCCAGCCGTGTGGAAAGCTTGGCCCCATGGCTGCGCCGCCTGACCGCCACGCCGCAGGGCATCAGCGATGAGTACGCCCGTGCCGCCATGCGCGCCCGCGCCGATGGGGCGCTGCGCGCGTGTCAGGCCGATCTGGCGCAGGCGCTGTTTCCCGACGGCGTGCAAGCCTTTGATCTGCGCCCCGCCTTGCACCGCGCCGCGTGCCCTTTGCAGATCCTGTGGGGCCGCAGTGACCAGATCATCCCCCCCTCCCACGCCATCCGCGCCGAGGGCGAATTCGCGCTTCATCTTCTGACCGGAGCAGGGCATATTCCGCAGATAGAATGCCCTGATCGGGTGGCACGGATCATCAACCGCATGATCCGATCTGTCGAACCCGTAGGCTGATCAAAAGGCTAAACCTGTCATGCAAGTTGCACATCCCAGCGTCGGCATTCAAAGCGAGGCAGACAGGCTTCGCGCGCGGGCGATCTGGCTTTACCACGTCGAAGGCGCGACGCAAAATGACATCGCAACCCAGCTTGGCATCAGTCGGGTCATGGTGGTGCGCCTTTTGGCCGACGCCCGCCGCCGCAACGAAGTGCGCATCACCATTGCCGCCCCCCTGACCGACCTGTTGCTGCTGGAACGCGAGGTGGAAACCCGCTTTGGCATCAACCGCGTGATCGTTGCCCCGTTTTCTGACCCCGAAGCTGATCCGGTCAAGGTCATCGCCGCCGCTGCGGGCAACTTTATCTCGGGCGAGATGCGGGCAGGCATGACTGTTGGGGTGGGCTGGGGCCGCACCTTGTTTAACACCTTGCCCTTTATCATCGGGGCCACGCTGGACGATTTTCGCGTTGTGTCTTTGCTGGGCGGCATCGCCGCAGCCCGCCGCTTTAACCCCGCCGAATTCGCTTGGCAGTTTGCCGAGCTTTTTCAGGGCGAGGGCTTTTTGATCCCCGCCCCCGCCGTGGTCGACAGCCCCGAAACCAAACACGCCTTGCTAGAACGCTGCGGCCTGTCTGCGATCTTCGAGATGGCCGATAAACTCGACATGGCGCTGCTGTCGTGCGGCGGTATAAGTTCGATGACCACCAGTTACCGCACGGGGTATCTGTCAGAAGCTGACCGCCGTTCGTTGATTGAAGCGGGGGCCATCGGCGATGTGCTGTACAACTTTATCGACCAAAACGGCGAATTGGTGGATCACGAAGTGAACAGCCGCGTGATCTCGGTCAACCTTGCGCGACTGAGGCGCACGCCCGAACGGGTGCTGATCTCTGGCGGAAAAGACAAGCTTAACGCCATCCGCGCCAGTATTAGAACAATCAGCCCGACAACCCTTGTCACCGACGAACAAACCGCGATGGCCCTGCTGGCCTGATCGGGGTCTTAAGCGTGAACAAGCCTGCACCACCAGCCCCCCCGTGATGGGGCCGCCCGTCTTGCGCCGTCTGGCCACGGGCGCAGCCGACCTAGGCCGTTAGATCCCGGGCAGGCCCTGTGCCTCGTCTTCAAAGCCGTAGATCGACTTGACTTGCAGGTATTCTTCCAGCCCGAACACCCCCATCGACCGGCCGATGCCCGACTGTTTATAGCCGCCCATCGGCGTGTGGGAATTGGTGTTGGCCCCGTTGAAACTGATACGCCCGGCGCGCAGGCCGCAGGCGAACTCATAGCCCTTTTTGCGATCTTCGCTGAAAACATAGCCGCCAAGCCCAAAGATTGAATCGTTGGCGATCTCCAGCGCTTCGTCTTCGGTCTGATAGGGCATCACGACCAGCACCGGCCCGAAGATCTCTTCGCGCGCCAAGGTCATATCGCGGGTCACGCCCGAAAACACCGTGGGTTTGCAGAAAAAGCCGCGGTTAAAGCCGTCGACCCTGCCAAGGCCGCCGGTCACAAGGTGCGCGCCCTCGTCCAAGCCGATCTGGATGTGGCGCTGAACGCTGGCGTACTGTTGCGCGTGAACCATCGGGCCGTGGGTGGTGGAGGGATCGCGCGGGTCGCCCAGTTTCATCCGCCCGATTTCGTCCGCCAAATGGGTCAGCACCTCGGCCACTTGGCTTTCGTGCACCAGCATCCGGCTTGGTGCATGGCAGGATTGGCCGGAATTGGAAAAGCCGCGCTGAATGTTCCAATGCGCGGCCTTTTGCAGATTGGCATCGCGCAGAACGATGTTGGCCGATTTGCCGCCAAGTTCCAGACAGACACGCTTGACCGTTTGGGCAGCAGCCTCGCCCACCTTGATGCCAGCGGCGGTGGATCCGGTGAAAGACACCATATCGACCTGCGGGTGGCGCGACAAAGCCTCGCCCACCACAGACCCGCGCCCGATCACAAGGTTGAACACACCGGCGGGCACGCCCGCCTCGTGCATCACCTCGGCCAGTGCCACCCCGCTCGCCGGTGAGGCGTCTGAGGGTTTGAGCACCATCGTGCAGCCCGCCGCGACGGCGTAAATGACCTTGATGACCGAGGTTTGGATGGGCCAGTTCCACGGCGAGATCAGGGCGCACACGCCAATTGGTTCGCGCCGCACAATCGTGTCGGCCAATTGGCGTTCAAAGGCGTAGGATGCGATCACATCACGGGCGACCTTGATATGGCCGACAGGTCCGCTGACTTGGGCGCGAAAGCTGACAGGCACGCCGACCTCTTGCGCGATCAGCTGAGACAGGTGCGCCTCGCGACGCAGGTAGGCCGCGATGATGCGGTCAATCAGGGCCACGCGGTCAGCCACAGAACTGCGCGAAAAGCTGGCAAAGGCACGGCGTGCCGCCATCACGGCGCGGTCCACATCGGCAGCACTGCCGCCCGTGGCAGCGGTGGCCCAAGGCTCTTCAGATGTGGGGTCGATCAAGGGCCGCGCGCCGCTTGCTTGCGGGGCGATCCATTGGCCGTCAATGTAATGCGCGCCAAAGTGCAGCATCTTGGCCTCCGCGGCTGAAGGGTGAACAACTGCCCTAGGGGCGTTCGGGCAAAGCATAGGGTTGCGTCGCCCTGCGGTCGATAGGGGCACCTGCGCGCAATGTGCAAAGCTGTTTGTCAGATATGCCCTTGCGCTGCACCCCGATTGCGCAGGCGGTTGACCTGACCGCCCCGCGCAATAGGCCTTTGCATCTGGGCCTTTGCCCTTGATCTTGCCCGCCATCGCAGAGTGTCCTTGCCACAGCCTAGGGGAACGCCATGGAAAGCTATGATTACATCATCGTCGGCGCTGGCTCTGCAGGATGCCCCGTGGCACGGCGGCTGTCAGACGATCCCGCCAACAGGGTTCTTCTGATCGAAGCTGGCCCGCAGGCCGAACGCTTTTGGGTGAACACCCCCGCAGGCATGGCCAAGCTGTATTTCAACGACCTGCTGAACTGGAACTACCAGACCGAGCCGATTGAAAAGCTGGCAGGTCGCCAGATGTACTGGCCGCGCGGCAAGCTTTTGGGCGGATCCAGTGCGATCAACGGCATGATCTTTATTCGCGGCGACCGTGCCGATTATGACAGTTGGCGCGATCTGGGCAACGCGGGTTGGGGCTATGACGACGTTCTGCCCCATTTCCGCGCGATGGAGCATTTTGAGCGCCGATCTGACCCGTGGCGCGGGCAAGGCGGCCCGCTTTGGGTCAGCGACCCCGTGGTCAAATCGGCGTCAAGCTTTGATTTCATCGAAGCGGCCGCGCGCTTGGGGCACGCACGGCTAGAGGATATGAACGGCGCTGCCCATGACGGCGTGGGCTTTATGCAGCACACCATCAAGAACGGGCGGCGACATTCGGCCTTTAGCGCCTTTATCAAGCCAGTTCTGGGGCGGGCGAACCTGACGGTGTTGACCGATACAAGGGTGGCGCGCGTGATGTTTGACGGGCGGGATGCCACCGGCGTTGAAGTCATCACAGGTGGTACGCGCCGCACCATCGCCGCCGCGCGCGAGGTGATCTTGTCAGGCGGGGCGCTGAACACACCGCAAGTTCTGATGCTGTCAGGGATAGGCCCTGCGGCAGAACTGGCGCGGCACGGGATCAAGCCCGTGCATCACAGCCCCGGTGTGGGCCAGAACCTGCAAGACCACTTCTATATGCACACCGGCTGGCGCGCCACGGCGCAAAGTTCTTACAACGCCAATCTGGCCGGAATGCGCAAGTATTGGGAGGGGTTTCGCTACCTGATGACACGGAGGGGCTATCTTGCCCTTGGGTCCAGCCAAGTTGCGGCCTTTGTGAAAAGCCGCCCCGAAGAGCCGATCTCTGACCTGCAAATCAGCTTTCGGCCGATGACATTCCAGTACTTCCCCGATGGCACAGTGCGGGTTGAACGCCAGCCCGGCATGGGGGTTTCGGTATATCAGCTGCGGCCGCACAGCACGGGGCAAGTCACCCTGCGCTCGCCCGACCCGATGGATAAAATGCGCGCCGCGCCGAACTTTCTGACCGACGCAGGCGATGTGGCGGCGATGATCAGCGGCATCAAACAAATCCGCCAGATCATGGGAACCGAACCGATCAGATCGCGCGTGGTGGCCGAAGAGGTGCCGGGGCCTGCGGTGACCTCAGATGACGACATCTACCGCTTTATGGAGCAAACGGGCAATTCCGCCCACCATCAGGCTGGCACGGCCCGCATGGGGCGCGATGCGATGGCGGTGGTGGACGAACGCTTGGCCGTGCGCGGGGTGGAACGCCTGCGCGTGGTCGATGCATCAATCATGCCGCATCTGACATCAGGCAACACCAACGCGCCCACCATAATGATCGGGGTCAACGGGGGGGCGATGATTGCGCAAGATGCCACGCCACGGCGCGCGATCCGCGATTAGGGCATCACATCGGCCGACAGCGGAAATTTTCCACGCGCCATCAGGGGCAAAACACCGCCATTCAACCGCCCCAACCTGATCAGGCCCGCACAATAGCGATAGGGCGCGTAGTAAAACACCAAATTGCCCCAAGGCGCATAATAGGCCAGATCCCCCACCGCCTCACCCTCAAAGGGGGCCGCGCCGCGCTCGGTCAGTTTGCGCGGCAGGTAGGCGATCTTTTCGTTGGTGGAATAATCCTCGATCGTCAGGGTCAAAGGCAACATCGACACAAGATCACGCGCTGTGGGGTTGCCCTCTAAGGTCGCTGTGAAATCATGGGTCAGAAAGCGGAAACGGATTTTCATGGGGTGGCGAAAGCTCCGACAGGGGGGATTGCGATCAGCCTACATCGGGTTTTGCGCGCCATCAGCCAAAACTGCGCCCCTTCGCTGCGCGCTGCCCACCCTTTGGGTGGGGCGGTCAGGCACGGCGTGGCAGGCTTTTTGGGCACTAGGTTTAGGATTCTATGATGTAATAAACACATTTCGCCCCCACATCAGGGCTGGCATCACAGCGCAACTGTCCGCATTGTTGCAGGCAGGGCAAAGGTCTTTTCCGGCGATCTGCATACCTGCGAGAAGGCTTGGGCCGTAAGGTGCACCCATGACACGCGCCCCATGGTCCCCTTGGGGCGGATTATCCCGCGAAAGCCTGAAAGGATACCAAGATGCCGCAATTCACTGGCAAGAACGTTCTTCTCACCGGTGCGCTGGGCACCGTTGGCCGCGCCATGGTGGCCCGTTATGCCGAGGAAGGTGCCACGATCATCGCCCTTGACCGCCCCGACGCCGAAAACCCGCAAGCCTTGCTGGACGGCATCGTGAAAGGGGTGCGCTATTTCGGTTGCGATCTGAACGATCTGGCGGGCACCGAAAAGGCCGTCACCGCCTTGGCCGAGGACGTCGGCGGCATCGATATTCTGATCAACAATGCCGCCTATGTGGTGAACAAGCCGCATGAAGAGTTCTCGATTGCGGAATATGAAGACGAAGTGCGCATCAACTCTTCCGCCGCCTTTGTGCTGATGCGGGTTTGCAGCAAGCATATGAAGGCCAAAAAGGCGGGCAAGATCATCAACATGACCTCGCTGACCCTGACCGGCCATTGGGATGGGTTTGTGCCCTATGTTGCGTCAAAAGGGGCGATGTATGGCTTGGTCAAGTCGATGGCACGCGAATTGGGCGTGCATGGCATCAACGTCAACGGCATCAATCCGGGTGCTATCGTGTCGGAAGCCGAATGGCGGCACTTTGGCGACAACCGCGAAAAGTATCATCAGTGGATCTTGGAAAACCAAAGCCTGAAGCGCCGGATCGAGCCGGTGGATATCGCCAACGCGGCGGTGTTCTTATGCTCGGAACAGGCGGCTTTGATCACGGGGCAAGACATTCACGTTGACGCCGGCTGGTAAGCCAGCGGTGATGCGCCCTGTTTTGGGCTTTCCGGCTTTGGCTGGCATGGCCTATCCGCAGCTTGAAGCGCAGGGGGTGTTAAATGTCGTGACAGGGCCTGCCGATGTGGCGGCCCTGCCGCTGCGGGATCGGCAGGCCGTCCGCGTGCTGATGACCAGCGCCTCGCGCGGGTGTTCGGCGGACCTAATCGCCGCCTTGCCAAACTTGGGCTTGGTTGTGTCGCAAGGTGTGGGGCTGGATAAGATCGACACCACCGCCCTTACCGCCCGCGCCATTCGCCTGCGATCCGTGGGCGAGGCTGCAACTGACGATGTGGCCGATCTGGCCATGGCGCTGACACAGATGCTGTGCCGTGGCTTGGTGCGGGCTGATGCCTTCGCGCGCAGTGGCGCGTGGGAGCAGGGCCGGTTTGAGATGGGCGACAGTCTGGTTGGCATGACGATGGGCATCGCGGGCCTAAGCGGGCGCATCGGGCAGGCCATCGCGGCGCGCGCGCGCGCGGCGCGCATGAAGATTGCAGGGCTGAACCGTGGATCAAACCAAGGGCTGGACGCGACGCTGTGCAACACTTGGGCCGATCTGGCGCGGGCCAGCGATGTGCTGGTGCTGGCCCTGCCGGGGAGCGATGATTTGACCCATGTGATCGACGCAGATGTGCTGGCAGCCCTTGGGTCAAAGGGGCGCTTGGTGAATGTTGGGCGTGGCAATCTGGTGGATACGCAAGCGCTGATCACGGCTCTGGAAACGGGCATAATCGCGGGAGCTGCCTTGGATGTGCTGGAAAGCGAACCCCACGTTCCCGCCCGCCTTGCAGCCCTGCCAAACCTCATCCTTTCCCCGCATATCGGCGCCCAAACTTGGGGCCAACGCGCCCGTGGCGCAGCAATTGCCGAGGCGGAAGTGCTGGCCTACTTGAACAAAGCCTGACAGGCTGGCGCAAAAGGGGGCTTGTTGCACCAAATGGAAATTGACCCCAAGAAACTGCTTTATTTCGCCTGCGTGATTGAACACGGCAGCCTGAACCGTGCGGCCAAGGTGCTAAAGGTGTCGCAACCCGCCCTGACAACCTCGATGAACCGGCTAGAAGCCGAGATGGGCCTA
>CANFSY010000045.1 GCA_947449875.1 Paracoccaceae bacterium
GGTTTATGAAACCCCCGGTGGCACGATCTTGCTGGAAGCGCACCGCGGGATTGAACAGATCACGCTAGATTCTGGCGCAGGCCATCTGAAAGATTCCATCATGCCGCGCTATGCAGAGTTGATCTATAACGGCTTTTGGTTCTCGCCCGAGCGCGAGATGCTCCAAGCCCTGATCGACAAAAGCCAAGAGCATGTCTCGGGCACGGTGCGGGTGAAGCTGTACAAAGGTTCGGCGCGCACGGTGGCGCGGTGGTCGGCAGAATCGCTGTATTCTGAAAAGCACGTCACGTTTGAAGAAGACGCCGGGGCTTATGACCAAAAAGACGCGCAGGGCTTTATCACGCTGAACGGGCTGCGGTTGAAGCTGATCGCGGCGCGCAATGCGCGGGTGAAATAAGCTGGCTTTGGCGGTTGGGTAAAAGGCCGGGGAATTCCCCGGCCTTTGTCATTTGATGGCGAGGGCTGCGAGTTTTTCGTAATGGGGCATGGCCGCATCAGCCAGTTTTTGGAAGGCTAAGGGCAGATCGGGCAAGGGGCCCTCGGGGTCGTCAAGGCCAGACGATTGGTGCACGGCGTTGTACCAGTGCGGCGCCCATACGCCGTCAAAGGGCTTGGGGCCTGCGGGCCAAGACAGCATGGCAGGTGTGAAAGGAATATTCAGCGCAGCGCAAAGCTTGGTCAGGGTTTCGCGGGGTTGGGCGCGGATATTGAAACTATCCACCACGAGCGGGGCTGTGCCCTGCCATTGGGCCACTTGGTCAAACAGCTCTGCCTGTTGAACAAAGCCCAAGTCCGCCAAGGTGGGGCTTTCGCGTTTTTTGGAATAGCTGGCCACAACGCGGGCGGGATGGCGGACCAGGAACACGTTGGTCAACCCACGCATGAAGCCGCGGTCAAACGCGGGGATCATGTGCAAGGTCATGTGTTTTTGGTAAAACAGCGGCTGTCCGGCGGGGATGGGGCCTAGGCAGGCTTGGGCGACCTTGGCCGGATCGGGCTGGCCTGCGGCGATCACCGCGGCCGACATGGGGTGATCTATGCCCGTGGCTGCCAGATAGGCCGCGTAAAACGGTTCGTCCCAGACAGCACAATCGCCCCGCGCGGCAAAGGCGTACATAAGGGCTGTCGACAGGTTGCGCGGGCCTGACCACATGGCGATGCGTTTGGGGTCGGGGGTCATAGCGCCCCCTGTGCGGCCAAAGCGGGGGTTTCACACCCCCGCGCCCCCGTGGGATATTTGGGCAAGTATGAAAGGGGGGTGCGGGGGGTCATGCGCCGACCAAATCTTTGTAAAGGCTGCGGATGCGTTGGGTGACGGGGCCCATGTCGCCGGTGCCTATGGTGCGGCCATCAATCGTGCTGACGGGGGTTTGCGCGCCGAAGGTGCCGGTTAGAAAGGCCTCGTCTGCGCTGTAGGTGTCGACGAGGGTGAAGTTGCGTTCAAACACGGGAATGGCGTTGGCGCGGCACAGGTCGATCACCTTTTGCCGTGTGATGCCGTTCATGCAGTAGTCGCCCGTGCTGGTCCACACCTGCCCCTTGCGCACGATGAAGAAGTTGCAGGCGTTGGTGGTGTTGACGAAGCCGTGGATGTCTAACATCAACGCCTCGTCCGCGCCGGCTTTTTCGGCGGCGATACAGGCAAGGATGCAGTTCAGCTTGGAATGGCTGTTGAGCTTCGGGTCTTGGGTCATGGGCAGGCCGCGCATGTGGGGTACGGTGGCCAGACGGATCGGGCGCGGCAGCTTGGGGCGGCTGTGCTCCATAATGATCACAACGGTCGGGCCGCGTTGGGACAGTTTGGGGTGCTGGAAGGGGCGGGTTTTCACGCCGCGCGTCACCATCAGGCGGGCGTGGGCATCGGTGGTCATGGCGTTGGCGGCTTGGGTGTCAAGCATCGCTTGCACTAGGTGCGCGCGGGTTAGGCCGATGTCGATGTCGATGGCCTTTGCGGCCTCGAACAACCGGTCCAGGTGTTCGTCCAGAAAGGACCATGCGCCGTTATACAGGCGAATACCCTCCCACACGCCATCGCCGAGCATGAAGCCGCTGTCATAGACCGAGACCATCGCCTGCGCTTTGGGCACGATCTGGCCGTTCACATAGATCAAGATCGCCTCGTTGCGGGCGTCATCTTCGGCTTGGTGGGTGGAAACGTTGTCGGTCATGGGGCCTCCTTTTGGGGTTCAGGTTAAGGGGGGCTTTCGGGGAAGGAAAGGCTTGGATAGGGTCAAGGCCAACCTTGGGGGTGCCCCGTGCAAGACGACGTTACGCCGATGATGGCGCAATATCTGGACATCAAAGGCCGCTATCCGGGCGCGCTGTTGTTTTACCGGATGGGCGACTTTTACGAGATGTTCTTTCAAGACGCGGTCGAGGCGTCTGAGGCGTTGGATATCGCCCTGACCAAGCGCGGCACGCATCAGGGCCAGCCGATCCAGATGTGCGGGGTGCCAGTGCATTCCTCGGAAGGGTATCTGCTGGGGTTGATCCGCAAAGGCTTTCGCGTGGCGATTGCCGAGCAGATGGAAGACCCCGCCGAAGCCAAGAAGCGCGGCTATAAGTCGGTGGTCAAGCGCGATGTGGTGCGGCTGGTCACCCCCGGTACCCTGACAGAAGACAGCCTGCTCGAGGCGCGGCGGTCAAACTATCTGTGCGCCTTTGCCGAGTTGCGCGACGAGGGGGCTTTGGCTTGGGCCGATATCTCGACCGGAGAGTTTCGTGTGATGGTGTGCCCTGCGGCGCGGCTTTCTGCGGAACTGGCGCGTCTGGCGCCGCGCGAAGTGCTGGTGTCAGAGGCGCGCGAGGGGATGTGGGCCGAGGTGGTGCGCGACGCGGGGGCCGCGATGACGGCGCTGTCGCGGGGCAGTTTTGATTCGGCAGGGGCCGAGGCGCGGCTTTCGGCCCTGTTCGGGGTGGCGGGGCTGGCGGCGTTTGGCGGGTTTGGGCGGGCGGAAGTGTCGGCCATGGGCGCTGTGGTGGACTATCTTGACCTGACACAGCGCGGCAACCTGCCCTTGCTGCGCCCGCCTGTGCGCGAGGCGAGCGGCGGCACGGTGCAGATTGACGCAGCCACACGGCGCAATCTGGAACTGACGCAGGCGCTGTCGGGCGGGCGGGACGGGTCGCTGCTGGCGGCGATTGACCGCACGGTGACGGCGGCGGGGGCGCGGCTGTTAGAGGCACGGCTTTCAAGCCCCTCGCGCGATTTGGGGGTGATTGCGCGGCGGTTGGACGGGGTGCGCTGGTTGGTCGAAGGCAGTGCGCGCCACGACCTGCGCGCCGCCTTGCGCATGGTGCCGGATATGGACCGCGCCTTGTCGCGGCTGGCGCTGGACAGGGGCGGGCCACGCGATTTGGCGGCCATTCGGGCCGGGCTGGCGCAGGCGGCGCAGATAAAGCTGGGCGGCGCGCCGGAGGGGTTGGGCGAGGCATTGGCGGCCCTACAGGGGCATGACGCGCTGGTGGATTTGCTGGACCGCGCCTTGGTGGCCGAACCGCCGCTGTTGCTGCGGGACGGGGGATATATTGCGACGGGTCATGATGCCGAGTTGGATGCCACACGGCGGCTGCGCGATGAGGGGCGCGGTGTGGTGGGCGATATGCAGGCAGAGTATATTGAAGCGACGGGGATATCCTCACTAAAGATCAAGCATAACAATGTCTTGGGGTATTTCATCGAAGTCACCTCGACCCACGCCGACAAGCTTTTGGGCGGCGGGCGGTTTATTCACCGGCAGACCAACGCCAATGTGATGCGCTTTGCCACGGTGGAGCTGGCCGAAATGGAAACCCGCATTCTGAACGCGGGCAATCTGGCGCTAGAGCAGGAAAAGGCCCATTTCGACGCGCTGCGGGCCGAGGTGCTGTCGCAAGCGGCGGCGATTGCGGCGGCTGCGCGGGGGTTGGCAGAGCTGGATCTGGCGGCAGCTTTGGCGGATTTGGCCGTGGCCGAAGACTGGTGCGCCCCCGTGGTTGATGACAGCCGCGCCTTTGTGGTGCAAGGCGGGCGGCATCCGGTGGTGGAACGCGCGCTGAAACGGCAGGGGCTGGCCTTTGTGCCCAACGATTGTGCGCTGACACAGGCCGATTCACCCGCGATTTGGCTGGTGACGGGGCCGAATATGGCGGGGAAATCGACGTTTCTGCGTCAAAACGCGGTGATCGCCCTTCTGGCGCAGATGGGGTCTTATGTGCCCGCCAAGGCGGCCACGGTGGGGCTGGTCAGCCAGATTTTCAGCCGTGTGGGGGCGGCGGATGATCTGGCGCGGGGGCGGTCGACCTTTATGGTCGAGATGGTGGAAACGGCGGCGATCTTGAACCAAGCCGACGACCGCGCTTTGGTGATTTTGGACGAGATCGGGCGCGGTACGGCCACTTATGACGGGCTATCAATCGCATGGGCAACGTTGGAGCATTTGCACGACGTTAACCGCGCCCGCGCGCTGTTTGCCACGCATTACCATGAGATGACAGCACTGGCGGGCAAGCTAAAGGGTGTTACGAATGCCACGGTGCGGGTCAAAGAGTGGGAAGGCGATGTGATCTTTCTGCATGAAGTGCAGCAGGGGGCGGCGGATCGCAGCTACGGCGTGCAGGTGGCACGTTTGGCAGGCTTGCCACAGGTGGTGGTGGACCGCGCCAAGGTGGTGCTAGAGGCGCTGGAAAAGGGCGACCGCGAGCGGCCGGGGCAAAGGGCCTTGATCGACGATCTGCCGCTGTTTCGTGCAGCGCCCGTGCAGGCGGTGGCCGTTGCAGCCCCTTCGGTCGCAGAAGCGCGCCTGCGCGAGATCAGCCCCGATGAGCTGACCCCGCGCGAGGCGCTGGCGGCTTTGTATGAATTGAAGGGTTTGTTGAAGTAACAGGTCGGGGCGCAGCCCGACCTGACGCTTTAGCCTTGGGTGTTGGACGACACGCCGACCTGCGCGGGGCGCAACAGACGGTCGTGCAGCATGAAGCCTTCGGTCATGACTTGGATGATGGCGCCGACTTTGGTGCCGGCAAGCGGGGCTTCAAACATCGCCTCCATCGTTTGGGCATCGAAGGTGTCGCCGATCTGCGGTATGATGGGTTTGACGCCGTGTTTGGTCATGACCGAGGTCAACTCGCGCAGGGTCAGTTCCACGCCTTCGGTCAGGGCGGCGGCTTGGGTCTTTAACTCTTCCGGCACAGCGGTCAGCGCGCGTTTGAGGTTGTCGTAGACGGGCAGAAGATCGCGCGCCAGACGGGTTGATCCGTACTGCTCGGCCTCGCGCCGGTCACGGTCGCCGCGTTTGCGGGCGTTTTCGGCATCAGCCAAGGCGCGCATATAGCGGTCGCGCATCTCGTCACGCTCTGCCAGCGCGGCGGTCAGTTCGTCATTCTCGACCTCGGTTTCAAAATCCTGCAGGTCAAGATTTTCGGTTCCAGTCGTTTCGTCAGCCATCTTTTGTCCTTCCAACTTAGCCCTTGCCCCGCTCGGAGACCATGCGGCCCACCAATTGGGCCGTATAGTCTACGATCGGAACAATCCGGCCATAGTTAAGCCGGGTCGGGCCGATGACGCCCACGGCGCCGATGATCTTACGGTCGGCGTTCATATAGGGAGAAACGACGAGAGTGGAACCCGAAAGTGAAAAAAGCTTGTTCTCGGAGCCAATAAAAATGCGCACGCCTTCGCCGCTGTCGGTCATTTCCAGAAAATCGGCGATGTCACGCTTGCGTTCAAGATCGTCAAAGAGGGTGCGGATGCGGTCTAGGTTGAGGGATTCGCCGCCTGACTCGATCAAATTGGCCTGACCGCGCACCATCAGACGCTCGCCGCGCTCTCCGGCGTTTTCCCATAGGGCTAGGCCGCTTTCGACAAGATTGCGGGCCAGCGAATCAATTTCTTGGCGGTGGCGGGCGATTTCGGCGGCAATCAGCGGGCGCAGTTCTGACAGACGGCGGCCTTCAGCGATGGCGTTGAGGAAATTCGCCGCCTCGCGCATGGACGACGGGGTTTGGCCGGGGGGCGGGGCGAAAAGGCGGTTTTCCACATGGCCATCGGCAAAGACCAGCACCACAAGAGCGCGGTCGGGCGACAGGCTGACAAATTCGATATGCTTGATCGCCGTTTCCTGCTTGGGTGCCAAAACAAGGCTGGCCGACCGAGTGATGCCCGACAGCGCAGCGCCGACCTGATCAAGCAGAGAGGTGACATTGCCGTCATCGCGGCCCATCGAGGATTCGATCTTGGCGCGGTCTTGATCGTCGATCGTGCCGACCTCCATCAAGCCATCGACGAACATGCGCAGGCCAAGCTGGGTGGGGATGCGGCCAGCAGAGACATGGGGGCTGTCGAGTAGGCCGAGAAATTCAAGATCCTGCATGGTGTTGCGGATTGTGGCCGCGGAGAGCTTTTCCGACATCGTGCGCGTCAGCGTGCGCGAACCGACCGGATCGCCGGAATTGAGGTAGGATTCGACCACACGGCGAAACACCTCGCGGGAGCGGTCGTTCATCTCTGTCAGGATGGTGGATGTATCGGACATGATCTCTTGTAAGGACGGCGGGGGTCGCCCGTCAATCGGGGTTGCGCCAGTGCGCCAGTGCGTCATATCTGACTTAGACAGATAAGATCCCAACACAAGGTGCTAACATGCGTCCCTCGGGCCGGAAATTGGATGAAATGCGGTCGGTTTCGATTGAAGCCGGGGTGATGAAACATGCTGAAGGATCGTGCCTGATCAAGATGGGCGACACGCATGTGCTGTGTTCGGCCACGATCGAGGAAAAGCCACCGAGCTTTTTGAAGGGCACCGGCTTGGGGTGGGTGACGGCAGAGTATGGGATGCTGCCACGCGCCACGGGCGGGCGCACCAAGCGCGAGGCCGCGATGGGCAAGCAATCGGGGCGCACGCAGGAAATTCAGCGGCTGATCGGGCGGGCGTTGCGGGCTGGAGTGGACCGGTCAGCCTTGGGCGAACGGCAGATCGTGGTGGACTGTGATGTGATTCAGGCTGACGGTGGCACGCGCTGTGCGTCGATCACCGGCGGTTGGGTGGCGCTGCGGTTGGCGGTGAATAAGCTGATGAAAGCGGGTGTGATTGTCAGCGACCCGATGATTGACCATGTGGCGGCTGTTTCTTGCGGGGTCTATGCGGGGCAAGAGGTGTTAGACCTTGATTATGCTGAAGATTCAGTTGCCGGCACCGATGGGAATTTTGTGATCACAGGGCGTGGGCGGATGATAGAGGTGCAGATGTCGGCTGAGGGGGCGACATTTTCGCGGGGCGAGATGGGCAAGTTGCTGGATCTGGCGGAAGCGGGGGTTGCCGCATTGGTTGCCGCACAGAAAGCCGCAGTGGCGTGATGCGGATTTCGGCGGGCGAAACACTGCTGGTGGCAACGGGGAATCGGGGCAAATTGGCCGAGATTTCGGCGTTGTTGCAGCCTTTTGGCGTTGATGTCGTATCGTTGACCGAACTGGGGCTGGGCGAGCCTGCGGAAACAGAATTTACCATTGCAGGCAATGCGTTACTAAAAGCTCGCGCGGGGGCTGCGGCTTCGGGACTGGTGACTTTGGCCGATGATTCCGGGCTGGAAGTGCAGGCTTTGGGGGGTGCTCCGGGGATTTACACCGCCGACTGGGCCGAGGGGGGGATGGGGCGCGATTTTGGTCGGGCGATGGAAAAGACGTGGGGGCTGTTGCAGGCCGTTAGGGCCCCTGCCCCGCGGAGCGCGGCGTTTTGTTGCACCTTGGCTTTGGTGCGGCCAAACGGGGAAGAGCAGGTCTTTGCGGGGCGGGTAGAGGGCCAGATTGTCTGGCCAATGCGGGGCGCGCATGGGCATGGCTATGATCCGATCTTCATGCCCGATGGATATTCGCAAACCTTTGGCGAGATGGACGAGGCGGTCAAGAACTTGATCAGCCACCGCGCCGCTGCCTTTGCCAAACTGATAGAGGAATGTTTCACGTGAAACATATTTCAACCGGATCGCCGTTCGAGGCGACAATGGGCTACAGCCGCGCCGTTGTGAAAGGCGGCTGGTGTTTTGTATCAGGCGTGACGGGCTATGATTATGCTTCCATGGCGATGCCAGAGACCATCGCCGACCAAGCCCGAAACTGCTTTGGCACCATCGCCGATGTTCTGGCACAGGCCGGATTTGAAATGACCGATATCGTGCGCGTGCAATACACGGTGACCGATGCAGCCCTAGTTGATGCCTTGGTGCCCGTGCTGGGTGCAACCTTGGGCTCTATCAAACCAGCGGCGACCATGGTGATTGCCGGACTGATCCGACCGGAAATGAAGGTCGAAATCGAAGTGACGGCCTTTAAAGGATGATGGAAGACTGGCGACACGGCGGCTTTGGTCTTTATATTCATTGGCCTTTTTGCCAATCGAAATGCCCCTATTGCGATTTTAACAGTCATGTCGCCGCGCAGATCGACCAAAAACGTTGGCAAGCCGCCTATTTGGCTGAACTTGGGCGCATCGGCGACCAAACCAAAGACCGCGTCCTGAACTCTGTGTTTTTCGGCGGCGGCACACCGTCTTTAATGAATCCTGATCTGGTTGCTGCCATTTTGGAAAAGGTCCGCAACACATGGACTATGGCAAACGACATCGAAATCACGATGGAGGCAAATCCCGGATCGGTTGAGGCCGGACGTTTTGTGGGCTACCGCGATGCAGGGGTTAACCGAATTTCCATTGGCCTGCAGGCGTTGAATGACAGTGATCTGCGGCGTTTGGGGCGCATGCATTCCGTTGCCGAAGGCAAAGCCGCCTACGCCATTGCACGGGCCGCTTTTGACCGCGTCAGTTTTGATCTGATCTACGCCAGACAAGATCAAACCTGTGCAGATTGGCGCAAAGAACTCACTGAAGCCTTGGCAATGGAACCCACCCATTTGTCCCTCTACCAACTTACTGTCGAGGACGGCACTGTTTTCGGGGCCCGCCACAGCCTTGGCCAACTGCACGGCCTGCCGGATGAAGATTTGTCGTCAGACATGTACCTGATGACGCAGGAAATCTGCGAGGCCGGCGGCTTGCCCGCTTATGAAGTTTCAAACCACGCGAAACCGGGGCAAGAATCACGACACAACCTGATCTATTGGCGCATGGGAGATTACGCAGGCATCGGCCCCGGCGCACACGGGCGTTTGACAATCGCGCAGCAGCGATGGGCTACAGAAGCACCAAAGCAACCCGGTGCTTGGCTGGAAATGGTTGAGAAGGGACTTCCGGGTGAATTACCCCGCAGTGCCAGTTCACGAGACGATCACACAATGGAATACCTGCTGATGTCCCTGCGCTTGGTGGAGGGCAGCGATACGGCCCGTTTTAAGGCGATTTCAGGCTATGATCTGCCCGAACCCAAATTGCGCAATCTGGAAGCGGGCGGACTGGTTCAACGCGACGCCGGCCAATTGAAAACCACCGCCACTGGCCGACTTCTTCTGAATGCCATCTTGCGCGACCTGTTGGTCTGAAACGGCGTCAGCGGATATCGGTCATATCCCGCGGGATCTTGGAAAGCACATCACAGAGCAGATCAAGGTCTTCCAATGTGCGGTACTTGATCGTCAAGACACCGCCCTCATCCATGCCACCGTGATCAATTTTGACCGACATGTGCAGATTTGCTGACAAATCCGCCTCTATCGCGCGGGTGTCCGCGTCTTTCTCGGGTTTTCTAGCGCTGCGCTGTGGCTTGGCGCTCACAGTCTTTGCCAGCCGCTCCGTTTCGCGCACGGATAGACCGCGCTTCACAACCGCCGCCGCCAGCTCGGCGGGGTTTGGGGCAGACACCAACGCGCGCGCATGGCCTGCCGACAAAGCGCCCGTCGTCAGATACCCCTGCACCGACGCCGGAAGCGTCAGAAGGCGCAACAGGTTCGTTACATGGCTACGGCTGCGCGACAAAGCTTCAGCCAGCTTTTCCTGCGTATGCCCAAAGCGATCAATCAGTTGCCGATAAGCAAGCGCCTCTTCGATCGGATTCAAGTCTTCGCGCTGGATATTCTCAATGATGGCGATTTCCAGCACTTCAACATCGTCAAACTCTCGCACCACCACCGGCACTTCGTGCAAGCCAGCGATTTGAGCAGCACGCCAGCGGCGTTCACCGGCGACGATTTCGTATTGGCCATTTTGCCCAATCGGTCGCACGATCAAAGGCTGCACTATTCCCTTCTGGCGGATGGATTGCGCCAGCTGGTCCAAAGCCTCTGGGGCAAACGCACGACGAGGTTGGTCGGGGTTCGGCTGAACCCGCTCAACAGCCAAAACCTGCGTGGGGCGTGAAACATCACCACCGGCACTCGCGGGCGACGGGTTCACATCAGCCAGCAGTGCCGACAGACCCCGCCCTAAACCCCGGCGATCACTCTTCTTCTCCATCACACCCGCCCCCTTTACCTAGGCCGCCGCCGGTGGCGCGCCAAAATTTCCGCTGACAACATGCGGTAGGCCTCTGTACCCTTTGATGCCGGATCATATTGCATCACAGGTAACGCGAAAGACGGCGCTTCGGACAGTCGGACATTACGGGGGATGACGGTTTTGAACACCAAATCCCCCAAAGTAGCCCGCGCATCGGTTTCCACCTGTTGGCTCAATCTGTTGCGCGAATCGGCCATCGTCATCACCACGCCCTCAATCCGCAGCCCGGGGTTGGCGGTTGTACGAATCTTGCGCACTGTTAGCATCAACTGCGACAGCCCCTCCAGCGCGTAAAACTCTGCCTGAAGCGGCACAAGCACCGCATGGGCGGCCACAAAAGCGTTCACCGTCAACAGACTAAGCGACGGAGGACAGTCTATCAGCACAAAGTCAAAGTGCAGCGCATCCAATCCGTCCTCGCGCAAAGCATCGTGCAAGAGAAAGATCCGCTTTTCGTTGGCCACCAGATCAATATCAGCCGAGGCAAGGTCAGAGTTCGCTGGACAAATCAGCAGGTTTTCAATCGCTGTCGGCTGGATCACTTCCGTCACCGGACGATCCCCGATCAAAATGTCGTAGGTGGTCGCCTGACGAGCCTCAGCCGTAATGCCCAACCCGGTCGAGGCGTTTCCCTGCGGGTCAAGGTCAACCAACAGCACTTTTACCCCCAACTCAACCAATCCTGCCGCTAAGTTGATGGCTGTCGTGGTCTTGCCGACACCGCCCTTCTGGTTAGCGATCGCCACGATGTGCGCTTGGGTGCCTGTGCTGTTTTCAGACATGGCGAATTCCCCTAAGTGTCAAAATCCGTCCGGCCGCATCCGTTACACTTTGATGATGCTCCAGTTCGAACTGCCAATAAATGGACGCCTCTGCCACTTCTCTATCGGCCTGAGCACCTTTGGGAAAAATGGCGATTCCACCCTGCGACATGTGCCGCGCAGCAAACTTGCATAAGACCGAAAGCGGCGCCAAAGCCCGCGCCGTGATGACATCGGCACCGAGTGGAGCCAATATCTCAGCCCGATCGGTCAGCACAGTGACGTCCACCCCCAATTGCCTGGCTGCTTGCGCTAGGAAGGTTGCCTTGCGTTTGTCGGCTTCAATCAGCGTCATGCGAAAATGAGGCATCACCTCTTGTGCCAGAATTGAGAGGACCAACCCGGGAAAACCGGCGCCACTGCCAAAATCTGCCGCCCGGCGGGAATGTGGCGGAATAAACTGAAACAGCTGCGCTGAATCCATAACATGGCGTTGCCACCCATCCGCCAAGCTGCCCGGTGCCACTAAATTAATCGTGGGGTTCCACTTTTCCACCAAAGACAGCAGAGCCTTCAACTTTAGCAAGGTATCCGCAGAGGCCTTGAGCCAATCCGGCGCGGTGTCCCTTGCCACGACCGTCATTGCGCTACCACCCGCGCCAGATTCGTCTTCCGGCAATGCGCCAACACCAAAAGCAACGCGGCCGGCGTCATTCCTTCGATCCGCTCCGCCTCGGCCAGATTAGACGGGCGACGGCGTTGCAGTTTTGCAGCCAATTCGTTCGACAATCCCGGAAGATTTCCAAAATCCAGCTCGGCCGGAATCGGCAGCGCCTCGTTGCGGCGCAAGGTGTCAGCGTCGGCCCGCTCACGGTGCAGGTACTGCGCATAGAGCGCATCGCGCCAGACTTGCGCCTTTGTTTCTGCATCCACCGCGCGCATGGACGGAGCAAGTTGCTCAATCTGCTCCCACTGCGTTTCAGCAAATGCCAAGACTTGCAGCAAACTGCGCGCTGTCCCATCGCGGCTGACACCGATTCCCACCGCCTGCAACTCTTGCGGGGTACATGTCTGCGCCCCCAACACCGCATTCGCAGCACCGATTCGCGCCATCTTATCGGCATAGATATTGGCCCGTGACGCCCCGATCAAACCGGCCGCCAGCCCCAGACCTGTCATCCGCTGATCTGCGTTGTCAGCCCGCAAGTGCAGACGATATTCGGCCCGCGATGTGAACATGCGGTACGGTTCCGTCACTCCGCGAGAAATCAGATCATCCAGCATCACACCGATATAGCTGTCAGTTCGCGAAAATAGCACGGGAGGGCGACCCAATGCCGCTGCGGCCGCATTGGCACCCGCAACCAGCCCTTGCGCTGCGGCCTCTTCATATCCGGTGGTGCCGTTGATCTGTCCGGCAAAGTATAAACCCTTCACGGTGCTTTCCAGCGTCGGCCGCAAAGCCGACGGATCGAAGAAATCGTATTCTATCGCGTAACCGGGTTGCAAAATCGTGACATTCTCCAACCCCTTGATGCTGCGCACATAATCATTCTGTACATCCGCAGGAAGCGAAGTTGATATTCCGTTCGGATAGACTGTGTCGTCATCCAACCCTTCGGGTTCTAGAAAGATCTGGTGCCCCGTTTTATCGGCGAAGCGCACCACTTTATCCTCAATCGACGGGCAATAGCGCGGGCCAACACCTTCGATATGGCCACCATACATCGCAGATCGGCCCAGATTGGCCCGCACGATGTCATGGGTGCGTTCATTGGTATGTGTAATTCCGCACGATACTTGGCGCACCTGCGGGGCTTTGCTTAGAAAAGACAGCATCACAGGGTCATCGTCACCGGGCTGCACATCCAACCCCTGCCAAGCGATCGTCTTGCCGTCCAAGCGCGGCGGTGTCCCCGTCTTTAGCCGCCCGCGTTTCAGCCCCAAACCCGCCAGCCTGTGGGCCAACCGTTCAGACGCAACATCGCCCTCGCGGCCGCCGGACCGGTGTTGGTCGCCGACATGGATAATCCCATTCAAGAAGGTGCCCGCCGTTAACACCACAGCCGCCGCCGACAGGCGCGTGCCATCCAGCAGCTCTACACCCGACACGCTTCCATTTGGGCCGTCGATCAAGTCGACCACTTCGCCTTCGATAATTTCCAAACCGGGCTGACGTTCCAACAAAGCCTGAATCGCTTGACGGTACAGCTTCCGGTCCGCTTGAGTCCGCGGCCCTTGTACGGCGGGGCCTTTGCGGCGGTTCAGCAACCGAAACTGAATGCCAGCGGCATCTGCCGCCAATCCCATAATACCATCCAGCGCATCCACTTCGCGCACCAGATGACCCTTGCCCAGGCCACCAATGGCCGGATTGCAAGACATCACCCCGATGCGATCCTTACGCATCGAAACCAGCGCTGTGCGCGCACCAACGCGCACGGCAGCCGCCGCGGCCTCTGCTCCGGCGTGCCCGCCACCGATCACCACCACATCGAAATGTTTCACGTGAAACATCCTCACTTGCCTATGCAAAAACTGGCGAAAATTTCGTCCAGCAAGTCTTCCGTATCCAGCCGCCCCACCAGCAGATCCAGCGCCCGAGCAGCCCGCCGCAGGTCAAGCGCCACCAGTTCAGCAGCACCACCCGCACCTTTTACCTGATATCGCGCTGATTCCATAGCCTCTACAGCACGAATCATTGCAACCCTGTGTCTTTCCCGCGTCATAACCCCAGCTGAAGCCGCTTTACCCGCCAAAACCTTGGCAATCTGTGCGACCAAGGCATCAACACCCTGACCAGTCCGGCCAGACACAGCCCCCTGCCCCGGATGTAAATCAGCCTTCCCCTGCACAAGAATATCGTCCGGCATCGGTGCCAGCAGCAGCGATTCGCCTGTATCATCCAACAAAAACACCCGCAGGTCCGCACGCCCCGCGCGCGACAGCGCCCGCGCCACACCAATTTGTTCGACTGGGTCCTGCGTTTCGCGCAAACCCGCTGTGTCCAGCAACGTCACAGCCAGACCATCCAAATCCATCCGCACCTCGATTACATCGCGTGTGGTGCCCGCCACTTCCGATGTAATCGCGGCCTCTCTCCCCGCTAACGCATTGAGAAGCGTAGACTTTCCAGCATTCGGCGCCCCAACAATCGCCACCTCGAACCCGTCCCTGACCCGCTCCGCCACCCCCGCGCCCGCAATCTCGCGCTTCAGGTCCGCCAGCAGACCGTCGATCAATCCCAACACCTCTGGGGTCACATCAACCGGCACATCTTCATCAGCAAAATCAATCGTAGCTTCCACCAAAGCCCCGGCGCGGATCAAATCCTTGCGCCATGCTTCCGCGCGCTTGCCGATAGCACCCGACAAAACCCGCAGCGCCTGACGACGTTGAACTTCCGTCTCAGCGTCAATCAGATCGGCCAGCCCCTCAACCTGCGCAAGATCAAGCCGCCCATTTTCCAAAGCCCGTCGCGTGAATTCACCCGCCTCAGCCTGCCGCAGCCCCATGTCACCCAAAGCTTGGCTCAAAGCTTTGATCACACCCAAACTGCCATGCACCTGCAGTTCTACGCTGGCCTCACCGGTAAAACTGGCACCCGCATCAAATACCAGCACCAAACCCTCGTCCAGCACCTGCCCTTGCCACACCAGCCGCCGCACCACCGCTTGGCGCGCCACAGGCACCGTGCACAGCTGCGCCAAAGCCCAATGGGCTTGCGGCCCAGACATCCGAATCACCGCCACACCGGCTTTGCCCCGTGCCGAGGCCAGGGCAAAGATCGTGTCGCCCATCGTCACCCCTTAAGAGTTCATCGATTCGAAGAATTCGCCATTCGTCTTGGTCTGCTTCAACTTGCCCAACAAGAACTCGATCGCATCGGTCGTTCCCATCGGGTTCAAGATCCGGCGCAACACGTAGGTCTTTTGCAGGTCAATCTTTTCAACAAGCAATTCTTCTTTCCGCGTGCCCGACTTCAGAATGTCGATCGCCGGGAACACCCGCTTGTCCGCCACCTTACGGTCCAAAACGATTTCCGAATTGCCAGTGCCTTTGAATTCTTCAAAGATCACCTCGTCCATCCGGCTGCCCGTGTCGATCAGCGCCGTGGCGATGATTGTCAAACTGCCACCCTCTTCAATATTGCGCGCTGCGCCGAAAAAGCGCTTGGGCCGCTGTAACGCATTGGCATCCACGCCCCCCGTCAACACCTTGCCCGACGATGGCACCACCGTGTTAAACGCCCGACCCAAGCGCGTGATCGAATCCAGCAAGATCACCACATCGCGCTTGTGTTCCACCAACCGCTTGGCCTTTTCGATCACCATTTCCGCAACGGCCACGTGCCGAGAGGCCGGTTCGTCAAAGGTCGAAGACACCACTTCGCCCTTCACACTGCGCTGCATGTCGGTCACTTCTTCGGGCCGTTCGTCGATCAAAAGCACGATCAAATAGCATTCGGGGTGGTTGGTCGCGATAGAATTGGCGATATTCTGCAACAAAACCGTCTTGCCGGTTCGCGGCGGGGCCACGATCAGCGCACGCTGGCCTTTCCCAATCGGGCAAACCAAATCAATAATCCGCGCAGATCTGTCCTTGATGGTGGGATCTTCCACTTCCATCTTCAGCCGCTCGTCAGGGTACAGCGGCGTCAGGTTGTCAAACAAAACCTTATGCCGCGCCTTTTCAGGGTCGTCAAAGTTGATCCGCGTGACCTTGGTGATGCTGAAATACCGCTCCCCATCGCGCGGCGCCTGCATCAATCCTTCGATCGTATCGCCGGTGCGCAAGCTGAACTGGCGCAGAATATCGGCAGAGACGTAAATATCATCCGGTCCCGGCAAATAGTTGGCCGAGGTTGACCGTAAAAATCCGAACCCGTCCTGCAACACTTCCAAAACGCCGTCGCCGCCAATCTCCCAACCCTCTTCCGCATGCTCTTTCAAGATCGAGAACATCATCTCGCCCTTGCGCATCGAAGGCGCGTTCTCAATCTCCCATTCTTCGGCCATCGCCAGCAATTCTGCCGGCGTCTTAGCTTTCAGATCAGCAAGATTCAGATGTTCAATCGTCATGGAAAACCCTCAATAGCCCCAAAGCCACGCTTGGTGCCGTGCAGCGATGTCATAGAAATGCGTCAACGGCCGGACGGCCACGCCCCCGCGAAATAGCCGCCACCCCGCCAAGAGTCAACCTTTCAGAATTTCACGATAACCGACGCAACAATCACCAACAGCAACAGTGTCGGCACTTCGTTCATCATCCGGTACTGCCGCCCGCTGACGCTGTTGTTGCCCGCAGCGAAGTCTTTGCGCCGCATCCCCAGCCAATGCTGAAACCATGTCATAGCCAGCACGCAAGCCGCCTTGCTCCACGGCCACACCGCCGACCAATCCACGATTCCCGGTGTCGCCACCAGACACAATCCAAACACCCAGGTCGATATCATTGCAGGCGCCATAATGGCCTTTAGCAACCGCCGCTCCATCGTCGGGAACATCGTGTCTGTCGCCGAACCCCGTTGGACCTGCTCGGCATGATAAACATACAGCCGTGGCAAATAGAACAGCCCAGCCATCCACGCGATCACCGAAACCACGTGCAAAGTTTTGATCCAAGGATACCAAAGTGCCAACAGGTCAGTCATGTGCGCCCCCTACTTCATTCTATAAAGATAGAGAAAGAGATGATGATGTAATAGGCCCCGTGGGTATCTGGATTGCAGCTTTTTCCCCAAGCGTTATCCACAGGAACATCCCTGTGGATAAGTGAAAAAATTTCAGCTCTGCGCGCCAAAAAATCAATAAATTCTATAATAAAAACAAAATTCTACCCCAAAAATCTTTTCCATAACCACCCACAGCCAAAATACCGCTCCGCACTCTTTTGCACAGGCACCTTAACCTGCTATCCACCTGTGGAAAGACTGCTTTCGTTCTGCACCCGCAAATCGCGAAACATCCCGCCTCCTGCTTACACCCCCTTTCCACCCTAAGAACAAAGCCGCATTGTCCACAGGTCAATCCCCAAGGTGCCCCGCATGACCCCGCTGTTCTTGGCCTCGCCATCCGCCATCCGCCTCACCTTGCTGCAAAACGCGGGCGTCGCGGTGCAGGCCCACCCGGCGCGGGTGGACGAACACGCCCTGCGCGCAGCGCTTCAGGCCGAAAGCGCCTCGCCGCGTGACATCGCCGATGCCTTGGCCGAGGCGAAGGCCCTCAAACTGGCGCAACGCCATCCGCAGGCCTTGGTTTTGGGATGCGATCAAATCCTTGCCCTTGGGCCGCAGCTGTTCTCCAAGCCGCAAACACGCGACGAGGCGCGCCAGCAGTTGCGCGACCTGTCCGGCCAGACCCACCAACTTTTGTCAGCAGCGGTTCTTTACCACGAAGGTCAGCCGATCTGGCGGCATGTCGGTGTCGCACGCCTGACCATGCGGGCGTTTTCTGACAGCTATCTTGATGAATACCTTGACCGCACATGGCCAACCATCCAAAATTCAGTCGGCGGCTATCACCTTGAAGCCGAAGGGATCAGGCTTTTCTCTGCCATCGAAGGGGATTACTTTACCATTCTCGGCATCCCGCTCTTGCCGCTATTGTCTTATCTCTCCTTACGAGGCTTTATTTCATCATGACAGACTTGCCCCGCATTCCCTTGGCCGGCGTGATCGGCCACCCGATCGCGCACAGCCGATCGCCCTTGCTGCACGGGCATTGGTTGGCGCGCTACGGGATCAAAGGGCATTACATCCCGATGGATATTGCCCAAGACGATCTGCCACAGGCCTTGTCGATGCTGCCCAAGTTGGGCTTTGTCGGCGTCAACGTGACGATTCCGCACAAAGAGCGCGTCTTGAAACTGGCCGAGGTGGTCACAGACCGCGCAGCACTCATCGGGGCCGCCAACACGCTGATTTTCCGCGCCGATGGCAAGATTCACGCTGACAATACCGACGGTGTGGGCTTCATGGCCAACCTGCGCCAATTGGCCCCGCAGTGGCAGGCATCCCAAGGCCCCGCAGCGCTGTTTGGCGCAGGTGGTGCCGCCCGCGCCGTCATCGCCGCCCTGATCGAGGCGGGCATCCCCGAAATCCGCATCGCCAACCGCACCCGTCTGCGGGCAGAGGTGCTGCAGGCCGATTTTGGCGGGCGGCTTGTGGTCTATGATTGGCTGCACGCGGGCGAGATGCTCGACGGCGCGGCCCTTGTCATCAACGCCACCTCGTTGGGCATGACAGGCAAGCCCGACCTGCGCCTGCCGTTAGACAGGCTGGCGGCAGGCACGGTCGCCACAGATCTGGTCTACACCCCCCTCATGACCCCCTTCCTGATCGAAGCGCAGGCGCGCGGGGCCCATATCGTTGACGGCTTGGGCATGCTGCTGCACCAAGGCGCGCCGGGCTTTGAACGTTGGTTCGGCCACCGCCCCGAGGTTGACGAGGCCACCCGCGCCGCCGTGCTGGGCCTATGAAACCCGCTTTTCGTCTTGGCCTGACCGGATCAATCGGCATGGGCAAATCCACCACCGCCGCCATGTTCGCCGCCGAGGGCATTCCCGTCTGGGATGCCGATGCTGCCGTCCACCGCCTTTACGCCGCAGGCGGGGCGGCTGTGGCCCCCCTTGCTGCCCTATGTCCGGCAGCCGCCCTGCTTGGGGCGATAGACCGCGCCGCCCTGAAACAGTGGATCGCCGCCGACCCCCTTGCCCTTGGCCAGATCGAAGCCGTCGTGCACCCTTTGGTCGCCGCAGACCGCGCCCAGTTCTTGGCCGACATCACCGCCGATATCGCCCTGTTCGACATTCCCCTGTTGTTCGAAAAAGGCACCGAGGCCGACATGGACGCCACCCTTTTGGTCACAGCCCCCCCTGACGTGCAACGCGCCCGTGTGCTGGCCCGATCCGGCATGACGCAGGCGCAGTTTGATCTGATCTTGCAGCGCCAGATGCCCGACGCGCAAAAGCGCGCCCGTGCCACCCATATCGTCGAAACGCTCGACGTGGCCTCGACCCGCGCCTATGTCATGGCTTTACTTACCCATATCCGGTCCAAAGATGCGTGAAATCGTTCTAGATACTGAAACCACCGGCTTTGAACCGTCCGAAGGCCACCGCATCGTGGAAATCGGCGCGGTCGAACTGCTCAACAAAATGCCCACGGGGCGCACCTATCACCAATACATCAACCCCGAACGCGCCATGCCGAAAGAGGCGTTCGACGTGCATGGCTTGGGCGATGATTTCCTGCGCGATAAGCCGGTGTTCAAAGCCATCGCCCGCGATTTTATCGAATTTGTGGGCGAGTCTACCTTGGTGATCCACAACGCCGCCTTTGATATGAAGTTTCTCAACGCCGAACTGACCGCCCTTGGCCATCCCGGCCTGCCCATGTCGCAATCGCTGGACACGGTCGCCATGGCGCGGCGCAAATTTCCCGGCGCGCCAGCCTCGCTGGACGCGCTGTGCCGCCGCTTTGGCATCGACAATTCCGCGCGTGAAAAGCACGGCGCGCTGTTGGATTGTGAACTGCTGGCAGAGGTTTATCTTGAACTGATCGGCGGGCGACAGCCCGATTTTGTTCTGGCAACCGCCGCCGCCCAAACGGCGGCCCATCAACGCGCCACCCAAGCGGGCCGCGCCAAGCCGCGTCCGGAACCCATGCCGTCGCGGCTGACAGCGCAAGAACAAGCCGCCCATCAGGCCTTTGTGGCCAAGATGGGCGACGCGGCTTTGTGGCTGAAACGTTCTTAAGCCGATGCGACCGGTGTTGCCGCCGCCAATTGCGCCCGACGGGCCATTTCGTTGCGATACAGCGCCAAGAAATCGACATTGTCGATGTTCAAGGCGGGGAAGCCACCGTCTTGGGTGACATCCGAAATGATCCGGCGCACGAAGGGGAACAACAGACGCGGGCATTCGATCAGCAAGAACGGGTGCAACTGCTCGGGCGGAACGCCTTCTACAAAGAACACACCGCCATATTCAAGCTCTAGCAAGAACAACGTGTCGCCGTTCGCTTTGTTGGTCGAGGTGATCTTGAACTTGGCGATCACGTCATAGGTGTTCGCCTGCGGGCGTTGGCGGGCATCAAGGTTGACGGCGACCTGAATGTCAGGCTGCACATCGTTGCTGCTGATGCCCTTTTGGGCCACCACATTTTCAAACGACAGGTCACGGATATACTGTGCCAGCGCTTGCATTTTCACCTGAGGCGGGGTCGCCCCGTTTTCAGTTCCGTTCTCGTCCGCCATGATAAGCCCCTGCGTTTTGGTCACCGCGTTCCTAGCAGGGCTTCAGGGTTTGGTCCATCCCGAAGGGGTCTGCGGTTCGGCCTGTGGCGCGGTCACGTCTACGGCTTTCGCCTCGATCACATCTTCGTGGGGCGTGTGGTGCCGATGCTTCATCGCATGCAGGCCGCCCTTCACCGCTGCCATAGCCGCACGGCGCGAAAGCTCGGCCACGATCCAGTCTTGCACCCAAGGGATCAGCAAAACCAACCCCAAAACGTCCGTCAAAAACCCCGGCAAGATCAGCAACACCCCCGCCAGCACGATCAGTGCCGAATGTGCCGCCGTATTCACCCCCGCCCGCAACGATCGCAAATCGTGCCACACGTTTCCCGCCAAGCTGCGCTTTTGCCGGCGGATCAGCCAAATGCCCCCCGCAGCACTGCCCAAAACCTCTGCCCATGTCGCCAAAACACCGATGTGCCCGCCAATGCTGGCAAACAGCCCGATTTCGATCATACCCCATGCCAAAAGCAGCCAAATCAAGCGCATTTTCGCAGCCCTTTAATTCTTGCGGCCCCACAGGTGGACTTGGGCCCTACCAGCCCTTACATAAGCCTCAAGCCGCCCGACAGCCACCCTTGAGATAGGTTTATCATGAGCTCTGTACCGATCCAGCTTATCGTCCTCGCCGGGATCGCGATTTTCCTGATCCTGAAACTGCGCTCTGTTTTGGGCACGCGCGACGGGTACGAACCCCCCGTGAACGTGCCAGCAGGCACATCAGGCGCCAAGCCAGAGGTGATCGAAGGATCGCTGGATGATGATATCATCGACAACGTGGGCGACGACGCCTCGCGGTCGGCCTTGGCGGCGATGAAGGCTGTTGAGCCTGGTTTTTCGGTGACAGAGTTCCTCAAAGGCGCGCGAGGCGCTTACGAGATGATCGTGATGGCCTTTGACAAGGGCGAGATCGACCGCATCCGCCCCTTTGTCGGCGACGAAGTCGAGCAAAGCTTTGACGCCGCCGTGGCCGACCGTGCAACGCGGGGCCTGACCGTCACGTCAAGCTTTGTGGGCCTGCGGGAAATGACGCTGGCTGCGGCAGAGTTTGACAAGACCACCAAGCGCGCCGAAATTTCTGTGCGCTTTACCGCAGAACTCATCCGCGCCGTACGCGATGCAAGCGGTGCCGTGGTCGAGGGCAATGCCACAGCCATCCAGCGCCAGCGCGAGACTTGGACGTTTTCGCGCGCCATGGGGGCGGGTGATCCGAACTGGCAACTGACAGCCACCAGCGACTAAGCCGCACCACACCATGTCGCGCCGACGTACCCTGAAACCGGAAGAAGAGCAGCTTTGGCACGACGTGGCGCGCACCATTCGCCCGCTGTCCGAAGCGGCTTTGGCACGTTTGCGCAAAGCCAAACCCCTGCCCGTGGTTGAACCAGCGGTCGTGATGGGCCAC
>CANFSY010000046.1 GCA_947449875.1 Paracoccaceae bacterium
AAACAACAGGCGGTTGTCGTCCGACAGGCGCCAGTAGTTTACGACAAACTTGGTATCGGCCACGGCGATGGGGTCTGCAAGGATCGTCGCCGCCGCCGCCCCCAAAGGTTCGGTCGCCACGATGAAATTGTTGATCGGCATCACCCGTGCGGCCACCTTGGCATCCAGGCCACCCAGATAGCCGTTGCAGGCCAAAATCACCTGACCTGCCCGCACGTGGCCTTGCGCTGTGCGCACCAATGGCTTTGGGCCTTGCACAATCTCCAGCACTTGCGAGCGTTCAAACACCCGCGCCCCCGCCCCTTGAGCGGCCTTGGCCAGCCCAAGCGCAAAATTCAGCGGGTGGATATGGCCCGCCCCTTGATCCAGCACGCCGCCCGTAAAGACCTTGGACCCGATCAAGCCGCCGATGGACTTGTGGTCTAAAACCCTGATCTGGTCATAGCCGTAATCGCGTTCCAGCTTTTCGGCGCTTTGCAGAGCGCTGCGCAGATCGGCCTGATGCCAGCAGGCGGTGGCAATACCGGGGTGAAACGTCACCGGCATGTCATGGGTTTGGATCAGGGATTTGACCAAGGCCTTCGCCTCTTGCGCCATATCCCACATCAGATGCGCGGCGCTTTGACCCGCCGCAGCCTCTAGCCAGTCTTGATCTTGTCGCTGGCCCGACCCCACCTGCCCGCCATTGCGCCCCGAAGCGCCAAAGCCCAAGCGGTGCGCTTCCACCAGCACCACGCTAAACCCCCGCTCCGCCAGATGCAGCGCCGCTGACAGGCCGGTATAGCCGCCGCCGATGATGCAGACATCGGCCTGAACCTCGCCCTGAAGGGGGGGCAAGGGGGCAAAGGGGGTGGCGGTGGCGGCGTAATAAGACGGGGGATAGGTCCCCGCCGGATCGTTCACATGCAGCAGGTTCATACGTTCAACAAAAGATGCTGACGCTCCCACGGAGAGATGACTTGCAAAAACTCTTTATATTCATTGCGCTTGACCGAGTCGTAGACCTTGCAAAAATCCTCGCCCAAAACAGCTTTCAGCGCGGTGTCGGCTTGCAGCAGATCCAGCGCGTCGCCAAGGTTTGACGGAATGTCGTCGCTGTCGATATAGGCACTTGCCTTGAATTCCGGCCGTGGCTCTTTCTTTTCCATCAGGCCCAGATAGCCGCAAGCCAAGGTGGCCGCGATGCCCAGATAGGGGTTGCAATCCATCCCCGGCAGGCGGTTTTCAATCCGCCGCGCTGCGGCAGAGGATATCGGCACCCGCAAGCCAGTCGTGCGGTTGTCATGGCCCCATTCCAAGTTAATCGGCGCTGCAAAATCAGGGACATAGCGGCGGTAGCTGTTCACATAGGGCGCCAAGACCGCAATCGCGCCGGTCAGGTGGTTTTGCAAACCGGCAATGAAGTGGTAAAAGCTTTCTGTCGCCTCGCCCTTCTTTTCGGAAAAGATGTTCTTACCGCTGCGCGTATCGACAACCGAGGTGTGAATGTGCATCGCACTGCCCGGTTCGCCCGCAATCGGTTTGGCCATGAATGTCGCAAAACAATCGTGACGCAGGGCGGCTTCGCGGATCATGCGTTTGAAGAAAAACACATCGTCGGCCAAGCGCACCGGATCGCCGTGTTCCAGGTTCAGCTCAATCTGGCCCGCGCCGCCTTCTTGCAAGATGCCGTCGATTTCCAGCCCTTGGGCTTCGGCATAGTCGTAGATGTCGTCGATCACCTTGCCGTATTCATCCACCGCCGACAGCGAATAGGCCTGCTTACCCGCAGCCCTGCGGCCGGATCGGCCCATAGGGGGTTCGACAGGCATGTTGGGGTCGATGTTGCGGGCGGTCAGGAAAAATTCCATCTCGGGGGCAACCACCGGCGTCCAGCCTTGGTCGTTGTAGAGTTGGACGATTTTCTTGAGCACATTGCGCGGGCTGTAGGGAATGGGATTGCCCTCTTGGTCCATCGCATCATGGATCACCTGCAGCGTCACATCGGCTGTCCACGGCGCGGCGGTGGCGGTGGAAAAATCGGGCACCATGAACATGTCAGGTTCGGTGAAGGCGTCAAACGGGTTGTCGGCCCATTCGCCGGTGATGGTTTGCAAAAAGATAGAGTTCGGCAGGAAATAGTTGGTTTGCTTGGCAAACTTGGTCGCAGGCATCGCCTTGCCGCGCGCCACACCGGCAATGTCGCCTGTGACACATTCCACCTCGTCGACGCGACGAGAGCCTATGTATTCCTTGGCTGCCTCTGGCAGTTGATCGGTCCATTTGGACATGGGATATCGGCCTTGATCTTGGTGAAGAATGACGTAGATTTTCTTATACTATCAATGTCTTAAGCTCGCGTCGTCTTGGTTAGACCTTTTGCTCTTTTGCAGCGTATCATAAGCCGCGCGGTTTATGGGCCTTGCGCCCCACCGAACCTTTGGGTTTCACCGCCAAAGGACGCTGTCCCGTCATACTCCCGCGCCAGTGTCTTTTACAGGCCCCACCCCAGTGAAGCAAGGCAATCGAATGTCCGTTTCAGCCCACCCAACGTGGCGCCCACGCATGAACCCCAAGCTGTTGCGGGATGGCAATGTAAAACGGTCGCAGCGCAGAACACGTACCATCAGATCAATGCAGCTTGGGCTATGCAGGTCGGGCGATGGAAGAGTGGTATCCTGACCGGCGAAATCTGACGATAGCGCCTTTTCTTTCAACTTAGGCATAAAAATATGTCCAAAAGTGAGATAAACCATACAAGGTATAACTTTTGGATAAAATCGTCGGCATTGACCGATCCATCGAAGAAATTGACAATACACCGCAACCCCTGACACACGGACCGCTATAAAACTTTCGTGTAGAATGCAGGCGAACATTCAGCACATCCGAACAAATGATTATTTTGAAGATATCCCTTCCGCCGAAAGATTTTTCTTACAACGTCCTGCGCAACATATTGTTGGAAAAGACTTTTTTAGAAAATGCACATACTCCGTCAAATCATTTCTGCTGCACGCCACCCGAATTCGGGTAGACAGACGGCAATGGCATGGCTTAAAGAAAGTGCTGAAAATTCCTTAGACTTAAATTTGCTGGAGAAGCCTGATGAAGAAATACGTTGCCCTGGGCGGGCGCATGACGAAATAGAAAGGCCGGGTCGCCAGCGTTGCGCCGGGCCTAGCATCTGTGTCTGTTGCTGCGTTGATGGCTTCTGGGGCGATGGCAACTCCGGTGGTGTTGGAGGATTCGAACGATGCCGGTATTAGCGTTGGTGTCGGCGATGATGTGACGATCACGGCACCTTTCGGTGGGATCTATCCGACCAGCGGAACAAGTTATGCGCTGATGTTGGATGCCGCTTATGTGAGCACAGTCGAAAACTCCGGTTCGATTGTGCTGCGTAATCCTGACATGCACAGTTATGGTGGGACCGACGAAACCGAAGCCTACGGTATCTTGGTGACGGGTGATCTGGGAGACGGCACCGACATTGGCGTCATTGAGAACATCGTCGGCGCGTCAATCACGGTCGATGTGCCCCACATTTCTGACGACGAAAGCGCAGATCCCCGGTGGATCTATGCAGCCGGGATTTACGTCGACGACAGCTTGCTGGCTGGCAGCCAGATCACGAACGCCGGAACAGTGACGGTGTCGGCTGACGGTTCAGTTGGCGAATTGGTTGGCGCAGCAGGGATGGGTTCATATCTGGGCAGCGCTGCGGGCGCAGCGATATCGAACTCTGGCACCGTTTCCGTTGCAGCCACGGGCAGCGGCACCTATATCTATGCGACCGGCATCGTGGAGGGGTCTGCAACGACCTACACCAGCGGTGGCAACAGCACTATCGTATTTTATGGCAGCACCAGCGGCGACATTGTCAACTCTGGCGACATATTGGCTGAGGCTACGGTCTACGGCGTGGCGTCGTCCGAAAGTGTTGCCTATGCGAGTGGCATTTACACCACGTTGCTGACCGACGGCTCGATCGAAAATTCCAATTCCATTTCAGCGACAGCGACGATGGATGCAAATTCCGGAGGGTATGGTTACGCCCTTGCGCATGGCATTTGGGTTGAAGAAGGCGCTGATAGCACGTCGACCATCGCCTCGAACGGATCGGTCAATGTTACCGCTGATGCGTCAGGTGATGCCGATGCTTATGCGTTTGGCGTGGAAGTTGGCAGCGCCTCAGAATACTACGACTATGGCTCTGACGGGGCTATGGACGGCACAATGACGCTTGGCGGCGATATCACCGCCACGGCGCATCAGACTTCGCCGGTAAACGGTGCAGCGGCTGCGGCCTATGGTGTGTCTGTGATGCTGGCGGGTGCTGGGTCTTTAATTGAGACAACGGGCACAATCTCGGCAAATGCTTCGGCAGAAGATGGCGCCTTGGCCATGTCGAATGGTATGCTTCTTGCCCTAAGCGATGGCACGCTGACCCTAGACGGCGATATCAATGCCACGAGCAACGCGACAGGTTCCGGTTTTGCCAGCGCAAATGGTGTGAACATCGCCTATTCTGGCTCGGATGCGCTGTTTGAAACGACTGGCACCATCACCGCCGTTGCCCATGCGAACGAAGACGGCCTCGCGTCAGCAACAGGTGTCGTCAAACTGTTTGACTTCAAAACGAACACGGCGGACGGCGAGTTCAAACTTACTGACCTAAGCGGATCGATTTCGGTCGAGGCAACGGGGGCAAGTGCCTTGGCCGTTGGGTCGCTCGAGTATTTTAGCTGGGGCACAATCACGCAAAACAGCGGCACCATCGAAGCCTCGGCCACGACCTATAATGCGGGCGACACCGATGGGGCGTTGCTTTACGCGCCCCTGTTGGCCAACCGAGGCATCTCCGGTGAGTCGGGTGCGATAAACTATCTGCTTTATCTCATCTCCGGATTTTATGGTGGTATTGGCGGTTTAACCGACAACTTGAATGGTGCGGTTGGCATGGGGTCCGTTGTCAATATTGTCAGCGCCGTGGTCAACGCGGGTGACATAAATGTTGCCTTTGATTTGCAAGACACCGCGGAGCCGATTGGCTTGTACGGCGCTGCGGGCATGGGCGTAGTGCTCAACCTTGGTGGTATGGTTGCGAACACGGGCACCATCACCGCCACTGCGGTCAACGCGCCCGCCGCAGGCATTGCCGTTATGGAGAGCCTTGGTCTGGTCTTGAACACCGGCACGATTGAGGTTGACGCCTCAGGCGAGGCGAGGCGAGGCGGGGCAGGCGGTGGGCGTTGCCGTAAACGGGGTAGATGGCAACTATATCGTGAACACGGGCACGATCATCGCATCCAATAACGGCGACAACCAAGGGATCGCAATTCTTGCTTCAGGTGCCGTCCCGAGTTCTGAGAATGAAAGCCATGTTGTTCTGGCATCGGGCGGCTTCTTGGAAGGTCAGATCATCCTTTCCGGAGAGTCTTCCGGCGAAAATGACGCACTTGTGTCCTTGGATGTGTTGGGCACGACGGGAACAGGTGTGAACTGGACGGTGTACGGCGAAGGTGCAAACACCCTTGACGATCTTTACATGCCCGACAGCAGCTTGGGCACGACCGTGTTCAAGGGTCATGTCGATGATACGTGGCAATTCACCACCATCGATTCCTCGCAGTTTGCAGGCCAGCGCGAAAGCTTGGCGGATGCCAGCAGCCAAAGCGCGTCTGTCCTAGCGGCGCAGGCCCAAGATGCTTCGGCACATGGCCAGATCGGCAAATACGAGGCTTACGGCATCGCGATGCGTTCGAACATGACCTACAGCGGCACAGGCGACCCCTATATCTCGGTCGACGCGCTTGGGATGTGGATGGGCGGGCTTATGAACGATGTTCATGGGGTCGAGGCCTATTCGAATGTCGGCTCCGGCACGTTGGATCGCACGGTGACCACATCGACCCTGAGTGCAGGCGGTACGATGAAAACCGACTCCGGCTTGGCGGTTGGCTTTGGCGTTGGCGGGCAAACGGGTGAATCGGCGATATCGGGCATCTACATGAAATCGTCCGACACCAGCTCTAACGGCGCTTATGCAGGTGTCACCCTCGCCAAAGAGGTCAAAGACTTTACGCTCTTTGGCGGTGTAACGGTCGCCAAGCAAAGCACCTCTTACGACCGTTGGGAAAACAACAACCTTGTCGTGGGCGGCATTGATATGGCCAGCGGCGACTATGACAGCCGCTATCTGACGGCCCAAGCAGGCGGGGCGGCACACTTCAAGCTGTCTTACGGGATTACCGTGTCGCCGGGTGTGACCCTGCGCTATACCAACGCGCGCATTGACGCCTATTCTGAAACCGGCGATGAGACGGCGGCCAAGGCTTCGGTGGCTGAACAGTCGTTCGGGATCATGGAAAAGCAGATTGATCTGAACATCGCCAAGAGCTTTGGGGTGGGCAGCTTGAACGCCAAGCTCGCTGTGACTGACCGCGCACTCGCTGGTGGAGACAGCGTGGACGTCACGATGCTGGGTGACCAAGAAACCGTGTCGGGATTTGCGGCTGACACCGTCACCCGCACGATATCGGTCGGTTACAGCGCCGCCTTGGCGACGGGGCTGAGCGTGAGTGTGCAAGCCTCGCGCGATGTTGGGTCTGACACAGTGTCGGGTACGACGGTCGGCGGCGGGTTCCAGCTGGCGTTCTGATCGCCTGCTGCGCATGCAAGGTTCAAACGGCCCTCCCGATCGGGGGGCCGTTTAACATAGAAAGGGGGGCCAAAAGGTGCCCCGGATGAAAAGGAATGGCCAAGATGATGATGCGCAAATTTGCCTTGGGGTTCGTGCTTTTGGCGAGCTTTGCCTGCGGTGGCGCGGCAAAAGCGGGCGATCTGAAGGTTGGGCAGGCTTTTGGTGCTTGGGTCTTTCAATGCAACGCGGTCGCGCAGGACAAGACGGTGTGTTCTTTTGCGACGACTGTTTTGTCGGCTGACACAAAACAGGCCGTGGTTGATCTGCGCATCAGCCGCCCCAAAGCGGATGGCCCGTTCGTTGTGTTTGCCTTGTTGCCCTTGGGTTTGAACATCCAAGCCGGTGTGAAAGCTGCCGTTGACGGTGCTGACCCTGCCGATTTGCCCCTGCGCGCCTGTTTCAAAAAGGGCTGTATCGCCACGGCAGAGCTCAAGGATGAGACGGTCGCCGTTCTTAAGGCGGGGACAGACTTGGCCTTGACCTTCGAAATGGCTGGAAAATCCATCACGGCAACGATGAAGCTGCAAGGTTTAAGCGACGCCTTGGCCGCCGCTGGTTGGTAAGTTCAGCGCCGTTTCCCCCATTCTGTCGGACCCGGATGTCGTCATGACCGTGCAACTTTCGTTGGCCCAAGCCTTGCAAAAGGCCCATGACGCGCAAGCGCGGGGGGATTATGCATCCACCGAAAGGATCGCGCTTGCCATCCTTAACGCTGCCCCCCGCGCCGCCGAGGCGCATCACCTCTTGGCCATTGCGCACCACGCCAAAGGTGATTTGTCCGGCGCAATCGCTGCCCTTCGGCGCGCCGCGACATTGGCACCGCGCAACGGGCTGTACCTTTCCAACCTTTGTGAGATGCTGCGGCAGGCCAAGCACCTTGACCAAGCCATCGAATGCGGGCGCAAGGCGATCGCGCACGCCCCCCACATGGCCTCGGCTCATGGCAATCTGGGTGTCGCGCTGTATGACACCAAGGCTTACGACGATGCCGAAGCCTGCCAATTGCGCGCCATAGCCCTTGATCCCAAAGCGCCGCGCGCGTTGAACAATCTGGGCAGCATTGCGCTTAAGCGCGATGATCTGGTCTTGGCCGAAAGCTACTACCGCCGCGCTTTGGCCGCCGATCCGGCCTATCTTGAAGGGCTGTGCAACCTTGCCACCGTCTTGGTCGATCTGGAAAAGCCACAAGAGGCGATGGAGATGCTGCGCACGCGCGCAGCCCAAGGTGCTACCAGCGCAGAATGGCAGCGGGCTTTGGGGCGCGCGCATTTGGCCTTGGACGCGCTTGATTCCGCTGAAATCAGTTTTCGCCGCTCGATCGCCCTTAATCCTGCCGTAGCCGCAGCGCATTTGGGCTTGGCAGAGGTGTTGAGCAAGAAAAATCAGACCGACCTAAGCCTGACAGCGGCCAAGTGCGCCCAAGAGCTTGATCCGGAAAGTGCCGCCGCCGTGTCGCAGGTTGGGCAATGCGAGGCTGATCTGGGCCACACCGACACGGCTTTTGCGCTGTTTGACCGCGCCGTCGCGATGGAGCCGAAGGCCGTGGGGGCCTTGATCGCACGGGGTCATCTGGCGATGGAATTTGGCGATGCGGAGAAGGCGCGTGCCGACTTTGCCGCGGCACGTCTGATCAAACCCGACCATGTGGTGCCCCTTGTTGCTGCTTTGAAGCTGCACAAAGTCACCCCCGATGATCCAAATCTTGCCGCGTTAGAGCGTCACGTGGCGGGCATTGACACCGCCTTGCCTGAACGGGCGGTGTCAATGTTGTATGCGCTTGGCAAGTGCTACGACGATCTTGGCCGCCATGATGCGGCCTTTGCCGCCTATGCGCAGGGTGGGGCGTTGAAACGCGGCAAGATCACCTATGATGCCGATGCCTATGACGCGGCGGTTGACCGGTTGATCGGGGCCTGTGACGCGGCCGCCCTTGATCGTCTGCGCCACCACGCGTTGCCGGATGCCCGCCCCATCTTTGTAATCGGCATGCCACGGTCGGGCACAACGCTGACCGAATCGATTCTGGCCAGTCACCCTGATATCTTTGGCGCAGGCGAACTGCCTTATCTGCCGCGGTTGCTGCCAATGATGCCCACGGCGGCGTCGATCGGGGTGGACAGCTTGATCCAAGGCCCCCCCGCCCAAATCGCGGCACGGTTTGTCGATTATCTGACCGCCAGCGCAACCCCTACGGCGGGCTTTGGGCGGTTCACCGATAAGATGCCGTGCAACTTTCAATATGCAGGGCTGATCCATGCCCTGTTGCCGCAGGCCAAGATCATCCACGTGCGGCGTGACCCCGTTGACACCTGCCTGTCAAACTTCACCCGCCTGTTTGATCGCAGCCAATACCAAAGCTACGATCTGGTCGAACTGGGCCGCTATTACCGCGCCTATCAGCGTTTGATGGACCATTGGGCAAAGGTCTTGCCGCCCGATGCCATCCACCATCTGCGCTATGAAGATCTGGTGGATGATACCGAAACCCACGCGCGCGCCATGCTTGCGGCCTGCGGGCTGGATTGGACAGATGCGTGTTTGCGCTTTCAAGATCAAAAGCGGCGGGTGCGCACGGCCAGTGTGACCCAAGTGCGCGAAGCGGTTTATCAAACCTCGGTCCAAAAGTGGCGCAAATACGAACGCCATCTGACCCCCTTGCTGCAAACGCTGGGGCCTTTGGTGCCCGCGCCATGAGCGAAAGCCCCAACACAGGTGCACCATCTGCGGGCCGCATCGCAGCCCTTGGGCCGGATCACGCCGATGCCGTTTGGTCGCTTTATCAGCGGGTTCAGGCGTCAGCACCGCACGGGTTTTTGGCCCACCGCGTGCAAGACGACTTTGCCCGTATCCTGACCGGCCAAACGACGGGGGTCGCCGTCGGCGCGTTTGAGGGTGGCCACCTGCACGGCTATTCCTTTTCGCGGATGATGGCTGCGGACAATCCGGTGGCGCTGGCCTTTGGCTTTGCGGCGGGCAGCGCGTTTGAAGGGATGGGGTCGGCCATTGACCAAAAGGTCAGCGGGCGGTTGCTGATGTCGCGGATGCTGGCGCTGCGCGGGCAGATGGAGCGGGCCAAGGGCGGGGTGCATGTGGTTGGGTTGATTGATGTGGCCAATCTGGCTTCGGTTGCGCATGTGCTGCGCAGTGGCGGTGTGCTGGTGGGTTTGCGCCGGGATGCGACCTCGCTGAACTATGTGGCTTACGGCGGGGCCTTGGTGCAGGCAAAACCGCCAATCAGCACCGGCCCAGACGTTCTTGCCGCCGATCTTGCCACCCAGCGCCACCTGTTTGCGGCCGGTTGGACAGCCACGGCTTTGCGCCGCAAGGACAATGACCAGACGTTCACCTTTGCTGCCTTCGGGGCAACGCTTGGCCACATTGGCCCAAAATTCACCGAGGTGTAAGGATGACGTCGGTGACATTCACCCGCGGGGCGCGCGGCTATCTTCGCGCCGCAGATATGCTGGCCGTAGCCCCCGTGCCGTCAACGGCCAGCGCTTTTGGCGTCAGATTTCGCAAGCTTATCACCCAAGCGGGCTCTTGGCGGCGGGCAAGCGATGCCGCCTTGGACGAGATTTTGGCCGAATTGACGATCACCGATCAAGACGGTGTTGATCTTTGGGTCTTTGTTCCTGACCCACAGGTTGCAAGCTTACAGCATCTGGACGAATTGGCCGAGGACGCATTTGTGTCTTCCGCCGTTCTGCAAGGGGACAAGTTTTTGTGCCCGCTGGTTCAGGATGTCGGCTTTTGGGATCAGTTGATCGGCATCATCCGCTGCGGCGGCGCTTCGGTATATCCGGGGCGGCGCTGGCAGGTGGCTGCGCTGTCGCTGACGGTCTGGCCACTGCCTGACCCTTTGGCGGGGCACCTATTGTCGCTGGAAATCCTGCGCAGCAGGGGGCCCTTGGTCTCGTTGCGCTTTGGGTTGGATGCCACACCTTACGGCACGGTCAGCCTGTTTGCCTTACCGCCACAGGGCGACCATGCGTGATCCCCGACCCTTTGCCTTTTGCCCCCATTGTCAGGAAAGCCGCCATGGACGATGATACCGGCCCTTCGACACTGCACCGCAGATCCGTGGCCAACCCTGACCGCCCGACAGACCTAAAAGACCCCGACCTGCATTTGCGGTCTGATTTGCACAGCATCTATCAAAACCTGCGACAAACCGCACCGGTTCAATGGACCCCCGAGGTGCAGGGGCGTGGCTTTTGGTCGGTTTTGAGCCACGAATTGGTCTGCGAAGTCGTAAAGAATTCAGCGGTGTTTTCTTCAGATTTCCGGCGCGGTGGGGTACGGATCTTTGACTTGGCAGACGTAACCCAGCAACCGCGTCCTTTGATGCTGACGACTGACCCGCCCGATCACACCTGTTTTCGCCGGCCCCTGCGCCCGCTTTTTGAAGCGGAAGCCGTGGAAAAAGCGGTTCCCCGCCTGCGTGCGCGCGCGAAAGCGTTGATCGGCGCCATTGCACGCAAGGGCAAAGCGGATTTCGTCTTGGACGTGGCCTTGCCCTTTAGCGCGGGCTTGCTGACGGACTTGCTTGATGTGCCCCAAAGCGACGGTGCACACTAGGTTGAATGGATTAATGTCATGATGGGCGATGACGATCCTGACCTGCAACTGACCCCCGCCGAACGCCGCCGCAAGATGGAGGCGTTTGATACCTACTTTCTTGCCCTGATCGCGCGCGATACCGCGTCAGGGCAGGACGGCATTTTGAACCGCATGCGGCAGATGACCTTCGAAGGCGCGACGGTCGACACCCCGACACTTCTGGTCAATCTCGCCGCCTTTATGATCGCCACGGTCGAGACGACCCAGCAGGCTTTTTCGACCATGATCGTGGCATTGGCCGACCATCCCGCCGAATTCGAAAAACTGCGCCAGAACCGCACCCTGATGCCCTCTGCGGTCAAGGAAATTCTGCGCTGGTCCACGCCTATCAAACATCTGCGCCGCACGGCGGTGGTCGACACGGTTCTGGGCGGGCAAAAAATTGCAGCCGGTGACAAAGTGGTGGCATGGTTTGAAGCAGCCAACCGCGACCCTGACACGTGGCCGGACGCTGACACATTCCGGATTGACCGGTATGAGATGCGCGGCTGTCCGGCCCATCTCGCCTTTAGCGCGGGGGTTCATTATTGCTTGGGCTGGCGGTACGGCGAGGCCGAGGTGGCGATTTTGCTGGGCGCTGTTCTGGACCACTTGCCCGACATTCATCTGGCGGGCCCGCCCGTTCGCCAGCGGTCTAACTTTGTTGCCAGCTACAAACGCCTTCCCGTCGCCTTCACCCCCGCCTGATCCCGATTTCTTCTTGCAAGGACCTCTCCGTGAACACCTCTGTCAGTTCTGAAACCCGCAAGGGCCTTTTGTTTTGCGCTGTCCCCGACAATGGCCAGATCTCCACAACGGTGGGCGATGCCGGAACGCCGCAGTTTCACATCCCGAACTCGATGATCTTTTCGCCGGGCCTGATGAAACAGCTTGAAACCGTGGCCCGCACGGTCTGGTTTCCGCCACCAAAACCGGTCACACATGACAATGTGGCTTGGGTGGTGAATTTTTGTGCCGATGCGGACGAGTATCGTAAAGCGCTGCTCAGTCTGGATGCGGCTTTTGGGGCCACCAGTCCGATCTTCAACCATCCGCGTGCCGTGGCCCTGTCGCGCCGCGATCTGATGGCCAAAAGGCTGCAAGGGGTGGTTCATCTGACGGTGCCACGCTGCGTGCGGTTCAAGGTCGACAGCCCTGACAGCTTCGCCGCCACCTTTGCTGCACATGGGTTTGATTATCCCGTTCTGGTGCGTCCGGAAGGGTCGCAAACCGGACAGGGCCTGCATAAGGTCGACGGCCCGCAAGATTGGGCCGCTTTGGGCCTGTCAAACGGCTATGGCAAATGGCACTTCATGACGCAGTTTTATGACACAAGGTCCGCCAACGGCCGCTACTGCAAGGTGCGGGCCAGCTTTGTGGGCGGCACGTGGGCCATCCGCGCGTTTCGCGATGAGCCTGACTGGCTGATCACAGGCTCCGTGCGCGCCCTGACGGCAGAGCACCGCGACAGCATCAAACGCAACGTCGATGCCTTGATGGCCGACACCGCATTTTGCGCCATGCTTGATGACATCGCAGCCCGCGTCCCGCTGGATTTCTTTGGGGCGGATATCGGCGTAAGTGACGGGAGATTCACGTTTTTTGAGGCCAACGCCGCAATGACAATGGCGCGCCCCTCGACCGAGGGCTTAAGCACCGATCCGGTGATGCAAAACGTCTACAAGACGCTGGAACGCCAACTTGTCACCCACCTTACGCACCCGAACGACTGGCGGGCGGCGCGTCACACTTTGCCGAGTGTGGCTGAAACATTGGCCTGAAAGACGGCCCATGGCCACAAAGCGGTCTTGCGCGGTCGCTCGGCCCCGATAGAGGCAGAGCGGCCGTGTCAGCCCCGCACCATCTTGAAAAACTCCGCGATTTGATCGGCCATCGTTTGGTCGCTCAACGGCAATGGCAGGCGGGTGCGGGCGGTGTCCATCAAATCATCGGGCACAAGGCCCTTGCCGCGCGTTTCCATCAAGCCGTTGACGAATTCGGGGCGAAATTCGGGATGGGCTTGCACGGTGAAGGTACGGTCATCGTAAAGCAAAGCGGCATTGGTGCAAAAATCGTTGCGTCCGATAACCTTGGCCATGGGCGGCACTTGCGTGACCTGATCGCGGTGCCACGCGTTCAAGCGCAGGGTCTTGCCGCCGAAGTCGTAATCCGTCGCCCCCACCGCCCAGCCATTGGCGTGACGCTCCACCTTCCCACCCATGGCTTGCGCCACAATCTGGTGGCCAAAGCAAATGCCCACCAAGGGCACGCGGTCGGCGTAAGCTTCGCGGATAAAGTCTTCCAGCGGTGGAATCCACGCGTGATCCTCGTAAGCCCCGTGGCGCGACCCCGTGATCAACCACCCATCGCAAGCATGGACCGAGGGTGGAAACACCCCGTCCACCACGCGGAAGGTTTCAAATTCAAACCCTTTGCCCGCCAGAAGGCGCGCAAAAAGGTCAGGGTAATCGCCCAGATCGTCTTTAAGGGCATCAGGCGCCATGCCCGTTTGCAGGATACCGATTTTCATCATGGGTCCAGTCAGGTTACTTTAGCCTTGCGCTGCGCCGAGGCGGGTCACGTTACACCGTGTCAAGGTAGAGTTCAATTTTTTCGGAATCCGACAACTCGCCCAGATAATGCAGCTCTTGCCGCTTGGTCGAGATCAGGTTCTTGATCAGTTCCGGATGCAAGAAGCGCGGCACGATGGTGCTTTGCTCTAACGCGTCGATGGCAGCTTCCCAGTCTTCGGCGATCTGGGGCAGGCCGTCGACGGCATAGGCGTTGCCGACGATGGGGCTGGCAGGCTCCATCTCGTTTTCGATCCCGTCCAGCGCTGCCCCCAAGATGGCGGCCAGCATCAGATAGGGGTTCACGTCGCCTCCCGCCACGCGGTGCTCAATCCGGCGCGCGCTTGGGTTTCCGGCGGGAATGCGGATCGCGGCGGTGCGGTTTTCATAGCCCCAGCAGACGGCGGTCGGGGCATGTTTGCCGGGTATCAGGCGTTCGTAGCTGTTTTGATGCGGGGCAAAGATCAGCGTGCTGTCGCGCATGGCGTTCATGCAGCCGGCAACAGATTGCTTCAGCAGGGCTGTGCCTTTTGGCCCGCCGCTGTCAAACACATTGCGCCCCGCCTCATCCAGCAGGCTGAAATGGGTGTGCAGGCCCGAGCCGGAGTATTCGGGATAGGGTTTGGCCATGAAGCTGGCAGCAAAGCCGTGCCGACGGGCCAAGCCCTTGACCAGCATCTTAAACAACCACGCATCATCGGCGGCGCGCAGCGCATCGTCGCAATGCATCAGATTGACCTCGAACTGGCCCAATCCGGTTTCCGAAGTGGAGGTATCGGCAGGAATGTCCATCGCCTCGCAGGCGTCATAAAGGTCGGTAAAGAAGGTGTCGAACACATCCAAGGCGCGGATCGACAGCGTCTCTGCCGCTTTGCGCCGCTTGCCGGAACGCGGCGAGGGCGGCACCTGCAGGGTTTTGCCGGAATCGTCGATAAGGAAGAACTCAAGCTCGATCGCGCAAACAGGAGTCAAGCCGCGCACTTTAAAGCGTTGCACCACTTGCGACAAAGCATGGCGCGGGTCGCCCTCATAAGGCGTGCCGTTTTCGCGAAACATCCAGATCGGCAGCAGGGCCGTGGGGGCTTCCAGCCACGGCATCGGCATAAAGCCGCGTTCGGTGGGTTTCAGAATGCCGTCTTGGTCGCCCTGTTCAAAGACCAAGGGGCTGTCGTCGATATCCTCGCCCCAGATATCAAGGTTGAGCACGGAAAAGGGAAAGCGCGTTCCGTCTTTGACTATTTTATCCGCAAACCGCGCAGGAACCCGTTTGCCCCGCGCTTGCCCGTTCAAATCTGCCGCAGCCACACGTATGGTCCGGACATCCGGGTGTTTTCTTAACCAGTCTTTCATCATAGCACATCGGAGGGGCCAATCCCCGCCCACACCTGACGCGATGCGCCCAGCAGGCGGGTCAGATCATGCCCTTGATCCATCCCTTGTTTGTGATCTTGGCAGAGGTCGGTATAACCCCCGCACAATTTGATCAAATTTACGATAGGCGGGAAAGCCCCTTTGGGCAAGACAAATCGCATTGCGACGGGGGGTGCTTGATTTTTCGCAGAAAAATCGTGACCCGGGGTCAGATTCGATTTTTCTGCGAAAAATCACGTTGCGCGGGCTGACACATCAGTCGTCGGTGAGCATGCCAAGGTCATGAGGTGCAGGGGGGGTGGGCACAGCCAGATAGGCGGCCGCGTCGATCTTGACCAAGCCGCGCAGGCAAAGGGCGGTTTTGTCGGCGGCGGGCAGGGCATCAATCGCTGCCGCGATCACGTCAAACATCATCGCGGCATCGGCCCCCAAGGCGCTGATATAGGGCAGGCCGGGGGTTGGGTCTGTCAGGCCCACCACCTGCAAACGGGCGGCAAAAGCCTCATGGCGCTGGATCATTTCCCATGTGATGGCATCCAGTGCTGCAATCTCGGCCCGCCCTTCGGCCACCGCACGGGCGGACAGCAGATGGCCACCGGTGCGCACAACAGGGCGCAGTGCGATGCCATGGGCGCGCGCAAAATTCTGCGGAGCGGCCCAGCCAGACTGCGACAGATCTTCGTTAAAGGCCAAGCTTGCCCCGTCAAACTGCGCCACCGCGCGGCGGGGATCGGTTTTGGCGGCAACAAAGACCGAACGGTAATAGCCAGCCTCACAGCCTTGCACGCCAAAGTCGGGCGTGCCGATCAGGGTGACTTTGCCGTGAAGTTTGGCGCGGTACGGAAAACCGCAGGTTTGCGACAGCACCAAATCGGGCGCCTCCCACGCGGGCCAATAGGCCCCAGCCCCCCGCGTCAGCGCATCGGGGGCCGCACGCCCAGCTGCGCGCAACCCGTCGCGGATCAGCGCCCAAAGCCTGTCGTTGCAGGGCTGCACTTCGGCGCGGTCATACATGCCCAAGGATGCGATCATGCCCCAGCCGCCTTTTGCCGTGCGAGCGCCGAGTCAACATCACTCAGGCCCAACAACCCCGAAACCAACCGCAGCAGGCGGTCTTCGTCGGCGTCGCGCTGACCATCGGCAAGGGCCACCGACCACAACGCCTCGACCAAGGCTGCGCGGTTTTCCAAGGGCACGGCCTCTTTCAGCGCGCGGGTGAAGCGCACGGAATCGGGGGCCAAGGTTTCCGCCGTTTCCGCCTCGACCCTAAGGGCTTGGGCTGCTTGCGGTGTCAAAGCGTAGCGGTTTTGCAAGATCCGTTCGATCCGTGCCAGCTCTGTTGCCGAGGCGAAGCCATCGGCCCGCGCGACACGCACCAACAGGGCCGCAAGGGCCAGACGTTCCTCTGGCACGGGCAGGCGGGTGGGCGCGGGGCCGAAGAGAAGGTCTAAAAAGCTCATGCCGTTACCCTATAATCATGGCCCGCTTGCCTGCCAATCCCTAGCGGCGGTGGGCGTCAAAAATCGCCAAAAGGCGGGCGGCTTCTTGGTCCATCCCGTAGGGCGGGTTGATGATGAACATGCCCGATCCGGCCATGCGGTGGCCTTCGCGGATCGGAGGAAACCGCACTTCCGACCGCAAGGCTTCGGGAAACTCCCGCGTCAGGGCCGCCAGCATTTGCACATGCGGCACATCCAGCAAGATCGGATACCACAGCGCCACGATCCCGACATTCCACCGCTTGATCACCTTACCGATGATGCTCGGCAGGCGGTCGTAATCGGCCTTCACCTCGTAAGACGGGTCGATCAGCATCATCCCGCGCCGGGGCGTCGGGGGCGTTAAGGCAATCGCCGCCTCTAGCCCATCCACTTGGGCAATATGGGCGCCCCACGGGGTAAGGTTGGCCTGCAAGATGCGAAACTCTGCCGGATGCAACTCGCACAGATGCATCACATCCCCCGCGCGCAGCGAGGCTGCGGCAATCAGGGGCGATCCGGGATAGGCTTGGTCACCATGAATTGCACGCACCTGCGCCAAAAGGCGGCGATAGGGGTGTTGGGCAGGCAACCAGCCCTCGGCTCGCGCAATGCCGGCGGCCGCTTCGCCCGTCTTATCCGCCTCGGCCCCGGACAGGTCATAAAGGCCCCGTCCCGCATGGGTTTCGATATAAGACAGCGGTTTGTCTTTGGCTGTCAGATAGGCCAAAGCCCAAGCCAAAAGCGCGTGCTTATGGACATCGGCAAGGTTTCCCGCGTGATAGGCATGTTGATACGACAGCATACCTGCGGCCTAGCGCAACGCGGGGCTTGCGTAAAGCGGGGTTTGGGGTTGAAAGGCGGCCCCTTGGACCTTAGGTGGCAAGTTCACGCAAGGAGCCTGACCGATGGATTTGATCACCCCCGAAGCTTTAACAGCCCTTTTGGGCGTGATCGGGATTGATCTGGTGCTGGCAGGCGACAACGCGATCGTCATCGGCATGGCGGCAGCGGGCTTGCCCAAAGACCAGCGCACCAAAGCTATTCTGATCGGGGTGATGGCAGCCACCGTACTGCGGATTATCTTTGCGCTGGCGGCAACAAAGCTGATGGCGATCACCGGGCTCACCTTAGCAGGCGGGGCGTTGTTGCTGTGGGTGTGCTGGAAGATGTGGCGCGAGATCAAGGCCGGCCACGCAGCCCAAGCCGGTGCCGAAGTCTTGGCCAACAGTGACCTGAACCACGATGGGACCATCGCCAAGGGCGCCCCGCGCAAGAGCTTTGCTCAAGCCGCGTGGCAAATCGTCGTGGCAGACGTGTCGATGAGCTTGGATAACGTGCTGGCCGTGGCAGGCGCTGCCAAAGAGCATCCGGCGGTGCTGGTCTTTGGTCTTGCCCTGTCGGTGGCGCTGATGGGGCTGGCGGCCAGCTTCATCGCCGGATTATTGAACAAACACCGCTGGATCGCTTTTGTCGGGCTGGCAATTATTCTATATGTGGCCCTTCACATGGTGTACGAGGGCGTGTTTGAGGTGATGCCGGTGGTGTAGAATTAACCTCGGCACGACCATAGCACATTTCTCGTCAGGAAATATTTTAGCAAACTCAGTTTTTGCCCGTCTTGCCGCCATGACCAACGTCAAATTTAAATATGTTAAGACGTGTTGCATTTTATTGCCACGCGCAAATATTATGATGTCTGCAAACCGAGATATCCATTAACGAAAGAAAAAAGAAAATGCTCGCCGCGAGAGTCTCTTGAACCGTGACATCCATTTGTCGAAAACTTGGTTGGCACGATTTCCAACAATCTGGAAAGTATGAACTTCGCCATGAACCCTATAACTTGGCACGAGTGGCTCGCCCAGGAGAGAGTTGAGGATTGTTTTGTCTTGGCAGATCATTGCTGCAAGGCGAGAGTAGCCAGAGATAAAGCCTTGATTGATAGTGGCGATAAAAAGGTCTGATGCCGCCCCCAATTTCAAAAGATCAATCAAGGCTGCTCGCATCGTTTCATTTCGTGCGTGCTCAGTTGCACCGCTGCGCCTGTGCTGCGGCTGACCGTCGGTGTATAAAGACTTTGCCTGAGCGACAACTTTTGAATCTTTTAGTATCAAAGGACCTGCTGATAGGACGTCAACATTGTCGCTACAAATCAAAACTGTTCGGCCATACAAGGCCGTTCGAATGGTTTTCAGGAAGAGACGCCAGTTCGTCCTGTAGTCTGAGTGCCTTACGTGAACAGCGGCATAATCCGGCCCCAATTTTCTAATAGCTTCGCCGACCTCTAAAGCAAGATGAGACTCTAGCTTCACACGCCGTAAAAAATCGAAACTTTCAGTGCCGCTACCCCAGGAATCATGCAAGAGCAATTGCTCTGGATGGTCAACTTCAAAATCGAATTGAAGTGGTGTTCTTGTTTCAGATTCACAACATACTGTGGTGCCATCACCGGAAAGGATCCGTATAGAACTATACTCTGACAACCTTCCAGAAACGCAACTTGGTTGGCAAGTTAAAGTATTAAGATCCTGCAATTGGTCCAGCGAAATGTGGAAATGAACGCGTTGAGACGGAGAAATTGGCGAAAAAAACAAGCATAGGTTGGTCAGAGTGCCAGAATACCGCGGATCTATAAGCAGTATTCTGCCAAATCGTTCGGCATACCGCCAACATTTTTCAATCTGAACAAGTGCGTCGTTCAATCCACCCTGCGGACGGCAAAGAAGGTAGCGTTCGGCACTCTCCATATCTGCGGACATCTTCGCCTCTTCGACACTAGGCTTCAAAATTAGAGTAGATTTCAGCCGTTGGCAACACGATCCTTGAGGGGCTGAATAGTACGTATTTCCAAAGTCGTCTGAACCCATGAATTGCTTAAAATGCCAAGCAGGTGCGGGACAGGCTGCTCTACATCGCGATCTCTGGCGAAACGTTGGGCGGGGTCAATGCGTCTAGGCGAATCGTGGCGCAAGGTTTCACTAAGTGCTTCGATATGCGCCGTGCAAGTTTAGAAGAGAAAGCATGAAAAAGGCGATGACGCTGGCCGTAGCGGTTCTCCTTGCAGTGGCAGGGCTGTGGTTAACGCGCGGGTGACCTGCGCAGCTTTTTCGAAGATGCATCCGGCTGACCTGTCACGGAAAGGTTGGCAGAATACACCTGACCCGCAAGACTAAAATTCGTCAGCGTTTGACAGAGCCGCGCCTATCTTCTGGCAAGAAAAGTGGCTGCCTGATTAAACCAGCCGCTCTTGTTCCATCGCCGCGCGCACGAAATCGGCGAACAGCGGGTGGGGGGCGAAGGGCTTTGATTTTAATTCTGGATGGAATTGCACTCCAATAAACCACGGGTGATCTTTTACCTCGACAATCTCGGGCAATTTACCATCCGGGCTCATTCCCGAAAAAATCAACCCACAGGCTTCCAGTTTGTCGCGGTAGCGGATGTCGACCTCATATCTGTGGCGGTGGCGTTCTTCGATCACCGTGGTGCCGTAAACCTGCGCCACCTTTGATCCTTCTTTCAGCACCGCCGTATAAGCGCCCAGACGCATCGTGCCGCCCTTTGCGTCGGTGGTTTTGCGCGTCACGGTATGATTGCCCTGCACCCATTCTTTCAAATGATACACCACGGGCGTAAAGCGTTTTTCGCCTGACTCATGGTCAAATTCTTCGGATCCGGCATTGCCCATGCCGCCCAAATGGCGGGCACTTTCGATCACGGCCATTTGCATGCCCAGACAAATCCCCAGATAGGGAATTTTCTTTTCCCGCGCAAATTGCGCCGCTTTTATCTTGCCTTCGGTTCCCCGCTCGCCAAAGCCACCGGGCACCAGAATGGCGTGGAAGTTTTCCAGATAGGGTGCCGGGTCTTCGCGTTCAAAGATTTCCGCGTCGATCCATTCGGCTTTCACCTTGGTGCGATTGGCCATGCCACCGTGGGTCAGCGCCTCGGCAATGGATTTATAGGCGTCTTCCAACTGGGTGTATTTGCCCACAATTGCCACGCGTACCACGCCCTCGGGGTGGGTCAAGCGGTCCATCACGTCTTCCCAGCGCGCCAAATTGGGCTTGGGGGCGGGCGAGATGCCAAAGGCATCCAGCACAGCCTGATCCAATCCCGCGCGGTGATAGGCCAGCGGGGCTTCGTAAATGGTTTTCAGATCATAAGCGGGCACCACCGCCTCTTTGCGCACATTGCAAAAGAGCGCGATCTTTTCAATCTCGCGCTCGGGGATCGGGTGTTCCGACCGACACACCAGCACATCCGGCGCAAGGCCGATGCTTTGCAATTCTTTCACCGAATGCTGGGTGGGTTTGGTTTTTAACTCGCCCGAAGCAGCCAGATAGGGCAGCAGCGTCAGGTGCATTAAAATAGACTGGCCGCGCGGGCGTTCGTGGATGAATTGGCGGATCGATTCAAAGAAGGGCAGGCCTTCGATATCGCCGACAGTCCCGCCGATTTCGCACAGCATAAAATCGACTTCGTCTTGGCCGATGCGCAGGAAATCTTTGATCTCGTTGGTCACATGGGGAATGACTTGAATCGTCTTGCCCAGATAATCGCCGCGGCGTTCCTTTTCCAACACGTTGGAATAGATCCGCCCCGACGAGATGCTGTCGGTTTGGCGTGCATGCACGCCGGTGAAGCGTTCGTAATGGCCCAAATCAAGATCGGTTTCCGCACCGTCATCGGTCACAAACACCTCGCCATGTTCAAAGGGCGACATCGTGCCGGGGTCGACGTTCAGATAGGGGTCCAGTTTGCGCAGCCGCACCGTATAGCCCCGCGCTTGCAGCAAAGCCCCAAGCGCTGCCGAGGCCAAGCCCTTGCCCAGCGAGGACACAACGCCGCCCGTGATAAAGATGTAGCGTGCCATTTGGGTCCCCGTGTTCATAGGCGATTCGGTCAGGCGGAATCGCATCACCACGGGGTTTGATGCTTAAGGCAAGTTCACCCCATAAGCAACAAGACCGCTAGATGCTGTCGCTGAGCCTGTCAAACGATCAAAAGCTGGTATCAGTTTTCGGCTTTGGGCGGTGTGGCCGGCGCATCTGTGGTGGCCGGAAGGGCCGTCAGCGGTGTTGTGGTTGCTGGCAATTCCGGTGCCGCAGGGGCTGGGACGGTGCCGCCGATCTGGTC
>CANFSY010000047.1 GCA_947449875.1 Paracoccaceae bacterium
AAACGCCGCTTCAGATTGGCCCTCGGCCAGTGCTTGGCGCAGGTAGTCGGCTTGGGTCTTGGGGGCCATGCCGCCCACGGGCGGGTTAGAGTCAAGGTTGGTGGGAAAGGGATACCCCTCAGCTGTCGCCGCAATGACGTTGTCAAGGTTCAAGCCGTAAGCTGCGCGCAGCGTGGCGTAAAGCCTGCGCACCATGCGGGTGCGGTTCACCGTTTCCATCGCGCGGCCAAAGGCGGACGAGACTTGCAACAGGTTCACCATGCGCAAGCGGTCGGTTGTGTGGTTGGTGCCCGCACCGTGCATGACGGCGGGGTTGAAAAACACCAGATCGCCCTTTTGCAGCGGCAATTGCACATAATGATCGGCAAAATAGGCCTGAAACTCTGGCCGAGAGAAGGCCAGATACCCTTCAAAGAATTGCTGCGAGAAAGGCAACAGCATCGTCGGCCCCGTTTCCACCGGCATATCGCAATGCGCCACCGCCCCTTGCAGCGTCAGCATGGGGGATACGGCGTGGATATGGGCGGGAAACTGCGCCATCCGCGCGCCGCTCATGAAGCCCAGATGGTAATCGCGGTGCGGTGTTTGCGCGGCCCCACCGGGGTTCACGCGGTTGACTTGGGCTGTCATCTGATAGGCCGGCCCCAGCCACGCCTGCGATGCCAAAGCAATGCCATGCGCGCTGTAATAGGCCGCGAAATTGGCAGGGTCGGCCAGACAATGCTTTTCCAACGAGTTCCAGATGCGGTCATTGGCCCCCGGCTTGGCAAAGTGATCCCCGCCCCCTTTGGCCGCAGCCTTTTCATCGGCGATGATGGCGTCGAACACGGTTGAGGCGCGGTCAATCACCGCATGGTCGGCCACACCCTGTTTGATCACCAAAATGCCCGCACCATGGGCAAAGATATGGGCCCATTCCTCCATCAAGGCTTGGCGGGCGGCAGGATCCAGCGCCGCCACATCCACCGCAGCCCCGTCATAGACAGGAATGTTGCGCACCACCGCGCTGGCCAAGGGTGTATCTTCACGGCGGGCCGTTTGGCCGACAATCTGGCGGAAAGTGTCAAAATCACCGCTGTGGGCGGACAGCCAGACGGGGGGGGGGTTGGGGGTCATGGTGGGCTCCGGTTGGGGATGGGTATGAGTGCCCAAAGCCAAGCTGCGGCGATAGTTGCAAATCCCCTCAAAAACACCTCAACTGTCGGGATGGAGCTGAAATTCACCCTCAAAGAAATCGCCCATCAGGCAGGGCTTAGCCTTGCCACGGTGGACCGCGTGGTGCACGGCCGCGCGCATGTGCGCGACCTGACCCGCGCCCGCGTGCAGGCCGCGCAGGAAGAGCTGCACCGCCAGCACGCCGCCAGCCTTCTGGGCGAAAAGCGCGTGACGTTGGATATCTTGATGCAAGCCCCCACCCGGTTTTCAACCGCCGTGCGCGCCGCGTTTGAGGCGGAACTGCCGCTGATGCGCCCCGCCCCCTTTCGCGCCCGCTTCCATCTGGCTGAGGTGATGGACGAACGCGAGATTGTGGCCCTGCTGCGGTCCATCGCGCGGCGCGGGACGCAGGGGATTGTTCTTAAAGCCCCCGCAACAGCAGGAATCGAAGCGTGCCTTGCAGATCTGGCGGCCCGCAAAATCCCGCTAGTCACCTATGTTACCGATGTGGCTGCGCATTTGCGGCTGGCATATGTCGGCATGCAAAACACCCGCGCGGGGGCAACAGCGGCCTATCTGCTCAGCCGGATGGCCCCGCCGCAGCCCGCACGGGTGTTGATCACCCTGTCCAGTCTGGCATTCGAGGGCGAAGAGGCGCGGCGGTCGGGCTTTGCCGCCTATCTGTCCCAACACGCGCCGCATCTGGCCATGACCACCGTGTCGGAAGGCTTTGGCGTCAACCGGGCCACAGGGGCCTTGATCGGACACGCCCTGCAAGATCACCCCGACATCACCTGCGTCTATTCCATCGGAGGCGGCAATTCTGCCATTTTGCAAGCCTTCGCCGCGGTGGGCCGCAAAATCGCAGTCTTTGCCGCCCATGATCTGGACCGCACCAACACCGAACTGCTGGACTCCGGTCAGGTGAGCTTTGTCATCCACCACAACTTCCGCCAAGACGCCCGCCGCGTGGCGCTGCATTTTGGCAAGCATTACCGCTGGGTTGACCCAGCCACCACGATCGAAGACACCGAAATCAGCATCGCCTGCCCGATCCCGCGGCCAAGCACCTAGGGCCGCTGCGCGCCGGTGGCTGCGACATAGATCGAATAGAGCGACGAGGTCGCAGCTATAAACAACCGATTGCGCATTGGGCCGCCAAAGGTCAGGTTGGCGACGGTTTCAGGCACAAAGATCTTGCCCAAGCGGGTGCCATCGGGGGCAAAGCAATGCACGCCGTCGCCCGCGCTGGACCACAGATTGCCCTCGACATCGATGCGGATGCCGTCAGGCAGACCGGCGTCGATATGGGCAAAGACGCGCCCGTTGGAAAGCTTGCCGCCCGATACATCAAACACCCGAATGTGGCGCGGGAAAGACGGATCGTGGCTAAAGGCGCTGTCGGCGATGTAAAGCTTGGTTTCATCGGGCGAGAAGACCAAGCCGTTGGGCTGGGCGAAGTCATCGGCCACCAGCGCGATCTGGCCCGCTGGGTCAATCCGGTAAACCCCGTGCACCGGCTGTTCGGGGGTGGCGCGGTAGCCTTCGTAGTCGGACAAGATGCCATAGGTCGGGTCGGTGAACCAGATCGAGCCGTCCGAATGCACCACCACGTCATTGGGCGAATTCAGCCGCTTGCCCTGATACTGGTCGGCCAGAACGGTGATGGTTCCGTCCATCTCGGTGCGCGTCACGCGGCGTGACCCATGCTCGCACGACACCAATCGCCCCTGCCCGTCGCGGGTATGGCCATTGGCAAAGTTCGACGGGCTGCGAAACACCGAAACGCCGTGGCCGTCCAGCGGAGTATCGGAATAGCGCAGGATGCGCTGGTTGGGAATATCGCTCCACAACAAACAGCCCAGATCGTTAAACCACACCGGCCCCTCGGCCCAACGACAGCCCCCGTAAAGCTTTTCCAGAGTGGAAGACCCCACGGTCAGGTATAAAAACCGCTCATCGTCAACTTGATACTGTGGCTGTGTCATAGATCCCCCTTGCGCGGCCTTAACGCGGGCTGCGCGGTCGTGAATTTGGGCTGAAGGCTCCTCCCGTCAGCGCAAATATCATGGAAGGAAACGAGTCATCTGTATAGGGGTAAAGCTCAGCAGCGCCGCACGGAACACGCCACTTGGTCGCACACCTTGGGTCGGATCAACCGCCCAAGGCTTCTTTCATTGCGTCCATCACGGTTTTTGCAGGATCAGCGGCGCAAGCCGCCGCGACCTTTTCGATGTCAGCGCTGAGACGCACTGCGTCGAACACGGGATCGCCTGCTTCGCCGCCAGTATAGCCGTCAATAAAGAAGATCAGCATGGTGACAGTGTTGGCGTCCATCGCATTCGCATTTTCGCAAGTCACCGCACTTACATCCACAGTATCCGCAAAGGCTGGTGCAGTCGCGCACAAACATACTGCGGTCAAAGCGATTTTCAGGGTATTTTTCATTTTACACTCCTCACGACGCCAAAGAAAATTCCGTCAAAACTTAGCAGCTATTCTTCGCCAAACAAGCCGATTCTTGGGAGAGGTTATCCGAAAACATGCGCTTTATCCTGCACAGGTTCACGGCCAAATCAACGGCGGCTGGCGCAACAAACCGCGATAGAACACATCCTGCACATAGCCGCCTTTGGCGGTTGGGTGCCAGCGCACAGCGTACACAAATTGAGAGCGCCCGTGGATCATCTGCGTCACTTCAACAAACTGCGTTTGCCCGGTGGCCATCATCAATCTAAACAACAACGACTGTTCTGGCGGATTTTTGCCATCGGGCAGCGACAAAATGCAGCGCTGTTGCATCTTGCAAAAAATCTCTCCGCCGGGAAAATCCAGCAGAACTTTCCGCCATTCCGGATCACTGGCCGTCAAGCTCGCGGCAAGGTCCATGACCGCACGGATCATCGCGGGCGAAATCCGGTCGCCCGGTTCAGTGCCTGTCACTCGCGCTGCAGGATCAAGCTGCAACATGGCCCAACATTCTGCATCAAGTGACTGGATCACCGTCCAAGTCTCGCGCTGGCTATCGCGCGGGGTACCGCCGCGCTCGATAGAGCCATGTACCATCGCGGGGCAGTCTTCGAAGCCAGTGATGAAGTCTGGAATGTCTTCGTTCTGCAAACGCACAAGATCGCCGATGGTGTGAAACGCGCTGTTGTGCAGTTGAAAATGGTACAAAAAATACGTTCCCAAGCGCACCGTTGGCGGTTCGGCAAAGGCCTGCGAGGCTAAGGCCGCGCAAGCCATAAGCAGTATCGCCAAAAGATCAGTTTTGATGCGCAACTGCCGCCGCAGAAACTGACTCCTTGAAAAGCTTGAAGACATTTTGCAGTCTGCCAGACCCTTGGGCGAAAATTCGTAGGGCGGTGTTTTCAAGATCGCCAGTCTCGTTGCCCCGAAGCTTTTGTTCCAGACCTGATCAATCCAATTGCGAGCTGTGGCTTCAGGCGCGGGATTCTCCTGCTTTTCTTGCCGTTTTTTGGTGTGGCCGAGGTTTAAAGCGAAGCTTTTAGAGCCCCCAAATCTGATGAAATGTTCAAAGGATGTTTGGCGCATGTTCCCCCCCCAAATTCATCCTAGCAAGCCACAAAAGCCTTAATGACCCTTTAAGGCGACGCTCGATCTCTGGGCTTGCCCAACGATCTGTCGTTGCAATCTTGGCCTGTTGGGCGATGATGCGGGTCAAAGTTTTCTGCAAAGAGGGTCGATCATGGATGCGCTGGTGATTGAAAAGGTGGGGCTTGCGGCCTTTCACACGGTAGACGACCCCAAGCCTGCGGACGGCGAGGTGTTGCTAGACGTGCGCCACATCGGCCTGTGCGGATCGGATCTGGCGACCTTTACCGGCCTGAACCCCTTGGTCAGCTTTCCGCGCATTCCCGGGCACGAGATTGGCGCGGTGATTGCAGATGTGGGCCGCGATGTGCCGCCCGACTATGCCCCCGGGCGGCGGGTGATCGTGCTGCCCTATACCGCCTGCGGGATGTGTTCGTCGTGCCGCAAGGGTAAGACCAACGCCTGCCGCTTTAACCGCACCTTGGGCGTGCAGCAAAACGGCGGGTTATGTGAGCGGATCGTGCTGCCCTATCAAAAGGTTATCCTCAACGACACGCTCGCCCCGCGCCATCTGGCCTTGGTAGAGCCGTTGTCGGTGGGCTTTCATGCCACGGCGCGCGGCAAGGTGACGGCGGGCGAGCGTGTGGTGGTGCTCGGCTGCGGGATGATCGGCATGGGGGCGATTGCGGGGGCCGCGGCCCGCGGGGCCGAGGTGATCGCGGTGGATTTCGGGCCCAAAGCGGCCTTTGCCAAGGCCTACGGCGCGCACCATGCCCTGAACGCGGCTGACCCCGATCTGAACGCCCAGATTGACGCGCTGACCCAAGGCGACGGGGCCGATGTGGTGATAGAAGCCGTGGGCCTGCCCGAAACCTTCACCCGCGCCATCGACCTTGCCTGTTTTGGCGGCCGCGTGGTCTATATCGGCTATTCCAAAGCCCCCGTCACTTACGAGACAAAGTTCTTTAACCTGAAGGAACTTGACATCTTCGGTGCCCGCAACGCCCTGCCCGAGGATTTCGCCGCCGTGATCCGCTATCTGGAACAGGGCGGAGCGGCGGCGGACGGCTTGATCACCAAGATCATCCCCTTTGCTGGGGCGGCGATGGCTTTGCCCTATTGGGTGGAACATCGGGCCGACATCCTCAAAATCATGATCGAACGGTAAGGCCGCAAAGATGACCCTTCCCCCCCTTTCCCACGCCCATCTGAACGGCCGCCCCCGCCCGCAACCGCGCATCTTACAATTCGGCGGCGGGAATTTTCTGCGCGGGTTTTTGGATTGGAAGATTGACCGTTTGAACGCGGCTGCGGGCAGCGATTGGGGTGTGGTGATCTTGCGCTCACTCGGGTCAACCCAAGGGTCGGCGCTGAACGCGCAAGAGGGGCTTTATACGGTCATCTCACGCGGCATTGGCGAGGATGGCACGGCCCAAAGCCACAATAGACTGGTGGCGAGCGTGCTGGGGGAGTTGTCTTGCGTTGACGATTGGGACCGCGTTCTGGGCTTTGCGCGAAACCCCATGATCGAGGTGGTGGTGTCTAACACGACCGAAGCGGGGATTGCTTATGTGGCAGGCCAAACCGCCGCCGACACCCCGCCCGACAGTTTTCCGGCCAAACTGACCCGCCTGCTGGTCGAACGCTTTCACGCTTTGGGCCATCTGCCCGACATGGGCTGGCAGATCCTGCCCTGTGAGTTGACCGAGAACAGCGGCGACCGGCTGCGCGACCTTGTGCTGCGCCATGCGCAAGAATGGGCGGTGGGGGCAGACTGTCTGGATTGGATAGCGCGTGAGACGGTGTTTTACAACACCTTGGTCGACCGGATTGTCACAGGCCACCCGGGGGCGCAGGCCGCCGCAGAATTGGAAACGGCCCTTGGCTACCGCGACCCTTGCCTGACCACGGCGGAGCTTTTCCATCTGTTGGTCATCGAAACCCCACCGGCCAAACCCGCCTTCAAACTGCGCTTGGCCGATCATGACGCAGGCACCATCGAAGTGCCCGATGCCGCCCCCTACCGCCTGCGGAAAGTGGCCATCCTGAACGGGGCGCACACGACGCTGTGCCCACTGGCGCTGCTGCGCGGGGTGCCGACCGTGGGCGAGGCTATGAAAGACACCGCGCTGCTTGACCTGATGAAAAACGTGCTTGCGGACGAGATCAAACCCTTTGTCCCCCTGCCCCAAGCCGAGCTTGACCACTTCACCGACCAAGTTTTGCGCCGCTTTTCCAACCCGTTTATCCAACACCGCTGGTATGACATCAGCCTGAACGGTCTGGCAAAATACCGCGACCGGCTGCTGGGCCGCCTGCTGGCCTATGAAACCCGCCACGGCACCCCTGCGCCGATCTTAACCCTGTCACTGGCGGCGTGGCTGGTGTTTTATCTGGGCCGCTTTGACGGCGCACAGGCCCTGCCCCCGCGCGACCAAACCGCCGTGCTGACCATGATCCACCGCCTGCGGGATCTGCCAGACACCAAGGCGATCGTTACGGCATTTTTGGCCGAGACCAGCCTGTGGGGCCAATCGTTGGCCAGCCCCGAACGGGTGCACGCCGTGGCGGCGCATGTGGACCTACTCACCTCGCCCTAACGGCAGGTGTGAAGAAATGCGGCCGAAAGCCTAGCGGCTTTAGTCGCTTCAAACGGACAAATCTGCCAATAGCCTACTCTGCCGTGTTTGCATTGACAAGCAAAATTACAGCCTTTATCCTGTATGTTTAACGGCTGCGAACAAGAGGACAAATTGAAAAAAGCCATCAATCGCATTTTGGCCGCGTTAGACCTTCGTATCGTAAATAAATTGGATTATGAAAGTCTTTTAAGAACCTCTAAAGAATTGCCCAAGACCGCAAAAAGACTCCGCGACTACGAACTGGCCGAGGTTTTTCCCCATGAACACCGTATGGATTATTTTTCTTGGCTTGGGCATTCCCAATCCCAACTGCGGCAAGATTTGTTTGTGTTGAGCGAAACCGCTTTCAAGCGGAACGGGTTTTTCATAGAATTCGGCGCAACGAATGGCATCGCCTTTAGTAACACCTATTTGTTAGAAACACAGTTCGGCTGGACTGGTATTCTTGCAGAGCCAGCCAAGCTATGGCGCGCTGATTTGTTTGCAAACCGTCGCTCTCATATCGAGACAGATTGCGTGTGGAAATCCACCGGAGATACGCTCTTATTTAACGAGGTCGCGAGTAATGATCTGAAAGGTGAATTGTCGACCATTGATTCCTTTTCTGATGCAGACACTCATAAAAACGCGCGTACGGTTGGTAAAAAATATCAGGTCAACACCATTTCTTTGCTTGATCTGCTGAAAAAATACAACGCTCCGAAAAAGATCGACTATCTGTCAATTGATACAGAGGGAAGCGAGTTTGAGATATTAAATTCTTTTGATTTCGATGCCTTTGATATCAAAATCATCACCTGCGAGCACAACCACACGCCGATGCAAGACAAGATTTTCGATCTCTTGACACGCAACGGCTACGAACGAAAGTTCAGAGATTTTTCAAATTTTGATGATTGGTATGTCCGGCGTTGACATGTCAGCATCCGCAAAACACGGCCACACGAATAAACGCGTGCACCGCAAAGACTGACCCAATAACAGCCTGATCGCACGTTTCGGGGTTAGCCTCCCAACATAGGCGTGCCGTATTCGACGCACCATTTTTACAGGTTTTCCGCGAATAAAATCTCGATACGAATTTTTTCTTGGCTGGCCAGCACCTCGCGCCGATCACAGCGCGCGCGCAAAATGCGCAAGGCGCTGCGGACCAGATGGCCCGGGTCTTGGGTGATCAGCGCGTCAATCTGGCGCGCCACAAGGGCGGCTTCGGTAAAAGGGGTGCGCTCGTGGGCAATCACCACGCGGTGGCCGCCTTGGGTCAGTTGCGTGACGGTTTGCAAAGGCACCCGCGCTTCACTGCTTAAAATATAAACCCCCGCGATGTCGGGGTTGCGCGCAAAGGTCGCGCGGATGATGCGGTCGGTGCGTTCGGCCTCGCCGTGGGTTTCCAGCGAGGGCAGAACTGTCAGATAGGGGTAATCTGCCCCGATCACCTCGTCAAAACCAAGGCGGCGTTCCAAACTATCGCGCGCATGCATCGTTTCGGCGATGACCAAGACCTTTCCCGCCTGCCTGTCCAAGAACCGCCCCATCAGACGGCCCGCCGTGGCCCCTGCGGCGTGGTTGTCGATGCCGATAAACTCGCCCGCCGCAAGGTCTGCGTCCGCCCTGATCTGGCCCGAGATGAAGGACACCGTTTCAATGCCGCGCTGTTCCAAACGCAGTTTGGCATCGCGCACTTGGGGCGATTCGGGGGCCATGATCGCCACGCCGTCAACCGCGTCGGGGTGGAGTGCTTCAAGAAAATTCGCAATCTGGTGGGGATCGCTTTCGTGAATCTGTGCCACTTCGGCGCGCATGGCGTCAGAGCCGAAGGCGGAATTGGCCTCGGAAATCTTGGCGAAAAGCTCTGCCAGAAACTGGTCACCCGTGCGCGGCAGCAAGAACAAAAAGCGGTAGCTTTTTGACCGCGCCAGATTGGCGGCCGAAATGTTGCGCAAAAAGCCAATCTTCTCAATGGCCTCTGACACGCGGCGCACGGTATCTTCGCGCACGCCCGTCCGGTCGTTCAAAACACGGTCCACCGTGGCAAGGCTAACACCCGCCGCTTTGGCCAGATCTTTGGTCGTCGGTCGCATCGCACTCTCCTACCGCCCCCTTTTGGCGCAGTTGCGTGCAACTGTCCACGGGGATGAGGTACGTACCTCAGAAATCGCTTGCTATGAGGTACGTACCTCATCTAGGCTGGCTTCAGGACATAGAGTCGCGGCGAGGAGGCCGGGGCCTTGAACCGGGAGGATTGGACAATGAAAGCGAAACTTTTGAAAACCTCGGCGGCACTGGCTGTCGTGGCCGCCATGGGCGGTGTCAGCGCTGCTCAGGCCGAAGACCTGACGCTGTGCTGGGCCGCTTGGGATCCGGCCAACGCGCTGATCGAACTGAGCAAGGAATACGAAGCGCAGTCGGGCAATACGATGCACTTTGAATTCGTGCCATGGACCAGCTTTGCCGACCGCATGCTGAACGAGCTGAACTCTGGCGGTAAACTGTGTGACCTGATGATCGGCGACAGCCAGTGGATCGGGGGTGCCGCCGAAAACGGCCAGTATATTAAGCTGAACGATTTCTTCGATGCCAATGGCATCTCGATGGATGCGTTTATTCCGGCCACCGTGGTGGGCTATTCGGAATGGCCCAAGAATACCCCCAACTATTGGTCGCTGCCCGCCTTTGGTGACGTTGTGGGCTGGACCTACCGCAAAGACTGGTTCGCCGAACCGCAAAACCAAGCTGATTTCAAGGCCAAATATGGCCGCGATCTGGCTGTGCCCAAGACCTTTGCCGAGCTTAAAGACATCGCGGAATTCTTCCAAGGCCGCGAAGAAGACGGCAAGAAAGTCTACGGCGCTTATATCTACACCGAGCGTGGGTCTGAAGGCATCACCATGGGTGCCATGGATGTGCTGTATTCCTTTGGCTTCAAATACGACAACCCCGATAAGCCCTATGACATGGAAGGCTTTGTCAACTCTGACAAGGCGGTCGCTGGGCTAGAGTTCTACAAGTCGCTGTATGATTGCTGCTCGCCTCCGGGCATGTCGAACGCCTATATGGGCGAAGGTGTGGATGCGTTCAAATCGGGCCAAGTGGCCATGCAGATGAACTTTGCTTTCACATGGCCGGGCTTTAACACCGACCCGAATGTGGGCGGCGACAAAACCGGCTATTTCCCCAACCCCGCCGGCCCCGATGGCGACCAGTTCGCGCAATTGGGCGGGCAGGGGATTTCGGTTGTCGCAGCGTCTGACAAGCAAGACGCAGCCCTGACCTATATCAAATGGTTCGCCCAGCCCGAGGTTCAGGCCAAGTGGTGGAAACTGGGTGGGTATTCGGCGCTGAAAGCCGTGGTCGAAGACCCGGGCTTTGCCACCAGCCAGCCCTATGCGCAAACCTTCTTGGACTCGATGGCGATTGTGAAGGATTTCTGGGCTGAGCCGTCCTATGCAACCCTGATGCAATCGTCGCAAAAGTGGTTCCATGATTATGTCGTGGCTGGCAACGGCACCGCCAAAGAAGCGCTGGATGGTCTGGCCGCCGATTGGCACGCGACCTTTGAAGAAGAAGGCAAGTACTAAAACCAGATTGCCCGCTGTCTCCCATGGCGGGCAACCCTGCGCGAGGCCCTTGAGGGCCAAACGGGTCTCGCGCATCATATCCCGGCCCTCGGTCTATTCAGGAAGCCAACATGTCTGACCCCATGGCGCATCGCATAGCGGCGGCCACGCCCCCCGCCTTGGCCCATCGCATCAGGGGCCTGTCTGATCGGGCCATCGCTTGGGTCTTTGTGGCGCCCACGATTTTTCTGCTGCTGGCGGTCAATATCTTTCCGCTGATCTGGACGATCCGCCTGTCTTTGACCGATTTTCGCACCAACCGGCCGAACAATCCGGTCAAGTTTGTGGGCATCGAGAATTACCGCAAGATCCTGACCGATGCCGACACATGGCTGTCGTTGCAGGCCACCGCCCATTTCCTGATCTGGACAATCGTGTTGCAGGTGGTGATCGGCTTTGCACTGGCCTATCTGATCAACAAGAAATTCCGCGGCAACGATCTGTGGACCACCTTGATCGTGCTGCCCATGATGCTGTCACCCGCCGTGGTGGGCAACTTTTGGACCTTTCTGTACCAACCGCAAATCGGCTTGTTCAACTATGTGATCGCCTTTTTCACCGGCGCTGACCCGTCCAGCTTTTCGATGATCGGCGAGGTGGGTTTGGCGCCTTGGGCGATCGTGATCGTTGACACATGGATGTGGACGCCCTTTGTGATGCTGATCTGCCTTGCGGGACTGCGGTCTATTCCGCCGTCAATTTATGAAGCCGCCGAATGCGACCGTGCGTCAAAATGGCGGCAGTTCTGGACGATCACCATTCCCATGGTGCTGCCCTTCTTGATGCTGGCCGTGCTGTTTCGCGGTATCGAGAATTTCAAGATGTTCGACCTTGTGGTGCAGCTGACAGGCGGCGGGCCGGGGGCGACCACGCAGCTGGTGTCGATTGATCTCAAACGCGAGGCGTTTGAAAAATGGCGCACGGGCTATGCCTCGGCCTATGCGGTGATCTTGTTTGTCACTGTCTTCGGGCTGGCCTCGATCTACGTCAAGGCGCTGAATAAGGTGAAAGACAGATGAGCTTTTCCATCACCGACCCCTCGCGCCGGCAAAAGTGGATCGCGGGTATTTTGGTTGTAACCTACGCCATCGTCACGCTTTTGCCCTTGGTCTGGATCATCGCCACGGGCTTTAAAACCCCGCCCGATTCCATCGCCTATCCGCCGAAGGTGTTCTTCTCCCCCTCGCTTGAGGGGTATGTGAACCTGTTCACCTCGCGCAGTCGCGTGACGCCCGAGGATCTGGCCGCCCTTGGGCCCCCCACCACATGGTATGACGCCATTGTGCGCCAGTATGATATGGTGATCACGGGGCCAAGCCGCTACGGTGAGCGGTTCTTGAACTCGGTCATCATCGGCTTTGGGTCCACCTTTCTGTCGGTGTTCTTGGGCACGATTGCCGCCTATGCGTTCAGCCGGTTCAAGGTGCCGCTGAAGGATGATTTGTTGTTCTTCATCCTGTCCACCCGCATGATGCCGCCTATTGCTGTCGCCATCCCGATCTTTCTGATGTATCGCCAACTGGGCCTGAACGACACGCATCTGGGCATGATCTTGCTGTATACGGCGGTCAACCTGTCGCTGTCGGTCTGGCTGCTGAAAGGCTTTATCGACGAGATTCCGATTGAATATGAAGAAGCGGCGTTGATTGACGGCTACACCCGCTTTCAAGCCTTTTACAAAGTGGTTCTGCCCCAAGCCGCGACAGGCATCGCCTCTACCGCCATTTTTTGTTTGATCTTTGCGTGGAACGAATACGCCTTTGCCGTGCTATTGACATCAGGCGATGCCCAAACCGCGCCGCCGTTTATTCCCACCATCATCGGCACCGGCGGCAAAGATTGGCCTGCGGTGGCTGCGGGGGCCACATTGTTCTTGGTGCCGATCATGGTCTTTACCATTCTGCTGCGAAAGCACCTGCTGCGCGGCATCACATTCGGGGCGGTGCGCAAATGAGCTTTCTGTCCGGTCTTTTGCGCCTGCGCCGTGGCCCGTGGGAGATGTTGGCCACCATCCTGATCGCCCTTGGCGTGGTCATGCTGATGCAGCCCTTTGCGCTTGTGCTCTTCACATGGTCTTTCCCTGTCACCTTGGTGGGCACCGTTATGTTCATCATCACCAGCCATTTTCCGGAGTAAGCGGTGGCCCAGATCGTCATCAAAAACATCCGCAAGGAATTTGGCAGCTTCACCGCTGTGCAATCGTCCAGCTTCACGATTGAAGACGGCGAGTTCTTTATGCTGCTTGGCCCCTCGGGCTGCGGGAAAACCACCACCTTGCGCATGATTGCGGGGCTGGAACTGCCCACTTCGGGCGAGATTTTCATCAACGGGCAAGAGGTCAGCCAAAAGCCCGCCTCGCAGCGCGACATTGCCTTTGTGTTCCAGATGTTCGCGCTTTACCCGCATATGAACGTGCGCAAAAACATATCCTATCCGCTGGTCAGCCAAGGCATGCCCAAAGCGCAGGTCAAAGCCAAGGTCGAAGAGGTGGCGCAGATTTTGGGCATCACCGCGCTTTTGGATCGCCCCGTGGGTGGCCTATCGGGCGGCGACCGCCAGCGGGTGGCGCTTGGCCGCGCGATTGTGCGCAATCCGGCCTGCTTTTTGATGGACGAACCTTTGGGCGCGCTGGATGCCGAGTTTCGCGAGCATATGGCCGAAGAACTGCGCGCCTTGCACGACCGCATGGGGGCGACCACGGTTTATGTCACGCATGACCAGTTAGAAGCCATGCAGATGGGCGACAAGATCGTGGTGATGAACCACGGCGTGGTCGAACAATTCGGCCGCCCGCAAGATATCTATGATTGGCCCGCCACAACCTTTGTGGCGAATTTCATCGGCTCGCCGCCCATGAACTTTCTGCGCTTTGACGGCTCTGTTGCAGCGGGGGCCACAGAGGTGGCGCTGTCGGGCCATAGCGTCGCTATCCCCCAAACCGTTCAACCCGCCACAGGCGCGCTGATCTTGGGCGTGCGGCCCGAAAACGTGCATCTGGATGACACGGCCCCCCTGCGCGGGCGCATTCTGGCGGCAGAGTATCTGGGCACCACGCAGATTGTCACGCTGGACACGGCCTATGGCCCGATGAAAGCGCGCATCTCTTCCAACACCGGTGTGACCCTTGGCGATCAAACCGGCCTGCGGCTTGATCCCCGCGCGATCACCCTGTTTGACCCCCAAGGCCGCGCGCTTTTATCGGTCGCCAATCAAAGGGTGCTGGCCCATGGCTGAGGTTACTTTACGCACTGTTTCCAAGTCTTTCGGCGCGACCAAGGCGCTGGTCGATGTTGGCCTGACCGTGCCTGACGGGGCCTTTGTGGTGCTTTTGGGCCCCACAGGTGCCGGCAAGACAACCTTGCTGCGCATGGTATCGGGGCTGGACAGGCCCGATCAGGGCGCGGTGTTGATCGGCGGCACCTCTATGCAGGGCCTGACCCCCGCGCAGCGCAATGTGGCGATGGTGTTTCAGCAATACTCGCTTTACCCCCACCTGACCGTGCGCGAAAATATGGAATTCCCGCTCAAATCGCCGCTCTTGCGCACAAAACCCGCCGAAATCGCTCGCAAAGTCGGCGAAGTGGCCGAGATTTTGCAAATTTCCCACAAGCTTGACAACAAAGCCACGGCGCTTTCGGGCGGAGAGATGCAGCGCGTATCGATTGGCCGCGCCTTGGTGCGCAATCCGGCGGTTTATCTGATGGATGAACCGCTGAGTTCATTGGATGCCAAGCTGCGCGCCGATCTGCGGGTAGAGTTAAAGAACATTCAGGCCAATCTGGGCGCGACCTTTCTGTACGTCACCCATGACCAGATCGAAGCGATGACCATGGCGACCCATGTCGGCGTGCTGGATCAAGGCCGCCTGATCCAATTCGGCCCCCCGCGCGAGATTTACGAAAACCCCGTCAGCCTGCATGCCGCCAGCCGCTTGGGCCAGCCACGCATCAACGTTCTGCCCGCAGATCTGTTCGGGCCAGCGCCTGCCAAAGCCACCCACATCGGCCTGCGCCCCGAGCAAATCCGTCAGGGCGCGGGCCAAGACGCCGTGGTCAAGCGGGTTGAACATCTGGGCGACCAAACCCGCCTGCATCTGACCTTTAAGTCCCACGACCTGATCACCGTCACCAGCGCCCATACTGACCTTAAGCGCGATGACATCGTTCAAATCACCCCCCACCGGCCCTTCTACTTTGACGCCGAAGGCACCCGCATTGCTTGAAAGAGGATATGATGACCCAATTCATGAACACGCGTGAGAATATCGTCACCGAGGCGATTGACGGGCTGATCATGGCCTCGGGCGGGCGGCTGGCGCGGTTGGATGGCTATCCGCATATCCGCGTCGTGGTGCGCTCTGACTGGGACAAGTCGCGGGTGGCTTTGGTGTCGGGCGGCGGATCGGGGCATGAGCCGGCCCATGCGGGGTTTGTGGGAGCAGGCATGCTGACAGCGGCGGTGTGCGGCGATGTCTTCGCCTCACCCTCGGTCGATGCGGTTTTGGCGGGGATTTTGGCGGTGACGGGGCCAGCGGGCTGTTTGCTGATCGTCAAGAACTACACCGGCGATCGTTTGAACTTTGGCCTTGCTGCCGAACGCGCGCGGGCTTTCGGGCGCAAGGTCAGCATGGTGGTGGTGGATGACGACATCGCCTTGCCCGATCTGCCCCAAGCGCGCGGCGTGGCGGGCACGTTGTTTGTGCACAAGATCGCGGGCCATCTGGCCGAAAGCGGGGCCGATCTGGCCGCAGTGACCCAAGCGGCCGAACGGGTGATTGCGGGCACCAAATCCATCGGCATGTCGCTGGATACTTGCACCGTGCCCGGATCCGCCAAGGAAAACCGCATCCCTGCGGGCATGGCGGAACTGGGCCTTGGCATTCACGGCGAGCCGGGGGTGGAACAGGTGGGTTTTACCAGCGCGCAACAGGCCATGGCCGCCATGGTCGACAAACTGGCCGCCACAATGGATGACCGCCCCCATGTGGCGCTGTTGAACAATCTTGGCGGCACCTCGGTGCTGGAAATGTCGGTGCTGGCTTACGAACTGGCCAAGTCCAAGCTTGGCCCCCAGATCAAATGGGTCGTGGGGCCTGCGGCGATGATGACCTCGCTGGACATGCGCGGCGTGTCGGTGTCGGTCTATCCGGTGACAGCGGCGGACGAGGCGGCTTTGATCGCCCCCACCCCGCTGGCCGCTTGGCCCGGATGCCATGCCATGGGCGCGCCCAAGGTGCTGGCCCTGCCTGATGGGTTAACGCCGATCCGGCCCATCCCCTCGGCCCACGCAGCCACCCGCGCCTTCCTGACCCGCTGCTGCGAGATCATGATGCGGATGGAGCATGACCTGAACGCGCTTGATGCCAAATCCGGCGACGGCGACACCGGATCAACCCTTGCAGGCGCAGCGCGCGCTTTGCTGGGCGCGATGGACCGCTTGCCCTTGGCCGACCACACCCAACTTTACCGCGCCATCGGCCAAGAACTGAGCCAAACCATGGGCGGATCGTCGGGCGTACTGCTGGCGATCTTCTTTGCCGCCGCAGGGGATGCGGCGTCCAGCGGCCTAACCATGCGCGACGCTTTGGGCGCGGGGCTAGAGCGGATGCAGCAAATCGGCGGGGCGCGTTTGGGCGACCGCACGATGATCGACGCCCTGCAACCCGCGCTTGAGGCTTTGGACCACGGCCTACCCGCCGCGCGCGATGCCGCCCGCGCGGGGGCCAACCACACCGCCACCCTCAAACGCGCCAAGGCAGGGCGGGCGGCTTATGTGAACGCCGAAAATCTGCAAGGCCATATCGACCCCGGTGCCGAAGCCGTGGCCCGCCTGTTCGAGGCGCTGACGGAGTAAGCGGCGAGATTACCAAGCGGGACGGTTTGACGAAACGATCCGATCACGACCGCGCCGCAGTGCGCGGTCACAATGCCACAATTTGCCCCGCGCAGCCCCAATGGTTGCAAGTTGCACCCAGTTCCGGCTGATCTAATCGCCCAAGTGCAGGTTCACCCGCCGGTTCTGGCGGCCCTTGTTTTCGATCCGACCGATGGTAACGCGCCCGATCTCGCTGGTGCGCGCGACATGGGTGCCGCCGCACGGTTGCAGGTCGATCTGCCCCTCTCCCTGCCCGATACGGATCAGCCGCACCCTGCCCTGCCCTGACGGCGGGCGCACGGACAGGGTTTTGATTAAGGCGGGGTTGGCGGCCAAGTCGTCGTCGGTGATCCAGTCTTGGGTCACGGGCAGGTCGCGGTCGATCAGGCGGTTGATCGCCTCTTCCCACAGATGGGCGTCGGGCGGCACTTCGGGCATGGCAAAATCAAGCCTGCCGCGATCGGTTCCGATCTGCCCGCCGGTGACGGGAAGCGGGATGACGACCGACAAAAGGTGCAGTGCTGTATGGATGCGCATATGGCCAAAGCGGCGCTCCCAATCCAGATGCTGGCGCAGGGGGGCGCCGACGGGGGGCATGGCGCGGGCTTCGGCGGGCACCAGCGCCACACCGCCGTCGACCTTAACCGCCGTGGCAATGGGCAAGCGCCCACCTTCCCAGTCAATCCAGCCGTTGTCACCGGGTTGCCCGCCCCCCGTGGGGTAAAACACCGAGGCCGAAACGACGATGCCGCCTTCGGGCGTATGGGCCAGCACGGTCGCGTCGGCTTGGGTCAGATAGGCGTCATCGCGAAACAAAAGATCGGTCATTTGGGGCTTTCTGGCGGGAAACGGGTGGTCAAAATCGCCTGAACGGCGGCGATGTTGGCGGCCTCGGCGGCGGCGGCTTCGGCCTCGGCGGCTTTTTCATCGGCAAGGCGTTGCAAATGGTCACGGTGGGCAGAGGTGAAGGGGATGCCCTCGGCCCTGAAGCGGGCGGCGATCTGGTGGTTGATTTCGCTGCGCACTTCGACCTGAAAATTCACATCGCGCAGGATCACGCGCAGTTCGAACTGCATCATTTCAGCCTGAAAGCCCATGAAGGCCACCAAGGGCGGGGGCGACAGCAGCACCATCGGCTGCGCCTCGCCGATCTGGCGCAAGATCTGCGCCACGCGGCGGCTGTCTTCGGTATAGGGCACGCCCACCGCCACGATCACGCGGCCCGTCAGCGAAAACCGTGTCCAATTGGTCACCCGACCGGAAATCAGGTCGGAATTGGGCACGATCACATCCGAGCGGTCAAAGGTCTGAATACGGGTCGAGCGCACCGAGATTGACGTGACAATCCCCTGCACCGGCCCCACTTCGATCCAGTCGCCCTCGCTGATCGGGCGTTCGATCAGCAAGATAATCCCCGACACAAAGTTCGACACGACCGTCTGCAAACCAAAGCCGATCCCGACCGACAGCGCCCCCGCCACAATCGCAATCCCCGACAGGTCGATCCCGCTGGAATTGATGGCCACAAGGGCTGCAACAAAGATGCCCACATAGCCCAGAACCGAAACCACCGCGTTCTGCCCACCCTGATCCAACGAGGTGCGCGGCAGGATCGACGATTTCAACGCCCCCTGCAGCAGCCGTGTCAAAGACAATCCGATGCCGAAAATCACCGCGAACAGCAGAAAATCGGTGGGCGAAATGCGCGTGCCGCCCAACTGGTAGCCTTCGGTAAAGCGGGTCCACACCTCTGTCAGATCAGAGACGCGCGCGCCCCAGATCAGCGCGACGGCAGGCAGCATGGCCAAGGCCAGCGCAAAGCTGATCAGCACGGGCACCAGCGTGTCTTGCTCTTCGTCGGTGCGCATCAACAGGCCGTAAACTTCGCTGATCAACACCTGAATCAGATACAGCAGCGCCATCAACGCCAGCGTCAGCGCGGCGGGAAAGACCAGTTGCGATCCGGCAGAGATATAGCCCAGCGCCGCCAATATCGGCCCCAGCGTGCCAAAGACCATCACACCGCGCGCCGTCAGGTCAAGCACGCGGGTACCAAAGGGGATGGGGCCTTGATCCGTGGCCTGTGCCCGCACTTGGCGCATCAATCGGCCCAAGCGCACCAGAATATACCCGCCCGCCAGAATGGCGGGCAGGCTGAGCACCGACAGGGCGGCATCGGTCATCTCGACCTCGGCCATGGCGACGCGGCGCAGCAGGTCCAGCGCCATCAAAGCGCCAAAGGCCGTGGTCAAATCGCGCCCCAAGGCCCGCCGGTCGGCGGGTAAGTCCAGCATCAGGCCACGGTAGACGTTTGCCGGAAAGACCCGCGCGCCAAGCCAAGCGGCGGCAAACAGCGCCGTGCTCATCGGTGTCAGCGCATCTGCGATCCGCAGGCCCACAGGGCCCAGCAGGGCGCTGAGGCGCAGCGCCTCGCCCAAGGCGGCGCAGGCAAGCACCGGCACGACAATCTGTCCCAGCGACAAGACAAAGCCCAAAAGCCGCTGGCCGCGTGCCGTCGCCGGCGCGCGCAGGCGCCCCACCAGCCGCCCGGCCCAAAGACGCCCGCGCCACAGCGCCCCGATGGCAAAGGCCAGCAAGGGCAAGATCAACGGCAACGTATCGGCCAGCTTGGCCCGCGCGCGCGGATCGGCAACCTTTTGCGCCACCTCTGCCCAAAGGGTTGTGGCTGTGGCACTTAGCGCCGTTGCGGCATCGCGCCAGTTGCCGGGGTACAGCGGGTTGGGCCAAAGCTTGAGCAGCGCATCAGCCTGCCTTTCGCGCAACACGCGGTCAATCTCGCGGATCAGGCCATCGGCACGGCGGTAAGCCTCGTCAGCGGCCAAGCCCGGGGCTTGCAAGCGGGTCATCTGGGCGGCCAGTTCGGCGCGGCGGTTGGCGATTTCGGGGTCTTCGCTGGCCGCTTCGGCGGGCACTTCGCCCAAGGCGGCAATCTGGTCTTTCAGCGTGGCAATGCGGGTGGAATTGGCGCTTTGCGCATCCAGCAACTGCGCGCGCCAGCGGGTCAATTCCAGCCGGATCGTCTCTAACCCCGCATCGGGGATCGCGGCATTGGCCAGCGCCGTTTCGGCCCGCGCGGCCATGCGCGCCCAGCCCTGATAATCCAAAGCGCCGCTGCTCGCCCCGCCGCTGACCGCGACCTTGGGCTTGGCCCCGCCCTGCGGCGCAAATCCGCCCGAGACGGGGGCATCAGACTGCGCCTGAACCGTGGCTTTGGGCGGTGGTGCCGCCCCGCCCGCAGTTTGCGCAGCCATTGGCTGCGCCCAAGCCAAACCCAGCCCAAGGGCCACCGCCCCCAAAAGGCGCAAGACCGTGCAGACCCTTTGGCCTGCTTTTGTCATGCGTCCTCGAACACCGTCGGGATGTTGGAGGGGGCACGGTCCAGCCATGCGGGCACGGGCAGGCCTTTTTCTTTCAGGAAGGTCGGGTTGTACAATTTGGATTGGTAGCGGTTGCCATAGTCGCACAGGATGGTGACGATGGTTTTGCCCGGCCCCATCTCACGGGCCATCCGCATTGCGCCTGCGATGTTGATGCCTGACGAGCCGCCCAAGCAAATGCCCTCGTCCTCTAGCATCTCGAAGACCAAGGGCAAAGCCTCGGCATCGGGGATGCGGTAGCTGAAATCGGGGGTAAAGCCTTCCAGATTGGCGGTGATGCGGCCTTGGCCGATGCCTTCGGTGATGGACGAGCCGGGGCTTTCGAACTTGCCGGTCGAATAATAGGCATGCAGCGCCGCGCCTTCGGGATCAGCCAGACCGATTTTGACACCTTTGTGCTGCAAGGCCATGCCGACCCCCGCCAAAGTACCACCCGACCCGACGGCACAGATGAACCCATCGACCTTGCCGCCGGTCTGCTCCCAAATCTCGGGGCCGGTCGTTTCGATATGGGCGGTGCGGTTGGCCAGATTGTCGAACTGGTTGGCCCAGATCGCCCCGTTGGGTTCGGTGCGCGCCAAAGCCTCGGCCAAGCGGCCAGAGTAGCGGACGTAGTTGTTGGGGTTCTTATAGGGCACCGCCGGCACCTGCACCAATTCGGCACCGGCCAGACGGATCATGTCTTTCTTTTCTTGCGACTGGGTTTCGGGAATGACAATCACGGTGCGAAAACCCATCGAGGCCCCCACCAAAGCCAAACCGATGCCGGTATTGCCCGCTGTCCCCTCGACAATCGTCCCACCGGGTTTGAGGAGCCGTTTGGCCACAGCATCCTTGATGATATACAAGGCCGCACGGTCCTTGACCGACTGGCCGGGGTTCAAAAACTCGCATTTGCCCAAGATCGTGCAGCCCGTCAGCTCCGAGGCGCGTTTGAGCTTAAGAAGCGGTGTGTTGCCGATGGTGTCAGCCAGATCGCTGTGAATGCGCATGAATGTCCCCTTAATCCTGTCCCCTGTTTACGCAAAGGGGGCGGGAAACTCAAGCAAGCGTGGCACCTATGGCTGGCCTTGATCCAAACGAGCGCGTGCCGCGCGCTGTTTTTATCTCGCCTCTGGCGTGCCGCCAACCGGCTTGGGTGGAACGGGTGGGGTGAAAGGCAGGAAGAAAGGGGCGGGTTTGCGGCAAAAAACCGCAAGATTGCGGCTTGTGTGCCTTCCCCTTGCGGATTTTCCCCGCTATAGCCCCCCAGTCGCGCCATGCACCCTTGGAGGATGGCGGACTTATAATGGAGAACACCTATGGCACGCCAGATCAACGATCTGAACGTCGAGGTACGTACGGGGACAGGCAAGGGGGCCGCCCGCCAAGCTCGTCGCGAGGGATACGTACCCGGAATCGTTTATGGGGATGGGCAAGAGCCCGTCGCCATCAAAGTCCCCTATAACTACCTGTTGAAGCACCTGAAGGCCGGTCGCTTCTTGCAGACCCTGTTCAACCTGAAAGTCCCC
>CANFSY010000048.1 GCA_947449875.1 Paracoccaceae bacterium
GGTCGAAGGGTTCATTCGCCAAATCCTGGGATGGCGCGAATTCGTGCGCGGCATATATTGGCAACCCTTTTATGGCGAAACCAATCATCTGAACGCCACGCGCGATCTTCCGGCGCTGTATTGGACGGGTAAGACCGCGTTGATGGGGGCTTGGCCGGAATGATAGGCGGTTTCAGCGCGCGCGCACACCTCGCGGGCGGTCAGAAGGCCAAGGTTGAGATAGGGCGAAATCAGGCTGTGATACAAAAAATCCTCGCCCGTCTTCATCGCGTCTTGATAGGTGCCAAAGTTTGGCAGGCAGTCGGTAACAAAATGGTCAAGGGCCAACAGGGCATCGGCGCGGGTGACGGCCCAGCCAAACGGCGTCAGATCGCCGAAATGGTTGGCAAAGCGGGCGGCGACAAGGGCCAAAACCTCGGTTGTGATGGCATCGGGGGCAAAGCGGGTGCGCGCAGGGGGGCGCTGGCCTTGGGGCAGGGCCTTGCGGTTGTCGGGGTCAAAGTTCCATTGCCCGCCCTCTGGCCCATCCGCGCACATCAAAAGACCGGTACGGCGGCGCATCTCGCGGTAAAAGAACCCCATCCGGCCGGTTTTCTTGGCTTTGGTCAAAGCGGCAAAGTCGGCACGGCTGCAAAAGAAGCGGTGATCTTCGCGCACCTCTAGGGGCGCGCCCAAGGACCACGCTTGCATCAGCTGCATCGCCCGCCATTCGCTGGGTTCCGTGACGATAACCGCCGCCGGAGCATGCCGTTGCACCGCCTTTGCCAGTTCGCGGCCAAGGTCTTGCTGGTTGCCGTGGGCATCCATTTGCACATAGTCCACGCGCAGCCCCTCGGCCCGCAGGTCGGCTGCAAAGTGGCGCATGGCCGATAGGACAAAGGCAATTTTCTGCTTGTGGTGCGGCACGTTCAGCGCCTCGCCAGCCGCCTCGATCATCACGACGATATCTTGCGCAGGGTCAATATCGCGCAGGGCTGACAGCGTGCGGGTCAGCTGATCGCCAAAGACAAATCGCAGGTGGCGGGTCATGGGCTGACCTTTTGGGCCTTGCCCTTGCCTGCACTGCGGCAGCGGTCAGAGCAGTGGGTGACATGGTCCCAATCGCGTTCCCATTTCTTGCGCCATGTGAACGGCAAGCCGCAGACGGCGCAGATCTTGGTCGGCAGATCGGATTTCTTGCGCATCTTGGGCATCGGGGGTCCTGTGACATCTGCGGGTATGGTGCAGATGGATATGGCGCGATTTTCGGCCATGGCCACTGTCGCTGCTGGATGAATACCTGCAGCGGTCAGGCAGCGGATCAGACCTTACGGCCCCAGATTGCAGATTAGCGACTTTGTGTAGCCTTCTGTTTGGGGCGGCGCTAGGCTGGGGTCTTGGCAGCACTTGGGGGGCAACAAATGATCACACGGCAATTGGCGCATGTTTGCGTGTTTAGCCACGATTTGGCACAGGCTGAGGCCTTTTATGTCGGCGGCTTGGGGCTGACAAAATGCTTTAACTTCCTGAAGAACAGCGCATGGGTCGGGCTGTATCTGTCCTGCGGCGCGGGCACTTTTATCGAGGTTTTCTTGCATGACGACGCCCCCATTGCCCGATCCGGTCAGGTCAACCACCTGTGCCTAGAGGTCGTCGACCTGCCCGCCTGCGTGGCTGAATTGCGCGCCAAGGGCATCGAGGTGACAGAGCCGAAATATGGCTGCGATGACACGTGGCAGGCTTGGCTGAAAGATCCCTCGGGCAGTTTGGTTGAATTGTTCCAATACACCGAAAAAAGCGCGCAGTTTGTGGGCGGCGACCGCGAGATTGACTGGTAAGCGCCTAACCGTCCGCGTCTTTCAGCCGCAACACCATGGCCATGGACGCCAGTTTCAGCACACAAGGCACAACCGCATAGGCCAAGGTCAGCGTGTTCAGCGCGTGAGCGCTGTTGGCCTGTCCGGGGACAAACCCGTTCCACTCCAGCACGGGCATCACCGCAAAGGCGGCCAGCGCCAAGCCCAGCTTTCCCGCAAAGGCCCAGATGCCGAAAGCCAAAGAGGCTTGCAACCCCGCCCGCGTCAAGGCTACCGAAAACATCGCGGGCAGTAAGACCGTATCCGCCCCAAGGGCCGCCCCCGAGGCAGCGCAAATGATGCCAAAGGCCCAAAGATCGCCCTGCCCCAAAAAGGCCGTGCCCGCAAAGCAAACAATCGCCAACGGCATCGCGACCAACAACGTCGCCTTCGCACCGATCCGCCGCCGCAGGGCCAGCCAGACGGGCACGCTTACCCCCGCACTGATAAAGAACACCGTCAGCAAAAGCCCGGCTTGGCCCGGCAGGCGCAGGCGGTCGTCGACAAAGAATAAGAATAGCGTCGAGGTCAGCGCAACCGGCAGGCTGTTGACCAAAGCCAAAGCCAAAAGCCGCAAGGCCCCAGCTTGGCCCAACCCCGCCAAAGACAAGGCCCCGCCCAGAACCGCAGGTCTGCGCCAAAGCGGGCGCGTCACAACCGCGCTCAGCAGGGCCAAACCACCAAGGCAAAGCCCGAAGGCCCCATAGGCCTGCGCTCCGGCCCCCAATCCAACCAAAATCGCCGGCGCACTGGCGGCAAACACAACGCCCACCAACATCCCGCCTTCGCGGTAGGCGGCCAACGTCATCAGGGCGTCAGGCTCTGGCTTTAGGGCCAAGGTGGCACTGCGGCCGTAAAGCAGGATCGACCCCAAACTGTAGGCTGCAAAGATGCCCACCAAAACCGCCACCAGCTTCGCCGTCACATACGGGCCGGGGGTTAAGGCGAACAAGACAGGATACCCCACCGCCAACCCCGCCGCTGCAACCATCGCAAAAGCCGCCTGCGCCTTGGGCCAGCGGTCAATCGCCCAGCCCATCAGCGGGTCTTGCACCATATCCACCAACCGGATCGCCAGCAAAATCACGCCAATTGTGCCCAACCCCATCCCAAGATTGATCGCGGCAAACTGGGGCAGGTGGATGTACAAGGGAATGCCTGTCGCCGCCAACATCATCGCGTAAAGGCTGACACGGGTGTAATGCATCACGTCTCCTACAGGGGCACGGTGGGCTGTCAGTCTGGCGGCAGAGTGCGGGCCACAGAGCCGAGCTGCAAGCGCTCATGGGGCGGAAAGAGAACCGCCGTGCGGACGGCGACCATCTGAAACCTTATCCTAGACATTCTGGAAAATACCCCTTAGAGTAACTATTAAGTATTAAGCCAACCCAAAGGGGGTGACGGGCGTGACTTTCTGATAGGCTATGCAGATCGGACACGCGCGCACCTTAACGATCAAACAGGCAAACTGACAGAAGTTTGCCCAACAAGGACAAGGTACGATAAATGCGTCGCAAATGCAGATGCCTTTTTCGATAGGTCTTGAGGGGGCGATGGCAGGCCGTGGCGGCGTGCAAGTGCTGCGGCGGGGCGTCAGACGAAGCTGCACCAGCAAGGTGCTCTTTTTTTTCTGTACACGGATCAAAAAAGAGCACTTCTTGCCCCGAAAGCGCCGGACAAATAATTAGTTCGTCGTTCCAGCGATTAGTTGTAACAAACCTATCCTTGCGGCGCTCGGGCCATTGTCAATTGCCATGGTCAAGCAAGATACCCTACGTATAGTTGGTGTCTATTGCCGCAGAACGGTTAGCAGATTGAGGACTTCATGAGAATCTTGTTAGCAGACGATCAGGAATTGGTGCGTGACACCATCGCCGCCTTTCTCAGGCAGGAAGACGGCCTGACGGTAGAGGTTGCGCGCGATTTCCCCTCTGCTCTGGATTTGGTGCGCAGTCAGGGTGCGTTCGACTTGGTGCTGTTAGACTATACGATGCCCGGCATGAACGGTTTGGCGGGGCTGGCCATTATGAAAAAACAGCAGGGCACCAAGCCGGTTGCCATCATTTCTGGCACCGCCCCCCGGTCGATCGCCGAACAGGCCTTGGCCGAAGGTGCCGCAGGCTTTCTGCCCAAGTCGATGTCCACGCGGTCGTTGTTGGCCGCCGTGCGCTTTATGGCCGCCGGCGAGGTCTATGCCCCGATCAGCATGATGACTGAACGTGACACACAGCCGATCACCGTCGCCGGCGCACAACTGACCCCGCGCGAGTTGGATGTGCTCAAACGCCTGTGCCGGGGTTTGGCAAACAAAGAAATCGCCCGCGAGCTTGATCTGCAAGAAGTGACCGTCAAGCTGCATATCAAAACCTTGTATCGCAAGATCTCTGCCAAGAACCGCACCCATGCGGCGATGATCGCCAAAGAGGCAGGGCTGTATTGATCTACACGTTAGGGTAATAAACCTACCCTAAGACATAGGGCAATACCCCTTTGCGGTACGCGACGCTCCCAAAGGATTGTGCTAGAACACGGTCGTCATAAACCGTGGTGGATCTTTCCAATGCGTCCCTTTTTTAAATTTATTCGACTGTTTTTGTGGTGTGCCCTGCCCCTTTTGTCATCGCTGGCCCATGCTGACACCTTCGCCCCCCCCAAAGGCGAAGCGATCGTCACGATCAAGGGGGCGATAACGGCCTCAAACACACCCGACGGGTTGGTTTTGGATTTAGATCAGCTCAAAGCCTTGCCGCAGCACAGTTTCACAACATCTACCACGTGGACTGAGGGCAAATCGACCTTTCAGGGCGTTCTTTTGAAAGATTTGATTGCAGCTGTCGGAGCTTACGGAACAAATGTGACAATCACCGCCTTGGATGATTACGCCAACACGATGCCCACCACAGACGCCAAGGAGGACGGTCCGATGCTGGCCTATCTGATGGACGGCAAAACCATGTCGGTGCGCGAAAAGGGACCGCTTTGGTTGATCTATCCCTTTGACGACAATGCTGAGTATCGCAACGAGGAAGTCTATGCCCATTCCATCTGGCAGATCGCGCGGATAGAATTTGCCAACTAAGCACAAAATAATATCCGACCGTGTGGCCACGAACCTGTCTTTTTGGGACGTTGTTCTCAAGGGTTTAAAGCCTGCCATCATCGTCTTAGCTGCCGTCGCGATCGGCGTGGTGGCGGTCTTATGGTTGCGGCTTGAGGCCGAGATGGTGACCTATCGCCAAGAGGCGATTGATAACGTTCATTTCAACGTCACCCAGATCGAACTGGACCTTGTCCGGTTCGAGGCGGAAGCCGAAGTCATCTCGCTGCAACCCAACGCGCCCTTGACCGAACTGCGCAAGCGTTTTGATCTGCTCTACAGCCGGTTTCAGTCTGTCTTGCAAGGCAAGATGTTTGTGGCGCTGGACAGGCCCGATGTTGTGACAGCGATCACAACGAACTTGGAAAAATACCTAGACGAAACGACCCCGCTTCTTGATTCGTCCGACGCCGAACTGCGCGCCGCTCTTCCTCGCATCGCCGCGGACGCCACCGAGTTGCGCGGCAAGTTGCGGGTTTTGATCATCAAGCTCATCACTCGCTATTCCGCTATGGCGGACGAACGGCGAGAAGCCTTTACCGCTTTGGTGCAGCGGGCGGCTTGGGCAGGGGCGATTGTGATTGCGGCCTTGGCGTTTTTGTCGTCGCTGGTGCTTTGGCTGAACCGGCAGGCCATGCGCATGGCGGATCAAACCTTGCGCCTATCGTCGCGCTTTGCGGCCACGGTCAGAACCTCGCTGGATGCCATTATCGTCAGCGATGCCAACGGCCGGGTGCTGGATTTCAACGAGGCGGCGATGCAGACCTTTGACTGTAACCCGCAAGATGCGATCGGGGCCAACCTTGCCGACTGCATCACCCCCGCCTCACGCAGCGCCTATGCCGAGGTTATGGCGCGTCTGCAGCAGGACGGGGCGGTGCAAGATGCCAATTCTGGCCGGTTCCAGTTGACCGCAATGCGCAAAAGCGGGGCCGAATTTCCCATCGAACTGTCCGTGGCCAGCCACAACACGGCCGAAGGTATGATCTTCATCGCCTTCCTGCGCGACATTTCCGACCGCGTGCAAGTCGAGACAGCCTTGGTGCAAGCGCGCGATGACGCGATGGCGGCTGAAAAATCAAAGACCAACTTTATGGCCGTGATGAGCCATGAAATGCGCACCCCCCTTAACGGTGTGATGGCCGCGCTTGAAATCGCCTCTGGCATGGCGGTCAACGACAAGCAGGTGCGTTTTCTTGATCTGGCGCAATCGTCAGCGCGCCAGTTGCTGCGGCACGCCAACGATGTGCTTGACATCTCGAAGGTCGAAGCGGGCAAGATGCAGTTGACCGATGAAGAATTCGACATGTCAGCCTTGGCCCAAGATCTTGCCACGGGCTTACAACAAGTGGCGGCGCAAAAGGGCACCGAAGTGATCGTCAAGCCCTTGGGTTCAGTGCCGCGTTTGGTCGGCGACTATTTCCGCATCAGCCAGATTTTGCAAAATTTCCTGACCAATGCGCTGAAATTCACCGAAAACGGCCAGATCACCGTCGAAATAGAAGCGCAACGCCGCAAAGATGCCTTGCTTGACGTCGAAGTGCGCGTGATCGACACCGGCATCGGCATTGCCGAAGACGATCAAGAGCGGATTTTTGAAGACTTTGTCATGCTCGACCAATCGCTGGTGCGCACCGGCGGTGGCACGGGCCTTGGGTTGGCCATTGCGCGCAGGCTGGCGCAAGCCATGGGCGGTGAGGTCGGGGTGGAAAGTGAATTGGGCGCGGGCAGTTGCTTTTGGATGCGCTTGCCCTTGGCCATCGCCGACACCTCGGCACAGACCGCCGCGCCCAAGCCTGAACCCGTTCAAACAGGCAAGCCGTTGGATATTCTTGTCGTCGAAGACAACGCCACCAACCGGATCGTCTTGGAAGAAATGTTGCAGCAGATGGGCCACCGTGTGACCATGGCCGCCGATGGCCGCCAAGGCATGGAGGTGGCGCGCGCCCGTGCCTTCGATGCGATCTTGATGGATATTTCCATGCCCGTGATGGACGGGCTCACCTCAACCGCGATGATCCGCGCCCAAGGTCTTTCCACGGCCAGCCGGATTTTGGCCGTCACCGCCCATTCGATGCCCGCCGATCTAGAGCGGTTCAAGAATGCCGGAATGGATGGATGCCTGACCAAACCGATCTCTTTTGGCAACCTTGCCGCCGCTTTGGTGGGCGACGGGCCAGCGGTTGGGGCCCATGTGCAGCCTGCCCCGCTTGTGCTGAACCCCGCCCGCATTGACGATCTGCGCGAAGGATTGGGCGCGGCTGGGATGACACGCATGATCAACCGCTTCCTGGGCGATTTTCCGGCCTTTCAGGCGCGCTTGCTGGCCGCTTGCGCGCCCGATGGCCAAGCCAATCTGATGGCCATTTGCCATGAAGGCGCTGGGGTTTGTGCCATGGTGGGGGCAACCGCGTTGCAAAAGCTGTATGCCAAGGCCGAAGAACAGTGTCGCGGCGGTGATCCAGCCGCTGCGGCCGACGTGATCCTGTCCCAACTTGCGCCCCTGTGGACCCAGACCAAGGCTGCGATTGTGGCGATGGATCTGGGCGCACAGGCGGCGGCAAACAAGGCCTAATCGCTATGCTGCGCCGGATCTTCCACGCTGCAAAAGGCATCGCGCAGGGCTGACAAGACCTTGGCAATCTCTGGCGCAGCAATGGAATAAAGCACGCTTTTGCCGCGCCGCTCGGTGCGAACCAACCCTTCGGCACGCAAGCGCATCAACTGCTGTGACACCGCAGGCTGTGACGCGCCAAGCGCCTGCGTCAAATCCCCCACGCTGCGCTCGCCGTCGATCATATGACACAACAGCTCTAACCGCCCCTCGTGGCCAAGCACCTTCAAAAACGCCACCGCACGCTGCAAGGCCTGCGGCTGGCCGTTGGGGTCAAAGCGGATGATGGCAGGGGCGGCGGTTTGCATGGGGAACCTGTTTTCTGCGTGTACGGCCAGTTTATATTCAGACAAGCAGATGTGAAAGCGCTAAATCAAAGGGATCATGCCCCCTCGACAGGGGTGGTTTCAAAGGTCATGTTGGCAACCAAAGCCGCCACCTTCAGGATAGCCCATGACCAAACCCCACGTGCTGCAAATGGGATCTTATCCCGAATGGGACCAATCCCCGTTAGAGGCCGCCTTTGAGATGCACGCCTATCATGCGGCGTCCGACAAAGCGGCCTTTCTGACCGAGATCGGCCCGAAGATCCGCGCCATTGCCACCAACGGCGGCGCAGGGGCCGGGGCGGCAGTGATCGCCGCCTGCCCCAATCTGGAAGTGATCAGCATCTACGGCGTGGGCTATGACGCGGTCGACATGGCGGCCTGCAAGGCACGCGGCATTCTTGTGACCAACACGCCAGATGTGCTGACCGATGACTGCGCCGATCTGGCCGTAGGTATGGTTGTGGCACTGGCACGCGGCATCGTGCCCGCCGCCGCCTTTGCCCGTGCCGATTGGACCAAAGGCAGCTTCCCCCTGCAACGCCGCGTGACGGGGATGAAGGCCGGCATCTTGGGCCTTGGCCGCATTGGCGAGCAAGTGGCCAAGCGCCTTGCCGGATTTGAGATGGACATCGCCTACTCTGCCCGCAGCCCGCGCGATGTGCCCTATACCTACATCGCCGACCCCGTGGCCTTGGCCGCACGGTCCGATGTGCTCATCGTCACCGCCTTGGCCAATGCCCAAACCCGCCACATCGTTAGCGCCCAAGTCTTGCAGGCTTTGGGGCCGCAAGGGTTGCTGGTCAACATCTCGCGCGCGTCCAACATAGATGAAGAGGCGTTGTTGCAGGCCCTTGAAACCGGTGCGCTCGGCGGGGCCGCTTTGGATGTGTTCGAAGGCGAACCCCATCTGAACCCGCGATTCTTGGCGCTGTCGAATGTGCTTTTGCAACCCCACCACGCCTCTGGCACGGTTGAGACGCGCCGCGCCATGGGGCAACTGATGCGCGACAATCTGACGGCGCATTTTGCAGGCCAACCCCTGCTGACGCCGGTAAGCTAAACAAACGCCGCTGACCCTGCGTGTCAAAGGCCGCAGGGTCAGCGCGCAAAACGGGGAAATAGATGCGCAACGGCGGACAAATTCTGGTGGAAAGCCTTGTGGCCTTGGGGGCCAAAAAGGCCTTTGGCGTGCCGGGCGAAAGCTATCTGGCCGTGTTGGATGCCATGCACGACACGGTGGGGCGGTTTGACTATATCCTGTGCCGCAACGAAGGCGGGGCCAGTTTCATGGCCGCCGCTTATGGCAAACTGACAGGCCAACCCGGTATTTGCATGGTCACGCGTGGCCCGGGTGCCTCTAACGCCATGATCGGCGTGCATACCGCGATGCAAGATTCCACTCCGATGCTGCTGTTCGTAGGCCAGATCGCCCAATCCGACCGCGAGCGCGAAAGCTTTCAAGAAGTCGACTACCGCGCCGTCTTTGGCAGCATGGTCAAATATGTGGTCGAAATCACCGACCCCGCCCGCATTCCCGAACATCTGGCGCGCGCTTGGAAAACCGCCGTCTCGGGCCGTCCGGGTCCGGTGGTGGTGTCTTTGCCCGAAGATATGCTGGCGGCTTTGTCTGACACAGCCCCCCTGTCGCAGCCCCTGCCGCCGATAGCGCCCGCGCAACCCGATCCTGTCGCGCTGCGTCATATGCAAACGCTGCTGTCCCAAGCCCAGCGCCCCCTGATCCTGACCGGCGGCACAGGCTGGACGGCGCAGGGCAAATCTGCCCTGCAAGCCTTTGCCGAGGCGTCGGATATTCCCGTGCTGACCGCCTTTCGCTGCCAAGACGCCATCGACAACACCTCACCCGTCTTTGCCGGAGAGGCGGGGGTGGGCATGTGGCCCCATGTCGCCGATCTGATCAAAACCGCCGATGTCATTGTGGCCATCAACCTGCGCATGGATGAGATGACAACCGGCGCGTATACCCTGCTTTCTGTACCGCTCCCCCAACAAACCCTGATCCACGTGCATCCCTCGATCGAGGAATTGGGCAAGATCTACATCGCGGCCCTGCCACTGCACGCCGACCCCAACGCCTTTGCCGCAGCCCTGACCCCTGTTGCAGGCCCGTGTGCCGCATGGCGCGCCAACGCCCGCGCAGGGTATGAAACGGCCTTTGTCGCCCCGCCGCAACCCTCGCCCGTCGATATGGCGGCGGTGATGGCGCATCTGGGGGCACACTTGCCACAAGATGTGATCGTGACCAACGGCGCGGGCAACTTTGCCGCTTGGCCAAGTCGGCATCTGTGCTTTGGCCCCAAAATGCGGCTTTTGGCGCCGCAATCGGGGGCCATGGGCTACGGCGTGCCCGCAGCGATTGCGGCCAATTTGGCCGAACCCAGCCGGATGGTGCTGTGTTTTGCGGGCGACGGCGATTTTCAGATGACCTGCCAAGAACTGGCCACCGCCGCCCAACACGGCGCAGCGCCTTTGATCCTGATCCTAGACAATGGCATCTACGGCACGATCCGCGCCCATCAGGAACGCCAATTCCCCGCACGTGTGTTTGGCACAACCATGGTGAACCCAGACTTCACCGCCCTCGCCCAAGCCTACGGCTTTCACGCCGAACGGGTCGAGGCGACCGAAGCCTTCGCCGCAGCCTTTGACCGCGCGCTGCAGGCCACCAAAGCGGGCATGGGCGCGGTGCTGACACTGGCGATATCCCCCGAAGCCATAGCGCCCCGCCAAAGGATCAGCACCCTGCGCCAAGCAGCTCTTGCTGGCAAAGCCTGAAAGCAAACCACCGCGCAGGGTGCCCCGCGCGTTGGTCTTTTGTCAAAGCAACCCAGTTTAGGCCGCTTTACGCTGCGCCAGAACCATCGCCATCGTCTCGCCCATCGAAGACGGGTTGGGGGCCACGGTGATGCCTGCCGCCGTCAGGATATCGACCTTTTCCTGCGCGCTTTCGCCAAAGGCAGACACGATCGCCCCCGCATGGCCCATCTTGCGGCCCTTGGGGGCCGACAGCCCCGCGATATAGGCCACGACCGGCTTTTTCATATGGTCGCGGGCATAGGCTGCGGCCTCTGCCTCTTGCGGGCCACCGATTTCGCCGATCATCATGACGGCATCGGTTTCGCTGTCTGCCTCGAACAGCTCCAGAATGTCGCGGAAGCTTGACCCGTTGATCGGATCGCCGCCAATCCCGACCGAGGTAGACACCCCGATCCCCAAGGCCTTCATCTGCGCCGCCGCTTCATACCCCAAGGTGCCCGAGCGGCCCACGATGCCAATGCGCCCCGGCATATAGATATGCGGCGGCATGATCCCCATGAACCCTTTGCCGGGCGAAATGATGCCCGCGCAGTTCGGCCCGATGACACGCATTTTGCGTTCCGCCGGATAGCGGCGCAAGAACCGCTTCACCCGCATCATGTCTTGGCTGGGAATGCCGTCGGTCACACAGACAGCCGTACGAATACCGGCATCTGCCGCTTCCATAATCGCGTCTGCCGCAAAGGGCGGCGGCACGAAGATCAGCGAGGCTTCTGCGCCGACCTGCTCTACCGCCTCGCGGACGGTGTTGAACAGCGGGCGGTCCAGAACGCTTTCGCCGCCTTTGCCCGGTGTCACACCGCCCACCACATGGGTGCCGTGTTTGATCATATCGGCGGCATGGAAAGAGCCGATCCGGCCCGACATGCCTTGCACGATAACGCGGGTCTTTTCAGTGATCAGAATGGCCATGATGTCCTCCTTAAGCGGCTTTGCGGGGGCGAGCGGCAACGGCCGCCGCGGCGGCTTCGGCCAGACTATCGGCCGAGATCAGCGGCAGGCCCGACCCATCAATGATGGCCTTGCCCTCTTCGACATTGGTGCCCGCCAGACGCACCACGACAGGGATCGTCAGGCCCACCTCTTTATACGCCTGCACCACCCCTTGGGCGACCCAATCGCAGCGGTTGATACCGGCAAAGATGTTGACCAAGATCACCGACACATTGCCATCGGCCAAAACGGTGCGAAACGCCCGCACGACCCGTTCAGGGCTAGCGCCACCGCCGATGTCAAGGAAGTTGGCAGGTTCGCCGCCTGCCAGCTTGATCATGTCCATCGTGGCCATGGCCAGACCTGCGCCGTTGATGATGCAGCCGATGTCACCCTCTAGCCCGACATAAGACAGGCCATGATCGCCCGCCGTGCTTTCGCGCGGGTCTTCTTGGCTGCGGTCGCGCAGTTCGGCAACTTGGGGCTGGCGGAACAAGGCGTTGGTGTCGAACGACATTTTGGCATCCAGCGCCACAAGATCGCCCGAATGGGTGACAACCAGCGGGTTGATTTCGACCATCACCGCATCCAGATCGCGGTAGGCGCGGTAGCAGGCGCGCAGCGTGGTGACCATCTGCGCAACCTGACCGCCGCGCAGGCCCAGTTGAAAGGCCAGCTCGCGCGCTTGAAATTCCGACAAGCCCGTGGCGGGGTCAATAATCATGCGGCGCAGGCTGTCGGGGTCTTTGTCGGCCAGATCTTCAATCTCCATCCCGCCGTGGGCAGAGGCGACGATCATGATGCGTTCAGACTTCCGGTCCAGCACAAAGCCCAAGTACAGCTCTTGGGCGATGTCAGACGCGCCTTCGACCCAAACGCGGTAAACACCCTTGCCGTTGGCATCGGTTTGCTTGGTCACAAGCTGCTTGCCAAACAGCGTGCCGGCAAAGGCCTGCACCTCTTCGGGTGTCTTGCACAGCTTCACCCCGCCGGCCGCCCCGCGCCCGCCGGAATGGATCTGCGCCTTGACAACCCAAGCCTTGCCCCCCAATTCGCGGGCGCGGTAGCCTGCTTGTTCGGGGCTATAGGCCAGCCCGCCACGCGGCACCGGCACGCCAAAGCGCGCAAGGATTTCCTTGGCTTGGTATTCGTGAATGTCCATGTGTTCCTCCCTAAGCGAGGAGCGGTTTCGTTGAACCGCCCCCGCGTGATCCGTTTGAATTTTCGCAGAAAATTCGTGGCTTACTTGGCGGCGATGGCGTCAGCCAGAACCAGCACGTTCATGGCCATCCGTTCAGACGCCGCATCAATCATCCGCCCGTCCAACTGCGCGGCCCCTTTGCCCATGGCTTCGGCCTTGCGCAGCTCTTCAATGATGCGCCGCGCGCGGGTGACTTCGGCCTCTGGGGGCGAGAAAACCTCGTTGGCCAGATCAATCTGCGACGGGTGAATGGCCCACTTGCCCTCACATCCCAAAGCCGCGGCGCGACGTGCGCCGTCTTTGTAGCCTTCTGGGTCGCTGAAATCGCCGAACGGCCCATCAATCGCGCGCAAACCGTAAGCACGGCAAGCCACCACCATCCGGCTGATCGAGGCATGCCATTGATCGCCCGGATAATGCGGGTTCAACCCGCCGATGTTCGTGGTGCGCGCCCGCATGGAGGCCGCAAAATCCGCCACGCCGAAATGCAGCGCCTCCAGCCGGCCGCCGAATTGGGCGATGGCTTCGACATTCGCCATGCCAAGGGCGGTTTCGATCAAGGCTTCCAGACCCACACGGGTCGTATAGCCTTTGGCCTGTTCGATCTGGTTGACCATGGCTTCCACCATGTACAAATCGCCCGTCACACCCACCTTGGGCACCAGCAACGTGTCAACCTTGTCGCCCGCCTGCTCCATCACATCCACCACGTCGCGGTACATGTAATGCGTGTCCAACCCGTTGATACGCACCGAAACTGTCTTGCCCTTTGCGCGCCAATCAATGTCGTTCAACGCCTGAACGGCATTTTTACGCGCCTGAACCTTTTCAGAGGGCGCAATGGCGTCTTCCAGATCAAGGAAAACGTAATCTGCGGGCCCATCTGCGGCCTTGTCGATCATCGTGGGGTTCGATGCCGGAACCGCCAGTTCCGAACGTTGCAGGCGCGCTTTGCGCATGGGGTGAAGCGTATGGCTCATCTTTTTATCCTGATTTCCGAAAGGTTTATTCTGCAGCCATCGCGACAGAGGATTGGGTGTGCTGGGCATAAACAGCCTGCGCTGCCGCCACCCCCGACCCAAAGGCAATCTTCGCCCCTGTCGCCACCAGCGACAGTTCGGCCAAGGCGATTGCGGTCAGGCACATGCCCTCGTTGCAATCGCCAATGTGCCCTATGCGAAACACCTTGCCCGCCAGCGGCCCAAGGCCTGACCCAAGCGAGGCGTTGTAGCGATCATAGGCGATCTTGATCACATCGCGCGCATCAACCCCCTCGGGCGTGCGAATGGCCGTGACCGTGTCGGAATACAGCGACGGGCTTTCCGCGCAAACCTCTAGCCCCCACGCTTGCACAGCGGCGCGCACGCCTGCGGCCAGACGGCGGTGGCGGGCGATGACGGCGTCAAAGCCCTCTTCGATCATCAAGTCCAGTGCAGCGCGCAGACCGTGCAGCAGTTGCACGGGGGGTGTGTAGGGGAAGTAGCCCGTTTCGTTGTTCTTCACCTGATCAGAGAATTCGAAATACGCGCGGCGCATCGTGGCGGTTTCGGCCGCCTTCATCGCCTTGGGGCTGACGCCCAGAATGCCCAAACCGGGGGGCATCATCAGGCCCTTTTGGCTGCCCGTCACGGCCAGATCAACGCCCCACTCGTCCATCTCGAACGGCAAGCATCCGATCGAGGACACACCATCGACAAACAACAACGCATCGTGGAACGCCTCGTTCATCACGCGGCGCAGGGCGGCGATATCAGAGGTGACACCGGTTGCCGTTTCGTTGTGCGTAACAAACACGGCCTTGATCTCGCCCTTGCGATCGGCACCCAGACGGCGGGCGAATTCGCTGATGGGGGCACCAGCGCCCCACGGCAGGTCGATCAATTCAACCTCTAGCCCCAGACGTTGGGCCATTTGCGCCCACAGCACAGAAAACTGGCCATGGCGCGCCATCAACACACGGTCGCCGGGCGACAGGGTGTTGGTGATTGCAGCTTCCCACGATCCGGTGCCAGAGGCCGGAAACACCAACACATGGCCGTCTTTGGTGCGAAACAGGGTTTTCAGATCGCGGAAGATGCCCATATTGGGCGCACCGAAATCATGCGCGCGATGGTCTTGCATCGGCACATTCATAGATTGACGAACACGTTCCGGCACATTGGTCGGGCCGGGAATGAACAGGTGATTAATTCCAGTGCGCATAGCTTCCTCCGCTTGTTGGAAACCGTGTTACACCGCTTTTTTTTTAAGCAAAGCGCAAACAGGTTGCGCTGTGAATGCGAGACTTTACAGATTTGATTATTTGTAATATTGTAAATACGACAAACTCTAGCTTGTGTGCGATGGTATGCAAAAGACCTTCATCGGCCCCCACCTGCGCCGCTTGCGCGTGGAACGCGGCGAAACCCAAGGCGCTATGGCCAAGGTGCTGGGGATAAGCCCCTCTTACGTCAACCTTTTAGAAAATAACGAAAGATCGGTATCTGTGCAGGTGCTTTTGCGCCTGTTTGACGCCTACGGAGTCGACTGGCGCGATATCGCCGAGGAAGACGGCACAGCCCAGCTTTCCGACCTGCGCGCCGTGATTCAAGACCCGCTTTTCACCCAAACCCGCCCCGATTTGCCCCAGCTGCGCGCCGCTTTGGTCCATGCGCCGGCCTTGGTTCACAGTTTCATGACACTTTACCGCAGCTATGCGGTCGTCTCGGATCAGCTTTTGTCGCTTACCGAAAGCGGCGCGCCGCAGGTGTCCTCCTCGCCCGAGGCGGCGGTGCATGACGTTTTTCGCCGCAATCGCAACCATTTTCGCGAGCTGGAAGAGGCCGCCGAATCGTTCTGGCCCCAGCCGATCGAGCGGGACGAGCTGTATGTCACCCTTAAACGCCGCCTGCGCGACAGTTTGGGCGTGAATGTGCGCGTCTGCCGTGTCGAAGACCTGCCGGGCGCGCTGCGCGAATATGACGACTCGCGGCGTGAGATTTTGCTGTCAGAGGCGCTTGACCAGCCCAACCGCACCTTTCAACTGGTCCATATGGCGGGCCTGTTGGAACAGCGCGCCCTGCTGGATGCCCTGATCCAGCGCAGCGGTATTCGCGACCCGCGCGGGGTGGCGCGGTTGCGGGTGGAACTGGCCAACTACTTCGCCGCTGCTGTCTTGATGCCCTACACGGCCTTTCTGGCCGAGGCGCGGGCCTCGAAATACGACTTTGACCATATCTCGACCCGCTTTGGTGTCAGTTTTGAACAGGCCTGCCACCGCGCCACCACCTTGCAGCGCGAAGGGGCGCAGGGCGTGCCGTTCTTTTTCTTGCGCATCGACAAGGGCGGCAATGTGACCAAGCGGTTCAATGCGACCGATTTCCACCTTGCCGAATATGGCGGCGCTTGCCCGCGGTTGGATGTGCACACCAGCTTTCGCACCCCGGGCCGGATCGTGCCGCAGTTCGTGGAAATGCCCGACCGCAGCCAGTTTTTCGTCTTTTCGCGCACCGTCGACCGGCCAACATGGGAGCGTCACACCCAAGACAACCGTTTGGCCGTGGCCATGGGCTGCGCGATAGGCTTCGCGCCCGAGATTGGCTATGCTGAGGGGTTTTCCGTCTCGTCCGCACGGATGACGCAGATTGGCATCAACTGCCGCATCTGCCCCCGCGCCAATTGCGACCAACGCGCGCATCAAGCGGCGATCTTGACCCAACCGGTGGACGAATTGCGCCGTGGTGTGACGCGGTTTGATGTCAGCTAAGCGGCCTTAACCACCCTTGATGCGCTGGATCAGATAGATTTCGTTGGCCTCACTGACAGCCGCAAAGCGGCTGGCCGTCAGCACGCCGTCAATGCTGACCGACACGCCCGCCGCAATCACCGGTCCAAGCCCCGGATGGGCCGCAACCAGCCCATCCAGCATTTGCCCCACCGTGTCGGCCTGCACCTGCACCACCTCTCCCCCATCGGTAAAGCGGCGCAGGCCAGACCACAGGTGAACCTTAACCACGACCCTTTGCCTTGATCGCCGCCAAAACCTTCGGCGGAGACAGCGGAAGCGAGCGAATCCGCGCCCCCGTCGCCATCGCCACAGCATTGGCAATCGCAGGCAAGGGCGGGGTGATGCCCGTTTCGCCCACGCCGCGCACGCCGTAGGGGTGGCCGGGGTTTGGCACTTCGACGATCACGGTGTCGATCATCGGCAGGTCGGATGCCACGGGGATGCGGTAATCCAGGAAAACCGCGTTTTGCAAACGGCCATTCGCGCCGTAGACATATTCCTCGTTCAGCGCCCAGCCGATGCCTTGCACAGCGCCGCCCTGATACTGGCCTTCGACATAGGCCGGATGAATGGCGCGGCCCGCATCTTGCACCACAAGATAGCGCAGAATGGTCGTACGGCCCGTTTCGGGATCAACCTCAACGTCAACCACATGGGCGCCAAAGCTGGCCCCCACGCCTTCGGCATTGGTTTCGTGGTGCCCCGAGATCGGGCCGCCGGTGCCGCCCATCTTGGCCCCGATTTCCGCGATGGTCATCGGCGGGAATTTGCCCGCATTGGGGCCTGCGGGCATGGCCGCGCCGTCTTTCCAGACGACCGCCTCTTCCTCGATGCCCCATTCCTTGGCCGCACGGCGGCACATCTCGCCGATGGCTTGGCGGGCGGCTTCGACAGCGGCCTTGCCCGTGGCAAAGGTGGCGCGGCTGCCGTGGCTGGGTTCGTTCACACCCAAGGCCCCGGTTTCCACGATGTTCACCCGCACCGCTTCGTATTCGATGCCCAAAGTTTCCGCCACCATCAGCGCCAAAGAGGCGCGGCTGCCGCCGATGTCGGGTGTTCCGGCGGAAACGGTGACAGTCCCATCCTCACCAATCGCCAGCGAGACAGAGGTTTCGCCGCCATGGTTGAACCAGAACCCGCTGGCAATGCCGCGCCCTTGGTTCGGGCCCAGTTTGGCCAATAGGTTGGGATGGGCTTTGGTGGCTTCCAGCACCTCGACCAGACCGATCTTGGCATAGGTCGGGCCGTAGCTGGCCTTTACCCCTTCGTGCACGGCGTTTTTCAGGCGCACGTCCAGCGGGTCAAGGCCCAGTTCGTGGCACATCTCGTCCAGCAAAGATTCCACGGCAAAGGCCGCCATGGGCGAACCCGGCGCGCGGTAGGCGGCGGCTTTGGGGCGGTTGGCCAAAACCTCGACCCCGTCATGCTGCACGGCGGGAATGTCGTAGCAGGCCAAAGCACAGCTCAGCGCCTCGCCCACGGGCGACGCGCCCAAGAACGCCCCGCCCTGCATACGGAAATTCACCTTGGCGGCGGTCAGCTTGCCGTCCTTGGTCATGCCCAGCTTCACATCCATCGAGGCCGATGCCGTGGGCCCCGTGGCCCGCAGCACATCTGACCGGCTCATCACCAGCTTGACCGGACGGCCCCCTGCCTTGCGGCTAAGCGCCAAGGCCAGCGGCTCCATGAAGATGATCGTCTTGCCGCCAAAGCCGCCACCGATTTCCGACGGCGTCACGCGCAGGCCCGATGCGTCAATGCCCAGCACGGCTGCGCACATGCGGCGGATGTACCATTGGCCTTGGGTGCACACCCACATCTCGCCTTTGCCATCCGCACCCAGTTGGGCGACGCAGGCGTGGGGTTCGATATAGCCTTGGTGGGTGGCTTCGGTTTTATAGGTCTGCTCGCGCACCAGATCGGCGGCGGCAAAGCCTGCTTCGATGTCGCCATGGCCGAAGTCGACACATTTCACCACATTGGGCGGCGCCCCTGCGGGCACCGAATGGTCAGCAGCCCCCGTGCGCACCACAGGCGCATCAGGGCGGATGGCGTCATCAACGTCGATCACATGGGGCAGAACTTCGTAGTCGACCTTGATCAGCTTCGCCGCATCCTCGGCCAAAAGCCGCGAGGTGGCCGCCACAGCCGCCACGGCGTGCCCGTCATACAGGGCCACGTCACCGGCCATGGAGTTTTCTTGCAGGTTCCAATCCTCGCCGGTCAGCCCTGTTGGAAAATCGGCCCGCGTCACCACGGCCTTGACCCCCTCCAGCGCCAAAGCGGCCGAGGCGTCGATTTTCAAGATCCGCGCATGGGCGTGCGGAGAGCGGACAACGGCGGCGAAAAGCATCCCCGGCAAGGTCATATCCGCACCGTAACGGGCGCGGCCTGTCACCTTGTCCAGCCCGTCGGGGCGGTTGGGGCGGGTGCCGATCAGGCGGAATTCGGTGGTGCGTTCGTCTTTGGCCATCACACTGCCTCTCGCATTTCAGATGCGGCATCCATCACGGCGCGCACGATTTTGTCATAGCCTGTGCAGCGGCACAGGTTGCCTGCCAGCCAATAGCGCACTTCGGTTTCGGTCGGGCTGGCGTTTTGATCCAGCAGGGCCTTGGCGGCCACCAAGATACCGGGCGTGCAGAACCCGCACTGCAAAGCGGCGTGTTCGATGAATTTGCGTTGCAACGGGTGCAGGGTGCTGCCCTGCGAAATACCCTCGACCGTGCCGATGGCTTTGCCCTCGGCCTCGACCCCAAGGACAAGGCACGAACACACCAGCACCCCATCAACCGTCACCGAACACGCGCCACAATCGCCCGTTCCGCAGCCTTCTTTGCTGCCCGTCAGGCCCAACTGGTCGCGCAGGCAATCCAGCAGCGATTCGCGTGGGTCGGCCAGAAAATCAACCGGATCACCGTTGACCACGGCAGAGACATGGATCTTGCTCATTTGGCTTCTCCTTTGGCGCGGGCATAGGCAATGCGGGCGGTGCGGGCGGCCAGAACGGCCGTGACATCCTTGCGGAATTCAACCGTGCCGCGCCGGTCGGTGATGGGTTGGGCGGCGGCGGTGGCGGCGGCTTGCAGGGCCGACACTGCGTGATCATCCAGCGTGGTGCCGATCAGGGCGGCGGCCGCTTCGGCCACCAAGATCACCTTGGGGGCCACAGCGCCCAAAGCGACACGGGCGGTGGCGATCTTGTCACCGTCCAGCGTCAGGCTGATCGCGCAGCCGACCACGGCAATGTCCATCTCGGTGCGCGGGATAAAGCGCAAATAGGCATCGCCACCGTTCACGCCGCGCGGAGGAAGATGGATGGCCGCGACAATCTCGCCCGGTTGCAAATGGGTGCGGCCGGGGCTTGCGGGAATATTCTCAACCGCCAGCTTTCGCGTGCCATTCGGCCCCACGACACTCACCGTTGCCCCCGCAGCCACCAATCCCGGCACCGAATCGGCCGCAGGTGAGCCGTTGCACAAATTGCCCGCCAAAGTGGCGCGGCCTTGCACTTGGGTGGACCCGACCAAATTCATCCCTTCAACCACACCCGGCCATTCGGCCACCAGCGCCGCATGACGGCCCAGTTCCGCGCCCGACACGGCAATGCCAATCGTCCACCCGCCATCAGCTTCGCGCACAATATCGCGCACACCGGGGATCAGCTTCAGGTCAATCAGCGTGTCAGGCGTGACAATACCGGCGCGCAATTGCACCAGCACATCGGTGCCGCCCGCCAAAAAGCGGGTGACACCTTGGGCGGTGGCGGCGATCTTGATGGCGTCTTCAAAGGTCTGCGGCTTGTGATAGTGCATCTTGCCTCCTCTGGGCGAGGTTCGGGGTTTGGCGTCTACCCTAAGCGAATTTTCACACCCGCAACAATGACCCAGAGCGACGTTTTGCAGGAAATATAGCCATGCGCTGCGCTTGAGCGTTGCACAGATGCACTTGGCCAAGTTTGGCGCAGGAACGATCCACCGTCTATCGGCAGACAATGCCCTTGGTGCGGTTGATCGGCGTCAATTGCCGCAAAGAATGCGAAAACCATTGGCCGTGGCACGCAACGATCGCAGGCAGGGCATTGCGGACGGTCTACTCACGAACTCGGTTGTGTCCGCCTATCATGGCGTAAAGGCAAAGGGCTTGCGCCAAGTTGCGAGCCGCACTCTTCACCCAATTTCGGGTGAGGTGACGGAGGGCCGGAACTCCCCTCATGCACTAGCGTTCGACTGGCGTCGGGACGGTGTCACGTACTCCGAATTTCCGTGGTCGCCACCTCGGGGAGAACATAGCCATGATCACCATCGACATCAAGGACGCCGACCTTATCGGGACGCTGGACGGGGCAGCTTTGGCCCTGACAGTCATCGACGAGGCAACGATCAAGGAAAAGCAGGTCAATGCAGAGTCTGGCACTCTTAGCTGGGTCTATATCCTCGATCGACTAGGCCCAAATGGCGGTGGTTATATCTTTGTGGTCAAAGCCACGAAGTCGGGCGAGGCTTTGCTCGTTACCAGTTTTCGGCGGCTGTCGCGCAACGAGGCGATGAAAGAGAAGGTAATTGCAAAAATTCTTGAAAAAGGCGGGGCCTACCACCCGTCGGAACACTAAAAAATGAGGCGGCACCTGGGCCGCCTCTCGGGTGTTGCGCGATGGGCTCCCCTGACCATCGACGGAACCTTTGGACCCCAGGTCAGTCCTCAGCAATTGCAGGGAGACTTTGCCGCAACTCCTTACGTGAAAGATTACCCATGATCAGTATTGAAATCAAGGATACCGATGTCACCGGCCCTTTGGCGCGGGCCGTGGCTGCTTTGACCGACACAGCCCCCCTGATGCAGGAGTTCGCAGAATATCTGCGTGTTTCGACGGTCAGACGGTTCAAAGACGGCAAAGCCCCGGATGGGTCGCCTTGGGCTCCCAGTTCTGCGGTCACGCTGGCATGCAAGACGGATCCGCGGCCTCTGTTCGGCCCCAACAAGCGCCTCAACAGCGCGTTTGGCATCAGGTCTGGCGCAGGCTTTGCCGAGATTTCCACGGTCCTGCCTTATGCCGCTGTCCAGCAATTCGGGGCTCCCAAAGGGTCCTTGGGGATTTACCGGTTCACGACGAAGAAGGGCA
>CANFSY010000049.1 GCA_947449875.1 Paracoccaceae bacterium
AGGTGGTGCGCAAGCCGATGCTGGCGATCTATCCGCAGCTTGCGGGGGCCAAGATTGACTATGCTTGGGGCGGCACCTTGGCCATCACCACCAACCGGATGCCGTGTTTTACAAGGCCCGCGCCCAATATCCTGTCGGCTTCGGGCTATTCGGGGCACGGCGTGGCGATGGCGACCATGGCGGGGAAGGTTCTGGCCGCGACCGTGGCAGGGCAAAGCGCGCAGTTTGATCTGCTGGCCACCCTGCCCCAGCGCGGCTTTCCGGGCGGGGCGGCGCTGCGCTGGCCGCTTTTGGTGCTGGCGATGACATGGTACGGCTTGCGCGACAGGTTGGGGCTGTAAGCCATCGCCATCGGCCAAATTCTGTAAATTTCGCAGGGCAGAGAAAATTGTCACTGGCTTGTTACCTTTCTGCGGTTTACGGTTTTGCTAAAGAGAAGTTTTAGGAAAGCTGCAAAGATGGCGCACGACGGTCAGGCCCAAGCCCCAAATGTCTATGATGCCGAACCCATCCCCGCCTCGGCCATGGCCGAGATCGAGCGGCTTTTGTCCTCGGGCGATTTGTTTCGCTACACCGCCCCCGAAGGATCGCCCGTGGCCCTGCTGGAACGCGAATTTGCCGAACTGATGGGGTCGCGCTATGCGCTGGCGGTGGCGTCCTGCTCGGCTGCGTTGTTCTTGTCGCTCAAAGCGCTGGACCTGCCGCGCGGGGCCAAGGTGCTGATCCCGGCCTTTACCTTTGCCGCTGTGCCATCTGCTGTCATTCATGCCGAATGCGAGCCGGTTTTGGTGGAAGTGGGCGAGAATTACCGTGTGGATATGGACGATTTTGCCGCCAAACTGCCCGGTGCGGCGGCGGTGCTGATCAGCCACATGCGCGGCCATACATCTGATATGGATGCGATTTTAGACCTGTGCGATGCGGCAGGCGTGCCGGTGGTGGAAGATGCCGCCCACTCGCTGGGCACCACGTGGCATGGCCGCAAGATCGGTACGATTGGCAAGATCGGCTGCTTTTCCTTTCAATCTTACAAGCTGGTGAATGCGGGCGAAGGCGGGATGCTGATCACCGACGACCCCGAACTGGCCGCGCGCTGCGTGATCATGTCGGGCGCTTACGAGCACAATTGGAAAAAGCACCCCGGCCTGCAAAACAGCTATATGTTGTGGCAAAACAAGCTGCCGCTTTACAATATGCGCATGCAAAACCTGTCCGCCGCCGTGATCCGCCCGCAACTGCCCGAAGTGGCGGGCCGTGTGGCCAAGGGCCGTGCGGGGCATGATCTTGTGGCCGATCGGCTGAACCAAAGCGCGCACCTGTCCGTGCCCCCGCCGCTTGGCCCCGAAGAGCGTGCGCCTGATTCGATCCAGTTCAACCTGACCGGCGCGTGGACCGACGCCCAAGCCCGCGCGTTTCAAGCCGAAGCCAAACGGCGCGGCATCACGGTGCAGATTTTCGGCCTGTCCGAAGACAACGCCCGCGCCTTTTGGAACTGGCAGTTCTTGGGCGAAACGCCCGACCTGCCCAAGACCCGCGCCATGCTGATGCGGGCGGGCGATGTGCGCCTGCCGACCCGTTTGACCGAGGACGAGTTGACCTTCATCGCGTCAGCCATTTTCGACGCAGCGGCGGCCGTCAAAGGCTGACTTACAACAGACGCAGGCTGTCTTTCATCCAAGGCCACTGGTCCAGCGCGGGTTTGATCACCTGCGCATCGACCAAGCCGCGCAAACGGCTGGCCACTTGGGCGGGAATATCGCGCAACACCCCGGCGCGGGCCGACAGCGTTAAGCTGCGGTCTAAAGGCGCAAAGGGCAGGGGCGAGACAGACACAAACGGGCGAAACCGCGCGGCGTGGTGCAGGGCCAAGGGGGTCAGAATCGTCCACCCCTCCCCCCCCGCCACCATGGCCAGAATGGCGGAATAGCTATCCAATTCAAACCGGTGCGCCAGCCGCAGGTTTTGGCGGGCAAGGTGGGCGGCGATCTGGCGGCCCATCAGGTGGCGCACGGTGTATTGGATCAGCGGCAAGCCTTCGATGCCGCGCCCCAAGGGGGTGATCGCCACGAAAGGTTCCGACAGAATCGGATGCACCTCGCGCCAACCCTCGCCCCCGCCTTCTGTGCCTTGGTCGGCGGCGACGATCACATCTAAGGCGCGCGCTTCCAATTGGTCCAGCAGGCGGTGGCTGGCCCCTGTTTCCAGCAAAAAGCGGCATCCGCGCAGGTCGTGGGCAAGGGCTGTCAGCAGGGCGGGTGTGACTTCGGCGTCAAAATCTTCGATCATGCCAAAGCGCAGGGTGGTCAGGCCCGACAGATCGGCCACGGCCAGATCGGCGCGGGCCTCGGCCTCGGCGTTCAAAATCGTCTGGGCGTGGCGGCGAAACATCGCCCCTGCCGGCGTCAGGATGATCGGGCGGGCGGAACGGTCCAGCAGAACCGCGCCCAAGGCCGCCTCTAGTCCGGTGATTTGCTGGCTGATCGCCGAAGGGCTAACGCCCAAGCGCCGCGCTGCGGCAGAAATCGCCCCCTCGTCCGCCACGGCCAGAAAGGTTTCGATGCCCCAAAGCGTGACGCGGCCCTGTGGATCGGACAAGATGCACTCTCCGCCTGTTCAGGCCGCAGCCCGGGTTGCGCGTGGGGGTTAAAGCTTGGACAGTTTTTTTTGCAATTCCGCCACTTGGCGTTTGATCTCGGCCAGATCCTCGGGCGCATCGGCGGGCTGTTCTTCGGGCTTGGGGCCCACACCGGCCCACGGCAAGCCGCCCATCATGGTTTTCATAAAGGCTTCTTGCTGTTTGCGCATCGCCTCGAACCCCGGCATCGCGGTCAGCGGGTTCGGGATGGCGGTGAGGTTTTCGACGATCTTATGCTGGCCATCGCGCAGCATTTCAAAGCTGGCGGACAAGAACTGCGGCACGACCGATTGGATGTTGGACGTATAGGCGCGCACCAGATCGGTCAGCACATTGGTGGGCAACACCGTGTCGCCCTTGGATTCATGCTCGGCCACGATTTGCAGCAGGTATTGGCGCGTCAGGTCATCGCCGGATTTAAGGTCAATGATCTGCACCTCGCGGCCCGCGCGGATGAAGCCTGCGATGTCTTCCAAAGTCACATAATCCGACGTCTCGGTATTATAGAGACGGCGGCTGGCATAACGCTTGATCAGCAGCGGTTTTGCAGTTTCGGCCATAGTCCACGTCCCCTGAACATGTTGCAGTGCAGAGAAGCTTAGGCGAGGTGCAGAGCAAAAGAAAGGGCGGGCTTTGCAGCCCGCCCCCTTATCGGTCACACCGATCAGATTACTTTGCGGCTGCAGCGGCTTTCTTGGCCACAGCGGTCACATCATCGGTGGCTTTCTTGACAGCGGCCGACGCTTCGTTGGACGCGGTCTTGCCAGCGGCGAGCATCAGCTCAACCGTGTCCATCTGCACTTTCTTGGCAACTTCGGCGAAAGCGGCCATATGCTCAGACGCGATTTCAGCAGTGGCCGAGGCGAAGTCTGTCGCGGCTTTGGTGTAATCGGCGGGCTCTGCTTTGGCGGTTGCTGCAGCCGACAGCTTGGCCAGCGCGTCTTTGGCCCATTTGGACGAAATTTCGGTCGACTTTTCGGCGGCTTCCAAGGCAACCTTGGTCAGCTTTTCGCCGAAAGCGGCTTGGGTTTTGAAAGCGTTCTGGAACGCCGAGGCGTCAACCGGAAAGGACGCCATCATGTCTTGCATAACTTTGGTGAAGTCGGGGGTCTTGGTCATTTCATGCTCTCCTGATGAAGCGGGTCCAATCCCGTTTCGCATGAGCAGAACATAAATGCTGCGATGCAGCATTTCAAGATATATTTCCGCAACGCAGCAAGAATCTGCCGGACAGCGGGCGCGGGATTAAACCGCAGGCGCCATCTTCACATAAGTTCCCGGCGCAGCACAGAGCACGGGCAAAGGCCCCTGCCCCGGCTCACGGGCCGCGACCTGCGGGCCAGAGCGTTCGGCCAGCCAGTCGCGCCAGCGCGGCCACCAACTGCCTTGGTGGAACGTGGCTGCGGCCAGCCAGTCTTGCGCATCCCCTTGCGGCGGCCCGCTGGTGTAGTGGCCATATTTGCCCTTGGACGGCGGGTTGATGATGCCCGCGATATGGCCCGATTGCGCCAGAAGGAAGGTTTTGTCAGCACTGCCCATTTGGCGCACGCCGTTAAAACTGCCCTTCCAATGGGCGATGTGGTCAGTCTCGCAGGCAATGGCGCAAAGCGGCACGCTGACATCCGACAGGCTGACGGGCTTGCCGAACACCTGAAACGTGCCTTTGGCAAAGCCGTCATCTTGGCACAGACCGCGCAGGTATTGCACGGCCATCTTGGCAGGCAGGTTGGTGCCATCGCCGTTCCAGAACAAAAGGTCAAAGGCGGGCGGGGTTTCGCCCAGCATATAGCTTTTGATGGCGGGCTGATAAATCAGGTCGTTCGAGCGTAAGAAGCTGAATGTCCGGCTCATAAAGGCGCGCGACAGAATGCCGTCGACTTTGGCTTGGCGCTCGATTCCATCGACAAAATCATTGGCCAGAAACACCCCCACCTCTCCCGGGTCGGAAAAGTCGGTGAGGGTGGTGAAGAATGTCGCACTGGCGACCGAGGTGTCGCCCGCCCGCTTCAGATGCGCCAAGGTCAGGCCCAGCGTGGTGCCTGCGATGCAATAGCCCACGCAGTTGATCTGCGCCTCACCGGTCGCGCGGCGGGTTTCGGCCATGGCGGTCAAGAATCCGTCGCGGATGTAATCATCCATCGTGACATCGGCATAAGAGGCGTCGGGGTTGACCCAAGAGACGACAAACAGCGTAAAGCCCTGTTCCACAATCCAGCGGATCAGGCTGTTGGCGGGCTTTAGGTCCATCACATAGAACTTGTTGATCCACGGCGGAAAAATCAGCAGCGGGGTTTTGTGCACGGTTTGGGTGGTGGGCGTGTACTGGATCAGCTCGAACAGAGGGTTGCGAAAGACCACCGCGCCTTTCGTGGTCGCGATATTCTCGCCCACGGTGAAGGCTTGCGGGTTGGCCAACGTCACCGACAGATTGCCGTTGTTCGCCTCGATATCGCGCACCAGATTTTCCAAGCCCTGCACAAGGCTTTCGCCGTCGGTGGCCACGGCCTTTTCCAAAGCATCGGGGTTGGTGCCCAAAAAGTTGGTCGGCGCGAACATGTCAACGATCTGGCGGGTGAAGAATTCCACCCGTTTGCGATCATCGGGGTCGATGTCTTGCAGATCGGACAAAGCGTTTTGCACCGATTCGGCGTTCAGAAGGTATTGTTCTTTCAGATAGTGAAAGGCGGGATTGGTATCCCAGATCGGGTTGGCAAAGCGGCGGTCTTTTGGCCCATCGTCGGGCAAAGCTGTGCCTGTGACCAAAGCCTGTTGGGCGGCCACATAGGCCTTCATCGTCTTGCCCCAATAGCTGACCTGTTGTTCCATCACCTTGGCAGGGTTTTGCACCATGCCGGCCAGATAGGCGGCGGCGGCTTTCATATAGATGTCTTGGGCTGGCCCATCCAGTGCTTGATCATGGGGCTTTCGCGCGGCGATGGCCTGCATCAGACGGGCCGACAGCACCTCGACCCGTGACAGATTTTCGGTCAAACGGGCCAACTTTGCCTGGGCGTCACTGTCCTCGGTTGTCATGGTCAACTTTCGCCCCTATTCTCGCCGCTGTGCAGCATAACGTCGAACCGTGCCAATCGCCAGTCGGCAAAGGTGCGCCAAGACACACATCGCAAGGACACCTCATGAAGTATATGGCCACCTACGACTGGATGGAAAGCCTTCGCAACACCAGCGAGTGGGCAGGCGCCTCGGCGCGGGCCATGGCCAGCTATCCGGCCTTTGCTTTGTCGATGAACCCGCTGATTGCCATGACCGCCGCATGGGGCGAGGTGGCCGAGCGCAGTTTTGGCCGGATGAGTGTTAAGCCTGACTGGGGGATCCGCTCCATCGTCGGGCCCACGGGGCAGGACCATCTGGTTGATGTGACAACCGTGGTCGAAAAGCCCTTCGGCAACCTGATCCATTTTGCTGTGCGCCGGCGGGACCCGATGGCGCGCAAGGTGCTGCTGATTGCGCCGATGTCGGGGCATTATGCAACCTTGCTGCGCTCAACCGTGTCAAGCTTGCTGCCCGATGCCGAGGTGTATGTGACCGATTGGCACAATGCCCGCGACATTCCGGTCAGCGCAGGCAAGTTCGATATCGAAGATTACACCCTGTATCTGGTTGATTTCATGCGCCATCTGGGCCCTGACACCCATGTGATCGCCGTCTGCCAGCCTGCCCCCTTGGCCCTTGCGGCCACAGCCTATCTTGCCGCCGAAGACCCTGACGCCCAACCCCGCACGCTAACCCTGATCGGCGGCCCGATTGACCCTGACGCCGCCGCGACCGACGTGACCGACTTTGGCCGTCGTGTGACCATGGGGCAGTTGGAACAATCGGCCATCCAGCGCGTGGGCTTTAAATACAAAGGTGCTGGCCGTTTGGTCTATCCGGGCCTGTTGCAACTGGCAGGCTTTATGTCGATGAACGCCGAGCGCCACTCCAAAGCCTTTGGCGAACAGGTGATGCGCGTGGTGCGCGGCGAAGCGTCTGATCACGATGCGCACAACCGCTTTTATGACGAATATCTGGCCGTGATGGATATGTCGGCGGAATTCTACCTGTCGACGGTTGAGCGCGTGTTCAAGAACCGCGAAATCGCGCGCAACGCCTTTGTGGTGGCGGGAAAGCCGGTTGATCTGGCCGCGATCAAGCGCGTGGCCGTGATGACGGTGGAAGGCGAGAAAGACGATATCTCTGGCCCCGGCCAATGTGTGGCCGCCCTGTCGATGCTGCCCGGCCTGCCGGATGACAAAAAGACCCAACACCTAGAACCGGGTGCCGGCCATTACGGCATCTTTGCGGGCAAAAGCTGGCGGTTGAACATCCGCCCGCTGGTTTTGGGCTTTATCGACAAGCACGCCGATTTGGCGAGTGACGCTGTTGTCACCCCCCTGCGGCGGCCAAAGTCGGTTTAGGGCAAGATTTCGGCCAGACTGGCCTCGATCAAGGCCAAACACGCGGGGGTGGAAAAGCGATGATCCGCCCCCTTCACCAGCGTCAGGCGGATGTCTGGCCCGCTGGCATGGTCAAACAACCGCTGCGCCACCTGAACGGGCACATCGACATCCGCCGTTCCTTGCAAAAAGCGCGTCGCAAACGGCAAGACCAAGGGCGCGCGCAGCACAAGATTAGCACGGCCTTGGTCAATCAGCCGCTGGGTAAAGACATAAGGCCCGTCAGCATAGCCCGAGGGGCGGTGGATCAGGCCAACCCGCGCCATCTGGTCGCGTTCAGACGGCGTTAAGCTGGGCAACAGGCTGTCTTCGGTGAAATCCGGCGCTGCGGCGATGCCGATCAGCCCTGCGATCCGCTCTGGGCAGGCGCGCGCCAGCAACAGCGCCAGCCAGCCCCCCATCGACGACCCGACCAGCACCTGCGGGCCTTGGGTCAGGCCAAGGGCGGCGCGGGCGTCACCCAGCCAATCCGCAATGCCCAAGGCGTTGAAATCGCCGCCCGACTGCCCATGCCCGCCGTAATCAAAGCGCAGGAACGCGCGGCCCTGCGCCTTGGCCCAAGCCTCTAACGCGATGGCCTTGGTGCCGCCCATGTCAGACCGATAGCCGCCCAGAAAGATCACCCCCGGCCCCGCCCCTGCGGTTTGATGATAGGCCAGATGGCGGCCTTGCGGTGTGGTCAGGGTTTGAACGGGCGGCATCAGCGGTTCCTGCACATTGGCGGCATAAAGCACCACCTTAAGCCCTTGGCCCAGATTGACAACAGCCGCCCTTCCGGTCAGAACGCGCCAATGTACCCGCAACCGGGCGCTTCGTAGGCGCCAAAACGACGAGGAGAGGGCCATGTCCCACGCGTCACAGATTTCCCTGACATTTCCCGATGGCGCGCGCCGCGACTACACCGCCGGTGTGACAGCTGGCGAAGTGGCAGCCTCTATCGCCCCCGGCTTGGCCAAAAAGGCCATCTCGGCCACGGTCAACGGTGCGCATTGCGATCTGCAATGGCCGATCATGGCGGATGCCACGATCGCCATCCACACCATGGCCGACGACGCGCAAGCGCTGGAGCTGATCCGCCACGATCTGGCCCATATCATGGCCCGCGCCGTGCAGGAAATCTGGCCCGATGTCAAAGTGACCATCGGCCCCGTGCGCGAATACGGCTGGTTTTATGACTTTGACCGCAAAGAGCCCTTCTCGCCCGAAGACTTGGGCGCGATCGAGGCGAAGATGAAGCAGATCATCAACGCCCGCGATCCGGTGCGCACCGAAACATGGGACCGCGCCCGCGCGATTGCCTATTACGAGGAACGCGGCGAACCCTTTAAGGTCGAACTGATCCACCGCATTCCCGAAGGCGAAGACCTGCGGATGTATTGGCACGGCGCGTGGCAAGACCTGTGCCGTGGCCCGCATTTGCAACACACCGGCCAAGTGCCCGCCGATGCCTTTAAGCTGACCCATGTCGCGGGGGCCTATTGGCTGGGCGATTCCACCCGCCCCATGCTGCAGCGCATCTATGGGCTGGCCTTCAAGAACCGCGATGATCTGAAGGCCCATCAAACCATGCTGGAAGAGGCCGCTAAACGCGACCACCGCAAGCTTGGCCGCGAGATGGAACTGTTCCACCTGCAAGAAGAAGCCCCGGGCATGGTCTTCTGGCACCCCAACGGCTGGCAGATTTACCGCAACCTTGAAGATTTCATGCGCGGCCGCCTGCGGTCGGCGGGTTATAAGGAAATCAAAACCCCCCAAGTGGTCGACCGCGTGCTGTGGGAAAAATCGGGCCACTGGGAGGCGTACCGCGAAAATATGTTCATCGTCGAAGTGGACGAGGACGGCGGCAAGGAAAAGCGCATCAACGCGCTTAAACCCATGAACTGCCCCTGCCATGTGCAGGTGTTTAACCAAGGCATAAAATCCTACCGCGATCTGCCGCTGCGTCTGGCGGAGTTCGGGTCGTGCCACCGCTACGAATCATCCGGCTCGATGCACGGCTTGATGCGGGTGCGCGGCTTTACGCAAGACGATGCCCATATTTTCTGCACTGAAGACCAGATCGAATCCGAATGCGCGGGCTTTATCGCGCTGCTGTCGGGGGTGTACCGCGACTTGGGCTTTGCGAAGTTCGATATCAAACTGTCCACCCGCCCCGAGGTGCGCGTGGGCTCGGATGAAGTGTGGGACAAGGCCGAACACGCCCTAAAGAGCGCCATCGAACATCTGGGCCTGCCCTATCAGATCAACCCCGGCGACGGGGCGTTTTACGGGCCGAAGCTGGATTTCAAACTGACCGACGCGATTGGCCGCGAATGGCAGTGCGGCACCTTCCAGTGCGACTTTAACCTGCCCGTCCGCTTGGGCGCGGAATATGTCGGCGAGGACGGCGCAAAGCACCATCCCGTCATGCTGCACCGCGCGGTTCTTGGGTCTTTTGAACGGTTTATCGGCATTTTAATCGAAAACTACGCCGGAAAACTGCCCTTCTGGCTGGCCCCGCGTCAGGTGGTTGTGGCGGCGATTGTCTCGGATGCCGACGCTTATGTGCACGAGGTGGTGAGCGCCCTCAAAAAGGTCGGCGTGCGGGCCGAGGCGGACACGCGCAACGAAAAGATCAACTACAAAGTGCGCGACCATTCGCTGGGCAAAGTGCCGGTCCTGCTGGCCGTGGGCATGAAAGAAGTGGCCGACCGCAGCGTTTCGATCCGCCGCTTGGGCGAGCAGGTCAACGACATGATGACGCTGGAAGCGGCCATTGCCACCTTGGGCTTTGAAGCGCTGCCGCCTGCCGCGTAAGCGGGCGGGCGGTCACAAAGGGCTGATCTGTCTGCACGGTGCGACAAAACGTCGCATTCGTGCGGGAAAGGCTTGATTTTTGCCGAGCCTTTGGCATCATCGTCCCCAGTGATGCCAGATTTCTGACCGCTTCCCTTGGAAAGGTCAGGCATAGGCAGGCGGCACGGCCCGCGGCAATGTCGCTGCGGGTGGGGGACAGCAAGGAGAAGCGGCATGCCGACAGGCACCGTGAAGTGGTTTAACGCGACCAAAGGCTATGGGTTCATTGCGCCTGACAATGGCGGCAAGGACGTTTTTGTGCATATTTCTGCAGTAGAACGCGCCGGTCTGAAAGGGCTGAACGAGAACCAGAAGATCGGGTTCGAGTTGCAGTCCGGCCGTGACGGCAAAGAATCGGCAGGCGACCTGCGGCTGCTTTAAGCCGTCAGCTTCGCCTCGATCGCCTCGTCCCACCCCAGATACCACGCGGCCCCATCTTGAACGATGGGCCGCTTCATCACGGTGGGCTGGGCGGCTATTTGCGCATCAGCCTCGCTTTCGCGCAGGAAATCGGAAAAGCCCCGATAGGTCGTGGACTGTTTGTTCACGGCCCTGTCACCGAATTCGGTGAGGATCGTGTCAATCTCGGCACGGCTGAGCGGGTCTGCGCGCACATCGCGAAACACCACATCCTTGCCCGCCCGCTGCAGCGCCTTAAGCGCCTTTTTCGTCGTATCACAGGTGGATAGCCCATAAAGGATCATGCTGCAGCCCCAGAGGTTTGGCGGATAGGGGCTGGTTTACACGGGGGTGGGGGGAAGGTCTAGGGGAGTGGTGGGAAAGAGGTGGGTTGCACCCACCCTACAAAAGCTGAACGCTCCCCTACCCCAAAACCTCCATAAACTCCCGCCATTCCCCTTTGCTCATCCCGCTGCTCTCTTGGTCCACCACCTCGCCCGCCAGCCGCCGCCTCAGCACTGCCAAAGCTTTGGCGCTTAAGGTTACCCCACCCATGCGGTAGTCTTCGAATGCCCCAAAAGCCAGTGGCACCCAGTCTTTGACCAAGCGGCACATCTCTTCGGCATAGACGCGGATTTCGTATTGGGCGTGGTTGTCGGCCCGCAGGCGCAGGAAATGGAACAGGTTGTGCAGATCGACCTTCCAATACCACTGGGTGTAAATATTCATCGGCAGGTTCATCCGCGCCAATTCGCGCGCCAGCCCCTGTTGCCCCTCTTGCGAGAGCATGTCTTCGTAATGGTCATAGGCGGTTGCCGCATCGCGTCTGAGCATATCCAGCACGCGGGCGGCTTCTTCGCCCGATAGCACCTCCCCCCGCCCTTGGTTGTTCACGCTGGATTGCGCGGCCAATTGCGAGGGTTCGGGGATGTAAAACTCACGGTCGAGAATCGAATAGCGGGCGGAGTATTCGTTCACATTGGCGGTGCGGTGGCGGATCCATTGGCGGGCGACAAAGACCGGCAGTTTGATGTGCAGCTTAATCTCGCACATCTCGAACGGGGTCGAATGCCAATGGCGCATCAGATAGCGGATCAGCCCTTCGTCGTTTTGGACATGTTTGGTGCCCGCCCCGTAGCTGACGCGGGCGGCCTGCACGATGGCCCCGTCGTCGCCCATATAGTCGATCACCCGCACCAGCCCGTGGTCCAGCACGGGATAGGCTTTGTACAGATGGCGCTCCATCCCCTCGCTTACCGCGCGCAGGGTCAGGCGCGGGGTGGCGCGGGCGGCTTCGATCTCGGCGATCTGGTCGGGAGAGAGGGGCATCAGGCGGGCCTTTCTGGCGTGAGTCGGGGGTAGAATAGCTGTCAGGCGCGGGAATGTCAGGGGCAGGCTGATTTGGCCGCTGACGCGCCCGCTGTGGCCTGTTAGACTGGCCCCACCCCCACAGGATAGGAATCCCCGCGATGAAAGTTCGGTATCTGCACACGATGGTGCGCGTCTTGGATCTGGAGGCGTCTTTGGCCTTTTACAAGCTGCTCGGCTTGGAAGAGATCCGCCGCTATGACAACGAAAAGGGCCGCTTTTCGCTGATCTTTCTGGCCGCCCCCGGCCAGCCGGAAGCGCCGGTTGAGCTGACCTATAACTGGGATGGCGATACGGGCCTGCCCTCTGACGGGCGGCATTTTGGCCATTTGGCTTACGAGTTTGACAATATCTATGACATCTGCGCCAAACTGGCCGCCGCAGGTGTCACGATCAACCGCCCGCCACGCGACGGGCATATGGCCTTTGTGCGCAGCCCCGACAACATCTCGATCGAGATTTTGCAGATGGGCGAGAGCCTGCCCCCGCAAGAGCCTTGGGCCAGCATGGGCAACACGGGCCACTGGTAAGGCAAGCGGCGGGGCGGCGACGCCCCGCCCCTAGCGCACCTTCAGCGTGGCCAGCCCCAGCATCGCCAGAATAAGCGAGATGATCCAGAACCGGATCACGATCTGCGGTTCGGCCCAGCCGCGCTTTTCGAAATGGTGGTGGATGGGGGCCATCAGGAAGATGCGCTTTTTGGTGCGCTTGTAGTAGGCGACTTGGATGATCACCGACAGCGCCTCGACCACGAACAACCCGCCGACGATGGCCAGCACGATTTCGTGCTTGATGCAGACCGCAATCGCCCCAAGCGCGCCGCCCAAGGCCAGCGACCCCGTGTCGCCCATGAACACGGCGGCGGGTGGGGCGTTGTACCACAAGAACCCCAAGCCCGCGCCGAACAGGGCGGCGGCGAAGATCAAGATCTCGCCCGTGCCCGGCACGAAATGCACGCCAAGGTATTCGGCGAAGTTAAAGTTGCCCACGACATAGGCGATGATGCCCAAGGTGGCTGCGGCGATCATCACGGGCATAATCGCCAGCCCGTCCAACCCGTCGGTCAGGTTGACCGCATTGGCCGAGCCGACAATGACAAACATTCCGAAGGGCACATAGAACCAGCCCAGATTGACCAGCGCGTTCTTGAAAATCGGCAGGGCCAATTGCCCCGTCAGGCCCGCCGGATGAAAGCTGGCCGCCGCATAGGTGGCCAAGCCGGCAATCAACAGACCCAACACAATGCGGATGCGGGATGACACGCCCTTGGTGTTTTGCTTGGTCACCTTGGCATAGTCATCGGCAAAGCCGATCCCGCCAAAGGCCAGCGTCACCAACAGCACGATCCAGATATAGGGATTGTCCAGCCGCGCCCAGACCAGCGTGGTGAACACCAGTGCCGACAGAATCAACAGCCCGCCCATCGTGGGCGTGCCCGCTTTGGAAAAGTGGCTTTGCGGGCCATCGTCGCGGATCGGCTGGCCCTTGCCTTGCTTGCGCCGCAACAGGTCAATCAGCGGGCGGCCAAAGATAAAGCCGAAGATCAACGCCGTGATGAACGCACAGCCCGCGCGGAAAGTGATGTATTTGAACAGGTTGAAAATGCCACCGCCGTCGGCAAACTGCGTCATCCAATACAGCATTCATTCCCCTCCAAAGATCTGGGCAGCCCCGTGTACGGGGACCGAGTGACCTAGTTTGCGCAATCCGTCAACGAGAAGCGACACTTTGATCCCTTTTGATCCCTTGACCAGCACCACATCGCCCGCATCCACAAGGCTGCGCAGGCGGGGCAGCAGGTCTTGCGCCTGTAGCGCCCACTCGCCACGTTGGGCGCGCGGCAGGCTGTCGTGCAAGGCCTGCATGCGCGGGCCGACACAGTGGATCGTCGTGATCTGCTCTAGCCCGGGATGATCGGCAATGGCGCGGTGCAGGGCTGCTTCGGTTGGCCCCAGTTCCAGCATATCGCCCAGAATGGCGATGCGTCGCCCTTGTCCAATGCGGCCTGCGCCGTCTTGCGGGGCGGTCGCGATCAGCACATCCAAAGCCGCCGCCATCGAGGCGGGGTTGGCGTTGAAGGCATCATCGAACAGGTCGAACCCGTCATCTTCCAGCCGATCCAGAACAATCCGCTCGCGCGTGCCGCGCCCTGCGGGCGGGGTCCACAGGCCAAGGTCGGTGGCGGCGATCACGGGGTCCAGCCCCAAGGCATCGGCCACAGCCAGTGCCGCCAACCCGTTAAAGGCAAAATGCCGCCCCGGAGAGCGGACCTTGAACAGAAACGGTGCCCCTGCGCGTTCGGCGCGCACAATCGTCGCCCCCTGCCCCACCGTGGCCGAGGTCAGGTGGTACTGCGCTTGGGCGCTGGTGCCAAAACTGCGAATATGGGCGTTGTGACGGCGCGCAGCGGCCAACAGCAGCGGCGTGGTGTCAAGATCGGCGGGCAAGACGGCGGTGCCATCGGGTTCCAGCCCCTCACATATCGCGGCCTTTTCTTGGGCGATGCCCGCGACATCGCCGAACGCCTCAAGATGCGCTGCCGCCACCGTGGTGATCAGGGCCACATGCGGGCGGGCAAGGCGCGACAGGGGCGCAATCTCGCCGGGGTGGTTCATGCCAATCTCGATCACGGCGAATTGCGCGTCTTGCGCCATGCGCGCCAAGGTCAGCGGCACGCCCCAGTGGTTGTTATAGCTGGCCTCCGCAGCATGGACCCGCCCTTGGCCGCCCAATATCGCCCGCAGCATCTCTTTGGTCGAGGTTTTGCCGACCGATCCTGTCACCCCCACCACTTTTGCCGCACTGCGTGCACGGCCCGCCGCGCCAAGGGCTGTCAAAGCGGCCAAAACATCTGGCACAATCAGCAGCGGGGCCAAGGGATCAAGCCCGTCGGGAATATGGCTGACCAGCGCCGCCGCCGCCCCTTTGGCAAGGGCTTGGGCGACAAACTCGTGCCCGTCGCGGATATCTTTCAGCGCCACAAACAGATCGCCCTTTTGCAAGCTGCGGGTGTCAATTGACACACCGCTTGCGGCCCACTCGCAAGTGCTGGTGCCCCCCGTAGCGGCCGCAGCCTCGGCCGAGGTCCATAAAGCTTGGGTCATATCACACCGTCCAAAGCCGCCACCGCAATGCTGGCCTGTTCTACGTCGTCAAAGGGGTAGATGTCGCCTTTGATGATCTGGCCTGTCTCATGCCCCTTGCCTGCGATCAGCAAGGCATCGCCGGCCCCCAGCGCATCGACACCGCGCAAAATCGCTTCGGCGCGGTCGCCCACCTCGCTCGCCTCGGGGCAGGCTTGCAAAATGGCGGCGCGGATCAGGGCGGGGTCTTCGCTGCGCGGGTTGTCATCGGTGACAAACAGCACGTCGGCATGGGCCTGTGCGGCCTGCCCCATCAGCGGGCGCTTGGTGGTGTCGCGGTCCCCGCCTGCGCCAAACACAATCACAATCCGCCCCATCACATGCGGGCGTAAGGCCTGCAAGGCGGTGGCGATGGCGTCGGGCGTATGGGCATAGTCGACAAAAACCGATGCGCCGTTCTTGCGCGTGGCGGCGAGTTGCATCCGCCCGCGCACGCCGATCAAAGCCGGAAGTGTGGCCATCACATCGCCCGCTCGCCCCCCTGCCGCAATCACCAAACCCGCCGCCAGCGCCACATTTTCCGCCTGAAAGCCGCCGATCAGCGAGAGGCGGGTTTGATAGGTGACACCGCGAAAAGACAGCCGCAGGTCTTGGCCCGTGGCGTCAAAGCGGTGGGCCAAAAGGCGCAAGTCGGCTTCGGGTGCGTGGCCTACGGTGATCAGCCCCAGCCCTTTGGCGCGCACCATATCGGCAAGCACACCGCCCTTGCGATCATCAAGGTTGACGACCGCCGTGGCATCGGGTGGCAAAAGGCGGGTGAAAAGGCCTGCCTTGGCGTCAAAATACGCCTCAAACGTCTTATGATAATCCAGATGGTCTTGGGTAAAGTTGGTAAATCCCGCAGCCTTTAGGCGCACCCCGTCCATCCGGCGCTGGTCTAAGCCGTGGCTTGACGCCTCCATCGCGGCATGGGTCACACCGGCGCTTGCTGCTTGCGACAGCATCAGATGCAGCGTTAAAGGGTCGGGCGTGGTGTGCGACGAGGGGGCCGCCCAAGCGCCCTCTACCCCCGTGGTGCCGATGTTGATCGCCGCAAGGCCCAACTGCATCCAAATCTGGCGGCAAAAGGTCGCGGTCGAGGTTTTGCCATTGGTGCCTGTGACAGCCACCATGGTTGCAGGCTGCGCGCCGTACCACAGCGCCGCCGCACGGGCCAAAACCTCGCGCGGGTCTTGTGCGACCACAAGGGCCACGGGGGCGCTGGCAAGGGCTGTTTGCGCAAGGCTGGCCCCGATCGCGTCAGTCAGGATCGCGCTTGCGCCCGCCTCGATCGCCGTGGCGATATAGGTTGCGCCGTGTAGCGCCGATCCGGGCAAGGCTGCGAACAAAAACCCCGCCCTTACGGCGCGGCTGTCAGCGGTGATGCCCCTCACAACCGGATCGCGCCCGCCCCGTGCCGAAAGGCCCAGATGCGAGAGGGGGCGCGCGTTGGCAGCGGGAACAGATTGGGGTGCCGCCATCGGCCCTACTCCTGCGCCAAAGGCTGTTTGGGGGGGGTGTTCAGCGCGGGCAAACTCGCCTCGTCCAAAAGCGGGCGCAGATCCATCAAGGGGCCGATACGGCGGATGATCTCGGCCGCGACGGGCACGGCGGTGTAACCGGCCGTGCGCAAAGGTTTGGGGCCTGCGGTTTCCACAGGGTCATCGAGGGTCACAACCAGAACATATTGCGGAGCGCTGGCCGGAAAGACGGAGGCGAAGGTGTTGATCACATGGCCCTTCTGATAGCCCCGCCCGATGGTCTTGGCTTTGTCTGCCGTCCCTGTTTTCCCTGCCACCTGATAGCCCGGCACATTGGCAAAGGTCGCCGTCCCGTCGGTGACAACGCGGCGCATCATGGTGACACAGGCCTTGGCCGTCGCCTCGGTGATCACGCGGGGGCCGATGGCGTGCGTTTCAGAATGCAGCAAAGTCGGCGTCACCTTGAGACCGCCGTTGCCAATAGTGGCATAAGCGGCGGCCAGATTTAACAGGCTCGTCGACACGCCATGCCCGTAAGAGGCGGTCACAGTTGCGATTTCGCCCCACGGCTTTTGAAATTGCGATTTGGCCGAGGGGGCCTCGATCAGTTCGATCTTGGGGGGGGACAGCAGGCCCAGACTGCGAAGAAAGGCTTTCTGACGCTCGCCGCCAATCATCAACCCGATATGCGCCGCGCCGATGTTGGAGGACACGGCAATCACATCCGACACGCTCTTGGTCGGCCCGTAATTGTGGCCGTCAAATTCACCGATCGGAAACCCAGCAACGCGGTAGGGTTGCGCGGTGTCAATCTGGGTGTCGGGTGTCACCAGCCCCAAATCCAACGCCTGTGCCACGGCAAAGATCTTAAAGGTCGATCCCAATTCATAAACACCCTGCACGGCGCGGTTGAAAAGCGGGTTTTCGCCTTGGTCTTTGGTTTGCACCACAGACCCGCGGTCGTTGGGGTCAAAGTCGGGCAGGCTGGACATGGCCAGCACCTCGCCCGTGTGCACATCCATCAAGATCGCAGCCGCGCCCTTGGCGTGCAGCGTGGTCATGCCTGCGCCCAAAACCTCTTCCACGGCGGCTTGCAGGGTCAGGTCAATGGACAGCGTCACAGGTGTGGCCGACTGCGCCGGATCGCTGAGCCGGGGTTCCAAAGCTGCCTCTAGCCCTGCGGTGCCGATGACTTGGGCGGAATTGACCCCTTCGGCCCCAAAAGCCGTGCCGCCCAGAATATGGGCGGCAAGGGTGCCATTGGGATACAGGCGCATTTCGCGGGGGCCGAAATGCAGGCCCGGATCGCCGATCTCATGCACCTTTTGCTTTTGCTCGGGCGACAGAACCTTGCGCAGCCACAAAAAACTGCGCCCGTCGGTGAAGCGGCGCGCAAGGTCTTTGGCATTCATTTCGGGAAAGATCGCAGCCAGCGCCGCAGCTGTCTGCACCGGATCCACCAGATCGTTGGTTTGGGCATAGAGCGAATAGGTCAGCATGTTGGTGGCCAAAATCCGGCCCATGCGGTCGACGATATCGGCGCGTTGGGCGCTGATCTCTGACCCGCCCGCCGCCGCGCGCGGTTCTGCGGGGGTGGATGCGGCCAAGGTGCCCATCCTTGCCCCGATCACCGTAAAAGAGGCAAAAAAGCACAGCGCCAGCAAGATCAACCGCTTTTCCGCCCGCGCGCGCGAGGTGTCGCGCAACGAGTCGTTGCGCGCAGCAAGGTTTTCTCGTTCGATGGCGTCAGGATTTTGCCCTTTGGCACGTGCATCCAAAATTCGGGGCAAGGGGCGAAGGGGCGCGCGGGTCACGGGATCTGCTCGCCCTTAGCGCCCACCAAAACCGGCGTAAGCGGGCCTGTGTCGGCGATGTTTGCCGTCAGTTCCAACGGGTCGGCCTGCGGCATCGCCACATCCGACACCGCGCCCAGTTGCAACGCGGTCAGCGGCATCAGGCCCAACTTGTCAAAATTCATCGCCGCCAGATCGCGCAGGCGATTGGGGCGGTTCAGATAAGCCCATTCGGCCTTTTGCATCGCAATTTCGTCGCGCAAGGAGGCGATCTGATCTTGCACCGCCGCCATTTCCTTCAATTGGGCTTGGGTCGCATAGTTTTCACGGTAGGCCCAAAAAGCCGAGGCCATGACCGCGATAAAGGACAAAATCGACAGCAAGGGGCGCAATCAGCGGCCTCCTTTTCGGGCAGAGGTGGGCTTTTGGGGCAAAGGCACGTCAATGTCAGCCATGGCAATGGCCTGCGACGGGGCCGCCGTGCGCCGGGCTATGCGCAACTTGGCAGAGCGCGCGCGGGGGTTTTCGGCAAGCTCTTCCTCGTCGGCATCAATCGCGCGTTTGGTTGCCAGCGTAAAGCGCGCCGTGGTTTCAGCACGGGCGGGGGCATAGCGGTTGGTATTGGAGTCGGTGCCCGAAGCCAGTTGCATAAAGCGTTTGACGATGCGGTCTTCAAGGCTGTGAAAGGTCACAACAGCCAAAAGCCCGCCGGGTTTCAGCGCCCGCTCGGCAGCGGCCAGCCCTTGGGCCAGTTCGGTAAATTCGGCATTCACCGCGATGCGCAGGGCTTGGAAACTGCGCGTGGCAGGATGGCTTTGGCCGGGTTTGGGGCGCGGAAGGCAGCGCGCGATCACCTCGGCCAGTTGCAGCGTGGTGTCAAACGGCACTTTGGCGGCTTGCTCGACAATGGCCCGCGCGATCCGGCGCGAGGCGCGCTCTTCGCCGTACAGATACAAGATATCGGCAATCTCGGCTTCGGATGCGGTGTTCACCAAATCGGCGGCAGAGGGGCCCTGCTGGCTCATCCGCATATCAAGGGGGCCGTCTTTTTGAAAGGAAAAGCCCCGCTCAGGCTGGTCGATCTGCATCGACGAGATGCCAAGATCCAAGACCACCCCGTCCAAGGGTTCACCCGCCAAACTGTCTAAATCCGAAAAAGTGCCCTCTTCCAAACGCAAACGGGGGCCATAATCCCCCACCCAAGCCGCCGCCATCTGATGTGCCAAGGGGTCGCGGTCGATGCCGATCACTTTGTCAGCGCCCGCCTCTAGCAAGCCCCGCGCATAGCCGCCCGCGCCAAAGGTGCCGTCCAGCCAAACGCCCGACACGGGGGCGACAGCCGCCAGCAAAGGCCGCAGCAAAACAGGAATATGTGCCTTGCGACCGGATGTTGGATCGCTGTCTTGCACATTTCTCTCCTAGACTGTGTTTTTCAGCAGCGACAGCGGATCCGCCCCTGCCAGCAACTTGGTTTCCAAGGCGCGGATCGCAGGCTTGCGCTCGGCCCGATAAGTGTCAGCACGCCACATCCGAAAACTGTGCTTAGAGCCGATAAACACCACCTCGACCTCGTCCTTGGGCAGGTCAAGCTTTTCGCGCACTTGCGTCGGGGGGCTAAAGCGGCCGTCTTTGTCGGTTTCAACGCCAATGGATTGTTCGTAGAAAATCGCATTGGCCAGATCGTATTCTTCCGACCCCATGGGCAATTGGCTGATCCGGCGGTCGAGGTCGGCGACACCGGCTTGGGTGTAGCCTTCCACAAAGGGGCGGTCGCTGCCGCCGTAGACCAAAAGCATCTGAAAGCCCGCACCGGGGCTTGGTTTATCGGCAAGATCAAAGACATGACGAAAGGGCGCGGGCAGCATCACGCGGCCCTTGGAATCTACCTTCAGGTAGTGTTCGCCCCTGAACGTCTCTGTTGCCACGGCGCAACGCGCCTCCCTCTGGCCCACCCTTGGGCATAAAATAAAAAACGGCGGACCCTGCTGCTGCCACTGCCGGATCCGCCGTCTGTCCCATCACTGGGCATCCAGTTGTGCGCGCCGCCTTGGGGGAGACGTAGGCCGCGCCGCGCGCCGGAAACATTTCTTCTTGCGAGTAGGGCGCCTGATGAACCTGCCTCTGGCTCTTTTGTTTTGGGTCGTATCGTCCGCCCTGAAGTGCTGCCCGACTCTTGCCATTATCTATGCACGGGATTGACCGCCATTTCAAGGGAAATCTTGGGAAAGCGCCCCACATTGCCTCAAAAGAGCAGATTGCACCCGACAGAACACACGAAAATCCCATATATTGTGGCGCTGCCAACTTTGAATTCGACATCTAGAAGGCATCACCGGCGCCGCAGGTCATCAAAAACCTCATGAATCTGCCGAAAACAGGCGTTTCTTCGCCTTTTAAGCGTCGGTGGGGCATTTTCCCGAACCAAACCGACGAATCGGTCCTGAAAAAGACAAAAATGCGCGCACCCCCGCCTGGTGCAGAACGACGTTGCAGGGGTCTCAAAGGCTGAAAATACCTGACGCCTGATCACATAGACCCTCGGCGCTCTGCCTTTTTCATGGCAAGATCGATCCTGAGGGACATTCGAAGCGGGGTTCCAGCATGTTGATCCATCTTCACAGCCAAGCGACGACGCCGCCGAAGGTGCGGGCGGCGATCCAGGCGAACACGGAGCCTGCGTCGGCCCTGGCAGAGCGGTTCGGGACGACGGAGCAGACCGTGTACAAATGGAAGTATCGCGACGGTGTGCATGACCGCAGCCACACGCCGCACCGGCTTTAAACCACACTCACGCCCCCGCAAGAGGCGGTGGCAGTTCCCCTGCGCAAGACATTGCCGGTGTCCATAGAAGATCCGCTGGCCGTGGTCCGCGAGTTCGTGAACCCGCATGTGTCGCGCGCGGGCCTCGATCGCTGCCTGCGGCGGCATGGGGTGGGCAATCTGCGTGACCTGCCGGCGACAGACCCCCGCCCTGCGCACAAGGCATTCAAAGCCTA
>CANFSY010000050.1 GCA_947449875.1 Paracoccaceae bacterium
AAAGCGATGCGCTTGCGCGCCACGTCCACCTCAACCACACGCACCTGCACCACGTCACCGGCTTTCACCACCTCGTGCGGGTCTTTGACGAACTTGTCAGCCAACTGGCTGACATGCACCAACCCATCTTGATGCACGCCAATATCCACAAAAGCACCAAAGGCTGCGACATTGGTGACAGTGCCTTCGAGCAGCATCCCCGGTCGCAGGTCTTTGATCTCATCCACCCCGTCGGCAAAGGTGGCGGTCTTGAATTCGGGGCGCGGGTCGCGGCCGGGTTTTTCCAATTCGGCCAGAATGTCCTTGACCGTGGGCAGCCCGAAGTGCGCATCGACAAAGCGCTGCGGGTCCAGCCGCGCCAAAGTGGCCGCATCGCCCATCAAAGCGCGGATATCGCGCCCCGAAGCGGCGACGATCTTGCGCACCAGATCATAAGCTTCCGGATGCACCGACGAGGCATCCAACGGCTCGCCCCCGCCCCTTATGCGCAAGAAGCCTGCCGCCTGTTCATAGGCTTTGGGCCCCAACCGCGCCACGCCGAGCAGGTCTTTGCGCGTTCCAAACGGCCCTTTGGCATCGCGGTGCGCCACAATGGCCCCCGCCAAGCCCGCGCCAAGCCCCGACACTTGTGCCAGAAGCGGGGCCGAGGCCGTGTTCAAATCCACCCCCACGGCGTTCACGGCATCTTCCACAACTTCGGCCAAACTGCGCCCAAGGCGGCTTTGGTCGACATCGTGCTGGTATTGGCCCACACCAATCGCCTTGGGTTCGATCTTGACAAGTTCGGCCAAAGGGTCTTGCAAGCGCCGTGCGATGCTGACCGCGCCGCGCAGCGACACGTCCAGATCGGGAAACTCTTTGGTCGCCAGTTCCGACGCCGAATAGACCGAGGCCCCTGCTTCCGACACAATCACCTTGACCGGCTTTTCGCCGGGCAAAACCGCCAAAAGATCGGCCACCATCTTTTCGGTTTCGCGGCTGGCGGTGCCGTTGCCAATGGAAATCAGCTTGACACCGTGCGCCGCAATCAGCCGCGCAAGGCTGGCTTGGGCGGCGCGCATTTCGTTCTTGGGCTGGAACGGATAGACGGTATCGGTGGCCAGCACCTTGCCCGTGGCATCAATCACGGCGACCTTCACACCGGTGCGAATGCCCGGATCAAGGCCCATCGTTGCCTTACCACCTGCGGGGGCGGCCAAGAGCAAGTCTTTCATATTGCGCGCAAAAATACGAATCGCTTCGGTTTCGGCCCGCGTGCGCAATTCGGCCATCAAATCCAGCGTCAGGCTGGTGCGCAGTTTGATCCGCCACGCCCAAGCCGCAGCCTCACGCAGCCACTTGTCGCCCAATCCTTGCCCGCCTGCGCCAAGGACGGCGGCACAGGCGCGCTCGCCCGGGCTTTCGCCCTTGGGCGCATCGGCATCAATGACCAAATCCAAGGCCAAAAAGCCCTCGTTTTGCCCGCGCAACATGGCCAGCACGCGGTGCGACGGGGCTGCGGCCCATGGTTCTACATGGCTGAAATAGTCTGAAAACTTGGCCCCCTCGGCCTCTTTTCCCGCCACGACTTTCGCCGACACTTGGCCCACTTGTTTCATATGGCTGCGCAGACGGCCCAAAAGCGCTGCATTTTCGGCCAAACCTTCGGCCAGAATGTCGCGCGCGCCGTCCAGGGCTGCTTTGGCATCGGGGACGGCATCGCTGACATAGGCCGCCGCCAGCCCCTGCGGATCGGCACTGCGCTGGTCAAGGATGGCATCGTGCAGCCCTTGCAACCCCAATTCGCGCGCGATCATCGCCTTGGTGCGGCGTTTGGGCTTGTAGGGCAGATACAAATCCTCAAGCTCGGCTTTGGTGACAGCGCTTGCGATGGCCTTGGCCAAAGCCGCGGTCATCTTGCCTTGCCCTTCGATCGAACTGGCAATAGCACCCCGCCTGTCTTGCAAGTCGCGCAGATAGGTCAGGCGTTCGGCCAAGGTGCGCAGTTGGGTGTCATCCAAGCCGCCTGTCGCCTCTTTGCGGTAGCGTGCGATGAAGGGCACGGTCGACCCTGCATCCAGCAACGCCACCGCCGCTTGCACCTGCCCGCTGGACGCGCCGATTTCAGCGGCAATGATCTGGTCAATCGGGCGTGGGGGGGCCATGGGAATCTCCTGCAAGGTCAGGCGCGACCATAGGGGCGCTGGCCCAAGCCGCAAGCGGGAATTGGCCGTGGCATATCTGTGGCGCGCCGCACCATTTTTAGAACTTTCATTCCAAACCCCTTGCCCAAACGGCGCAGATTGGCTAGGCGAACCGCAAATCCAAAGCCAAAGGTGCTGTGATGCTGAAAGCCAAACTGGGGATTTCCCCGATCTGCTGGTGGAATGATGATCTGGTGGAACTGTCCGACGATGTCAGCCTTGAAGAATGCCTGCGCCAAGCGTCACAGGCGGGCTATACGGGCATGGAAACCGGTCGGCGCTTTCCCATGACCATCGGCGAACTGGGGCCGATCTTGAACAAATACGGCATTTCGGTCTGTGGCGGCTGGTTTTCCGGCACTGTGCTAGAGGGTGATCTGGAAGAGAACAAAGACCGCATCCGCGCCCAGATGGATCTGTTCATCGCCGCCAAAGCGCCGTGCATTGTTTACGGCGAAGTGGCGCGCTCGGTCCAAGGGGATCGCTCTAAGCCTTTGGCCAGCAAGCCCAAGCTGGATGAAGACCAGATCAAAACCTATGCGCGCAACATGACCGCATTTGGCGAATGGTGCGCCGAACAGGGGATGCCGCTGTCCTATCATCACCACATGGCGGCGGTGATTGAAACCGAAGCGGAACTTGATTTGTTCATGAAACACTCTGGCGCGGGCATTCCCTTGCTGTTTGACGCGGGCCATCTGGCCTTTGCCGGCGGCGATGTGCTGCGCGCCATCGACAATCACCACGCCCGCATCACCCATGTGCACACCAAAGACGTGCGGATGGAGGTGATCAACGCCCTTGACCGGTCCAAGGAAAGCTTCCTTGACGCCGTGGTCAAAGGGGCCTTTACCGTGCCGGGCGATGGATCTTTGGATTTCGAGGCGATTGTGAAGCGCCTTGCCAACTATGGCTACGAGGGTTGGTTTGTGGTCGAAGCCGAGCAAGACCCCAAGAAAGCCCCGCCGCTGGAATGGTCAACCAAGGGCAACAAGGAACTGCACCGCGTGATGGCGGCGGCGGGTTATCAGGTGGTGGCGGCTTAAAGCCCCCCCGTTTCGAAAAGCTTACTGCGCAGCGATCTCGCGCTGCGCAGTCAAAGCCTTTTCGCTGACCGCAGACAGCGCCAAGGCCGCAGCGCCGTGCGCCCACATCAGATCGCCCCAAGCGTGAATTTCAATCGGCAAGCGCGGCCTGCCAGAGTTGATGACAAGATCCTGCATCTCGGCCAAAGTCTCGGCCGCATACAGATAGTCATACTGCATCCGCACGCCCGACAGGATGATGAGGGCCGGATCAAACAGGTTGACCACATTCGCCAACCCCATCGCCAGATAGCGCCCTGCCCTGCGAAAGATGCTGCGGGCGGTGGCGTTTCCGGCTTTGGCGTGATCGTATAGGCTTTCCAGCAAGACCGGCATCGACAGGCTTTGACTGGCGTTGAGGTTCAAGGCCGTCACCGCTTCGCGCGCAAGGGCGTAATCGGCCACGTAAGCCTCAAGACAGCCGCGCTGGCCGCAGCGGCACAGCGCGCCATCAAGTTCGACCTTGATATGCCCCAGTTCCAACCCCAGCCTTTGTGCGCCACGGTAGATGCGGTGGTTCATCACAAAGCCCATGCCCACACCGTGTTCAATCGTCACCACGGCAAAATCGGCCAAACTGCGGCCCGCGCCAAACCACAGCTCGGCCAAGGCGACCAGATTGGCGTCATTGTCGATGGCCACGGGCAAGCCCACCCGCGCTTGGGCGGCAGCGGCAAAGGGCACGGCGCGTTCGACCAAGGTTGAAGACCAATGCACAAATCCTGAATCGTGGTCGACAAATCCGGGCAGGCCGATGCCCAGCCACGACAAATCGCCCCGCCCGATCCCCGCCTTGGCACAGACACGGTTCAGCAGATGATCGACCGCATCCAGCATATCGGCCACCAAAGCCGGGCCGGGATCGCGCGCAATCGAATCGTCGGCCAGTTTGTTTCCGGCAAAATCCACCACAACGGCCGTATGTTCGCGGTCAGACAGTTTCATGCCCACGACATAATGCGCCGCCCCGCGCACCCCCAAAGCCACCGCAGGCCGCCCGCGGCCATGGTCGGTGTCGCGGGGTACGGCGACCTCTTCGATCAGGCCCGCCTCGATCAATTCCGACGTGAGCGTCGTGACCGTGGCAGGGCTGACGCCCAGATCCTTGGCCACCTGCACGCGCGCCACCAACCCCTCGGCGCGCACGCGGTCGAATACCTGTTGACGCAAAGGGCGCATCTGTTCGGACCACGGCGTGATCAGCGGGCCGCAGCCCAAGCGGCCTTCGTCGGGCCCCGCGACCAAGTCTTTGCGCATTTCTTCACACTCCGAACGAAAGATCGGTCATTTGGTCGCAATCCCTGCCATAAATGCTGCAATGCAGCATGTTTAGCGGTGAATTTATCGTCATCTTCAGCTTGCCGCATCATTTTTATTTTGACAACTGAATTTATTAAAGGCAATTTCCGCCAATCCCCGCGAATCTGCAGGGACGGCCATCGCAGGGCCGCATCCATTGGGAGGATTTACATGCGTAAGGTACTTCTGGCTGCCATCATCGCAGCTACCGGCCTTTCGACTGCAGCTTATGCAGAAGGCAAAAAAATCGGCGTGTCTTGGGCCCAGTTCCAAGAAGAGCGCTGGAAGATCGACGAAGCAGCGATGAAAGCTGCGATCGAAGCCAATGGCGACGAGTATATCTCGGCTGACGCCCAAGGCTCGTCGGAAAAGCAGTTGAACGACATCGACGCGCTGATCGCCCAAGGCGTGAACGCCCTGATCATCAACGCTTGGGACAAGGACGCGATCCTTCCCGCCGTTGACAAAGCCGCTGCCGAAGGCATTCCGGTTCTGGGCTACGACCGTCTGATCGAAGACAGCCGTGCGTTCTACCTGACCTTTGACAACGTCGGCGTTGGCAAAATCATCGCTGAGGAAGTGATGAAGGCCAAGCCCGATGGCAACTATGCCATCATCAAGGGTGACCCCGGCGATCCGAACGCCAACTTCCTGCGCGCTGGCATGGAAGAAGTGATCGGCGAGGCAGTCAAAGCCGGTACGATCAAGATCGTTGGTGAAGTTTACACCGACGGCTGGAAGCCCGACAACGCCCAAAAGAACATGGAACAGATCCTGACCGCGAACAACAACGCGATCGACGCTGTTCTGGCGGAAAATGACGGCATGGCTGGCGGCGCTTCGGCAGCTTTGGCGGCACAGGGCCTGACCGTTCCGCTGGGTGGCCAAGACGGCGACTTGGCAGCGATCAACCGTGTGGCACGTGGCCTGCAGACCGTTTCGGTCTGGAAGGACTCGCGTCAACTGGGCGACGCTGCTGGCAAGATCGCAGCCCAACTGGCTGACGGTACGGCGATGGACAAGATCGAAGGCGCTGCCAAGTTCTCTGGCGGTGAAAAAGGCGTTGAGATGAACGCTATTCTGATGACGCCGACAGCGATCACCAAAGAAACGATCAATCTGGCGATCGAAGGTGGTCACATCACCAAAGAACAAGCCTGCGAAGGCGCTTTGGCTGACGTGGCAGCCTGCCAGTAATCTGATACGGGCCGGCGGGGAAACCCGCCGGCCTTTTTCGTCTTGCCAGCCCGCAGGTTGACCCGGGCAGGCTTTTGCGCCGCTGCGCGCCCCCCCGATATTCCAAAGGGTTGGACAAAATGACCACAGCCCCCCGCCCCGCTCACGCCAGTCAGGATGTGAAGGGCAGCCCCTTCGCCCGCTTTGTTGCGGCGACCGAAATTGACACCCGCCTGTTGGGCATGGCCGGTGCTTTGTTGCTGATTTGGTTTGGCTTTCATTTCTACGGCGTCGTCTTTAACGGCGAAGGCTTTTTCCTGACGCCGCGCAACCTGTGGAACTTGTCGGTCCAGATGTGTTCGATTGGCGTTATGGCCGCGGGCATGGTGCTGGTGATCGTCACGCGCAACATCGACCTGTCGGTCGGCTCTTTGCTGGGCTTTATCGGCATGGTGATGGGCCTGTTGCAGGTCGAATGGCTGCCGCCTGTGATGGGGCTTGGCCATCCGGCGATCTGGATGATCACGGTTGTGGTGGGCCTGTCCTTGGGCGTGCTGATTGGCACCTTGAACGGGGTGTTGATCGCCTATCTGGCCATCCCCTCTTTCATCGTCACGCTGGGCGGGCTGATGGCATGGCGTGGGGCTGCGTTTTTGATGGCGAACGGGCGCACGATCTCTCCGGTGGATGCGACGTTCCAGCTGCTGGGCGGCGGGCCTTACGGGTCGATCGGGTCGACCGGATCATGGGTCATCGGGATTATCGCCTGCTTGGCCGTGCTGTACGGCTTGGTCGCGGGCCGCAAGAACCGCCGCAAACATGATTTCCCCCAACGCCCGATCTGGGCCGAGGTGTTTATGGGTGCCCTTGGCTGCGGCCTGATCCTTGGCGCGGTTCTGGTCGTTGACAGCTATTACTGGCCCAAAGGCATCGTGAAAGCCTATGCCGAAGCGAACAACATCACCGTTCCGCCCGAAGGCCTGTTTATCAGCCTTGGCTTTGCTTATCCGGTGTTGATCTTGGTCACCGTCGCCTTGCTGATGACCGTGCTGATGACGCGCACCCGCTTTGGGCGCTATGTCTTTGCCATCGGCGGCAATCCGGAAGCGGCGGCGCTGTCGGGCATTAACGTGCGCTGGATGACGGTGAAAATCTATGCGCTGATGGGGATGCTGGCGGGGCTCTCTGCCGTGATCTCGTCGGCGCGCCTGACATCGGCCACCAACGCCTTGGGCCAAACCGACGAGCTTTACGTCATCGCCGCCGCCGTGATCGGTGGCACGTCTTTGGCGGGCGGCGTGGGCACGATCTACGGCGCGGTGCTGGGGGCTTTGGTGATGGAAAGCCTGCGCACCGGCATGGTGCTGATCGGCTTTGACACAGCGGTGCAAAACATCGTCGTGGGTCTGGTGCTGATCGTCGCCGTCTATCTGGACATCCTGTATCGCAAGCGGACAAAGTGAGGGTTAGGCCATGAACACGCGAACACCTCTGGTCGAGATGCGCGACATCTCGATTGCCTTCGGCGGGATCAAGGCGGTTGACCATGTCTCGGTCGACCTGCACCCGGGCGAAGTTGTGGGGCTTTTGGGCCACAATGGCGCGGGAAAATCCACGCTGATCAAATGCCTGTCGGGGGCCTATCAGGCCGACAGCGGGCAGATTTTGATCAACGGCGAACCGGTTTCGATCAACTCGCCGCGCGATGCACGCGCGCAGAATATCGAAACGATCTATCAGACCTTGGCCTTGGCCGATAACCTTACTGCCGCGCAAAACCTGTTTTTGGGCCGCGAACTGGTGACCTCGCGCGGCTTTCTGGACGAAAGCGCGATGGAGGCCGAAACCCGCAAGATCATGGGCCGCCTGAACCCGAACTTTCGCAAGTTCAACGTGCCGGTCAGCGCCCTGTCGGGCGGGCAGCGCCAATCGGTGGCCATTGCGCGCGCGGTCTATTTCAACGCCAAAATCCTGATCATGGACGAACCCACCGCCGCTTTGGGGCCGCAAGAAACCCAGATGGTGTCGGAACTGATCCAAGAGCTCAAATCCCAAGGTCTGGGGATTTTCCTGATCGAACATGACATTCACAACGTCATGAAACTGTGCGACCGTGCGTCTGTGATGAAAAACGGCCAATTGGTGGGCACGGTTGATGTGAAACAGGTGACAGACGAAGATATCTTGTCGATGATCATCCTTGGAAAGAAACCTGCAAAGGCTGCGTAATGTACATCGGTCTTGACCTTGGCACCTCTGGCTTAAAGGGGATTTTGATCGACGACGATCAAAAGATCGTGGCGGAAGCCACGGCCCCCCTGACCGTCCAACGCCCCCATGACGGGTGGAGCGAGCAAGCCCCCGACAGCTGGATCACCGCCGCCGAGGCGGTGTTTGACATGCTCGCCCTCCACGGTCTGGGTGCGGTGCGGGGCATTGGCCTGTCAGGTCATATGCACGGCGCGACCCTGCTGGACGGGGCCGATGATGTGCTGCGCCCCTGCATCTTGTGGAACGATACCCGCAGCTATGCGCAAGCCGCCGAGATGGACGCCGACCCGATCTTTCGGCGCGTCACTGGTAATATCGTCTTCCCGGGTTTCACCGCGCCCAAGCTTGCTTGGGTGCAAAAGCATGAACCCGCCCTGTGGGCCAAGGTCGCCAAGGTTTTGCTGCCCAAGGATTACCTGCGCCTGTGGCTGACGGGCGAGCATGTGGGCGAGATGTCGGATGCCGCAGGCACGGCGTGGTTTGACACGGGCCTGCGCGATTGGTCGGATGACCTGCTGCGCGCCACGGGAATGACACGCGCCCAGATGCCCCGCTTGGTCGAAGGATCGGCCGTGTCTGGACATGTGCGCGCGAAACTGGCCAGCCGTTGGGGCTTGGCCAGCAGCGTGGTTGTGGCGGGCGGTGCGGGGGACAATGCGGCGGCGGGCGTGGGCGTGGGTGTGGTCAAGGCGGGGCAAGCCTTTGTCAGCCTTGGCACCTCGGGCGTGCTGTTTGCCGCCAACGCGGGTTATCAGCCCGATCCGGCAACCGCCGTGCATACCTTTTGCCACGCCTTGCCCAACACATGGCATCAGATGGGCGTGGTCTTGGCCGCAACCGATGCGCTGAACTGGTATGCGGCCCTTGTCGGCCAGACAGCCGCCACCCTGACGGGAGAGCTTGGCCCGCTGCAAGCCCCCGGCAAGGCGCTGTTCCTGCCCTATCTGGGCGGCGAGCGTACGCCTTTGAACGATGCCGCCATTCGCGGGGCCTTTTTGGGGCTGGAACACCAAACCGACCGCGCCGCAGGCACGCGCGCGGTGCTCGAAGGGGTGACTTTTGCCTTCCGCGACAGCCGCGATGCGTTGGCGGCCACTGGCACCAAGCTGGAAAGCCTGCTGGCCGTGGGCGGTGGGGCCAAGTCGGACTACTGGCTCAAAGCCATTGCCACTGCCCTTGATTGCCCCGTTCAAGTCCCTGCCGCAGGCGATTTTGGCGGTGCTTTGGGCGCAGCACGTCTGGGGATGATGGCCGCCACCGGTGCGGGGGCCGAGATTGCCACCCTGCCCCCCATCGCGCGCACCATTGACCCCGACACCAAACTTACCGCCGCCTTTGACGCGGCCCATTCCCGCTACCGTGCCGCTGCCGCGGCGATCCAGAAACTTTCCCACTAAAGGGCCGCGCCATGACCGACTTTTTCAAAGATATTCCGGCCGTCACCTATGAAGGCCCAAGCTCGTCCAACGAATTCGCCTTTCGCCACTACAACCCCGACGAGGTGATCTTGGGCAAGCGGATGGAAGACCATCTGCGCTTTGCCGTCGCCTACTGGCACTCGTTCGCCTATCAGGGCCACGACCCCTTTGGCGGCCAAACCCTGCTGCGCCCGTGGTTCGGCGAGACGATGGATCTGGCCCGCCAAAAAGCCGATGCCGCCTTTGAGATGTTCGATATCTTGGGCGTGCCCTTCTACTGCTTCCACGACGCCGATGTGCGCCCCGAAGGGGCCACGTTTGCCGAAAGCAACCGCAATCTGGAAGCGATGGTGGATTATCTGGGCGAAAAGCAAGCGAGTCATAAGGCCAAGCTGCTATGGGGCACGGCCAACATGTTCTCCAACCGCCGCTGGATGAGCGGCGCTGCCACCAACCCCGATCCGGATGTGTATGCCTATGCGGCGGCCATGGTCAAAGCCAATCTGGATGCCACCCATAAGCTGGGCGGGGCGAACTATGTGCTGTGGGGCGGGCGCGAAGGCTATGAAACCCTGCTCAACACCGACCTGAAGGCCGAACGTGAACACGCTGGCCGCTTCCTGCAACAGGTGGTGGAGTATAAACACAAGATCGGCTTCAAAGGCACGATCCTGATCGAACCCAAGCCGCAAGAACCCTCCAAGCACCAGTATGATTATGACGTGGCCACGGTTTACGGCTTTTTGGTGCAGTTTGGCTTGGAAAAAGAGGTCAAGGTCAACATCGAACAGGGTCACGCGATCTTGGCGGGCCATTCGTTCGAACATGAACTGGCGTTGGCGACATCCTTGGGCATCCTTGGGTCGATCGACATGAACCGCAACGATTATCAATCGGGCTGGGACACTGACCAGTTCCCCAACAACACCCCCGAAATGGCGCTGGCCTATTACGAAATCCTCAAAGGCGGCGGGTTGCACACCGGCGGCACCAACTTTGACGCCAAGATCCGCCGTCAAAGCCTTGATGCCGAAGACCTTATTCTGGGCCATGTCGGCGGCATGGACACTTGCGCACGCGCTTTGAAGGCCGCTGCGGCCTTGCTGGCCGATGGCGGGTTGGAAAAGGCGCGGGCCGAACGCTATGCAGGCTGGTCCACCCCCAAAGCGCAGGCGATGCTGCAAGGCGGTCTGGCCGAAGCCGCAGCGCGTGTGACAGCCGAAGGGCTGGAACCGCAGCCCAAATCGGGCCGCCAAGAGCGGTTGGAAAACCTGTGGAACCGGTTCGTGTGATCTGACACCTCGGCACGGGGGCCAGATAAGCCCCCGATGGATCACGACAAAAATAGGGGGCGCAGGCATGCTGCGACGTGAATTTTTAAGCGCAGGCGTGGCCTTGGCGCTGTTGGGTGGTACGGCCCGCGCTGGCGCAGAAACGCGCGAGGGTGTCGCGGCACAGGTGCTGGCCACATGGTACCATCTGGCGTTGGAACTGGTGCGCCACACGCCCACTTACACCCCGCCCGTGGCCAGCCGGACCTTGGCTTATATGGGTGTTGCGGCATTCGAGGCGCTGGCCAGCGGCGATGCCCGTCTGCACAGTTTGGTGGGCCAGTTGAACGGCCTGACCGCCCTGCCCGACCGCGCGGCGGGCCAAGGCTATGATACGGCAGTGATTTTGAATGCGGTGATGGATGGGCTGATCCACGATCTGTTTTCCAACACCGGCCCGACCGGCCAACACGCCATGCAAACCCTGACCGCGCGCTTGGCGCAGCAAGCCGCTGACGGGGTTGCAGCCGATGTCGTGGCGGCAAGCCGCTCTTACGGGGCAACCCTTGCAGCGGCGATCTTGGAGTGGAGCCGCACCGACGGCGGCGCTGTCATCGAAAACATGGGCTTTCCTGCGACCTACACCCTGAACCCCGCGCCGGGGCATTGGGTGCCGACCTCGAAAATCGTGCTGCAACAAGCGCCTTTGCTGCCCGCATGGGGCAAGAACCGCCCCTTTGCTATGCCCGCAGGCGACAGTTGCCCGATCCCCCCGCCCACAGACTATTCCGAAGACCCGGCTTCGGCCTTTTATGCCGACGCTATGGAGGTTTACACCACCAGCCAATCCCTCACCGACGACCAAAAGCAAATCGCGCGGTTCTGGTCGGATGATGCCATGCTGTCTTACACCCCGCCCGGCCATTGGATCGCCATTATGGCGCAAGTGGCCGTTGAAAAGGGCGTTGATCTGACCGCCCAGGTCGAAGCCCTCGCCCGCATGGGTGTGGCCATGGCCGATGCCTTTATCGGCTGCTGGCAGGCCAAGTTCGACTACGACCTGATCCGCCCGATCAGCTATATCAAAAAGGTCATCGACCCCAAGTGGGAACCGATGCTGAACACCCCGCCCTTCCCTGAATACCCCTCGGGCCATTCTACCCAATCGGCGGCGGCGGCTTCGGTTTTGACCGCGCTATTTGGCGACAGCTACAGCTTCACCGATGAAAGCCCCACGCCCGACGGCGCAGCCACCCGCAGCTTTGCCAGTTTCTGGGCCGCAGCGGACGAGGCGGCGATGTCACGGCTATATGGCGGCATCCACTTCCGCCTCGCCATCCAGAACGGCCAAGATCAGGGCCGCTGCATTGCGGCCTATGCCATTGCTTTGAAGACGAGGGTGTAAGATGCGTCTGTTTGCCTTGGCCCTGCTGGCCAGCCCCGCCATGGCGCAGGGTGTGGAAATTCCCCACTATATCGACGAAACCGCCACCGCCGGCATTTCCAGCACCTATGCCGGCGAGTGGGAGTTTATGACCGGCGGCGGCGTTGCGGCCTTTGATTGCTCGGGCGATGGCAAGCCGGAACTGCTGCTTGCGGGGGGCACGCAAAAGGCCACGCTGTACCGCAACGACAGCCCAACAGGCGGCGCTTTGAAATTCAGTGCGATTGCGGCAGGCGTAGAACTGGACCGCGTGACGGGGGCCTATCCGCTGGATATCGACAGCGACGGGATCATGGACCTTGTGTTGCTGCGCTCGGGCGAAGATGTGGTGATGCGCGGTGCGGGCCAATGCCAGTTCACCCGCGCGAACGAGGCTTGGGGCTTTGATGGGCGCGATCTGTGGTCAACCGCTTTTGCCGCAACTTGGGAAAAGGGCCAGACTTGGCCCACGCTGGCCATTGGCACCTATATCGACCGCACGCAGGATGCCTTTCCGTGGGGATCGTGCACGCCCAATGCGCTGTACCGCCCCAAGGGGCAAGGCTTTGCCGCGCCGTTAGACCTGAAGCCCAGCTTTTGCAGCCTGTCGATGCTGTTCACCGATTGGAACCGCTCTGGCACGCCGTCTTTGCGCGTGTCCAACGACCGCGAGTATTACAAGGGTGGCACCGAGCAGATGTGGCACATCGCCCCCGATGCGCCGCCTGCTTTGTACACGGCAGCTGAAGGGTGGAAGCCCCTCAAGATCTGGGGCATGGGCATTGCCAGCACCGATGTGAACGGCGACGGCTTTCCGGATTACTTCATGACCTCGATGTCAGACAGCAAGTTGCAGGTTTTGGCGGCAGGGCCCGATAAGGCCACGTTCAAAGACATCGCCTTTGCGACCCATGCCATCGCCCAGCGGCCCTATACGGGCGGCGATTTTCGCCCCTCGACCGGATGGCATGCCGAGTTTCAGGATGTGAACAACGACGGCGTGCAGGATCTGTTTGTCGCCAAGGGCAATGTCTCGGCCATGCCGGACTTTGCGATGAAAGACCCCAACAACCTGCTGTTGGGCCTGCCCGACGGCACCTTTGCCGAGGCGGGCGATAAGGCGGGGGTGGCGAGTTTTGCCCAAGCGCGCGGCGCGTCAGTTGTGGATTTGAACGGCGACGGGCAGATGGATATCGTCGTGGTGAACCGCAACAGCGGGGCCGAAGTGTGGCGCAATGACGGATCCAGCACGGGGCATTGGCTACAACTGGCGCTGCATCAAGACGGGGCCAACCGTGATGGGATCGGCTCTTGGATCGAGGTGCGCCAAGGCGACCGTGTTCAACGGCGCGAGATCACATCAGGCGGCGGCCATGCGGGCGGGCAAGTGGGCTGGTGGCACTTTGGGCTTGGGGCCACGCTTGCGGCAGACGTGCGCGTGATCTGGCCGGATGGCAGCGCTTCTGATTGGGCAGCGGTGGCGGGCGACGGGTTTTACGACCTGACCAAGGGGCAAGCGCCTATGGCGCACTGACAATCGCCCAAAAGGTCGGTGATCATCGCCACGCTAGGGGCCGTGCAATTGAGCTGGTGCACTTTGGTCTGGGCAACAATGCCAAGGCCAAAGTGCGGGTGATCTGGCCGGATGGCAGCGCTTCTGATTGGGTGACGGGTTTTACGACCTGACCAAGGGGCAAGCGCCCAAGGCGCACTAACTTAGCCCAAAAGATCGGTGATCACCGCCACGCCGGGGGACATCGGCCCGTCAAAGGCGCGCAATTCGGCGCTGGCCTGTGACAGGGCGACATGGCGCGCCACAATCGGGCGCACATCGACTTGGCCGGATTCGATCAGCGACAACAGCGGCGGATAGCGCCACGCGGGCATGCCGCGCGTGCCAAACAGGGCCAGTTGCTTCATATAGACCGCGTTCATATTGATCTGCATCTGGGCTGTGTGCCCCGTGGGCAAGCCCACCTGCACATGCCGCCCCAAGGGGCGCAAACACTCGATCGAGGCATTGGCAGTGGCCTCTATCCCCAAGGCTTCAAGAGACACATGCGCCCCGCCGCCTGTCACCTCGCGAATGCGCGCGGCGGTGTCGCCGTCTGCGGCGTTGATGACATGTTCGGCCCCCAGCGTGCGGGCATGGGTTAACCGTTCGGGCACCACATCCACCGCCACGATCCGCGCCCCAAGCGCCTTGCCGATCAGCAGCGCCGACAGGCCAATGCCGCCCGTGCCATGAATCGCCAGCCATTCCCCCGCCTGCAAGCCTGCCCGCCCTGTCAGGGCGTGATAGGCCGTCGTCACGCGGCACCCAAGGCCCGCCGCCAGCGCGGGGGTCAGAAAATCCGGCAAGCGCGTCAGGTTATGGGCGTGCGGGACCGAGACATATTCCGCATAAGCCCCCGGTTCGCCAAACCCCGGCACCCGCTGGGCGCGGCAGGTGGTGGTTTGGCCCGAACGGCATTCGGGGCATTCGCCACAGGCCAGGATAAAGGGCGCAATGATCCGCTCGCCCACCTTCCAGCGCGCCAAAGGGCCCGCTTCGACCACTTCACCGCAGTATTCGTGGCCCGGAATGGCCCCGGGTTTGACCTTGGCATGTTCGCCCACCCAACCGTGCCAATCGCTGCGGCAGATGCCGCAGGCGAGCACTTTGACCACAACGCCGTCCGCCTCGCAGACGGGGTCGGGCACGGTTTGCAGGCTAAGATCGGCCCGATACTGTTGGATAACGGCTGCACGCATGGTTGCCCCCCCTGTTGGCTAAGGGGTGGCGCAGGGCGGCGGCAAGGTCAAGACGGCGCTTACAGGATTTCGACCTTGTAGCTTTCAATCACCGTATTGGCCAAAAGCTTCTCACACATCGCCTTGACGGCCGCCTCGGCCGCCACAGCATCGGTTTCGGCCAGATCCAGCTCGATCACCTTGCCTTGGCGCACGCCGTTCACACCGCCAAAGCCCAAGGTGCCCAAGGCAAAGCGCACCGCTTCGCCTTGCACATCCAGAACGCCAGCTTTCAGCATAACGGTGACACGGGCTTTCATGGCGCTCTCCTAATGGATCAGTTGATCAGGGACGGTTTGGGGGCATGCGTGACATTCGAGGGCAAAACCCCCAAGCGCCGCGCCAGTTCGGTGTAGACATCGGCCAAAGGACCAGCCTCTGCCCCCGTGGAGGCGCCTTCGGGGCGGCGCAAGTCCCACAGGCGGCAACTGTCGGGGCTGATTTCATCGGCCAAAAGCAGGCGCATGAAATCGCCTTCCCAAACCCGGCCCACTTCGATGCGAAAATCCGCTAGACGAATCCCCACGCCCAGCATGACGCCGGACAAAAAGTCATTCACCCGCAGGGCTAGGGCGATGATATCGTCCAGATCCTGCTGGCTGGCCCAGCCAAAGGCGATGATATGTTCTTCGCTGACCAAGGGCGCATTCAGGCGCGGGTCTTTGTAGAAATATTCCACAATCGGGCGCGGCAGGGCGGTGCCTTCGGGAATGCCCAAACGGGCTGACAAATCGCCTGCGGCGAAATTGCGCACGACGACCTCAAGCGGGACAATCTCGACCTCGCGGACCAACTGCTCGCGCATGTTGATGCGACGGATGAAATGGGTGGGAACCCCGATAGAGTTCAAGCCCGACATGAAGAATTCCGACAGGCGGTTGTTCAGAACGCCCTTGCCTTCCGAGGCAAGGTTCTCGCCCTCGGTCGCGGTGGGGCCAGCGGCGCCCTCGTCTTTGAAATACTGCACCAATGTGCCCGGCTCTGGTCCTTCGTACAGGATCTTTGCCTTGCCCTCGTAAATCTTCTTGCGCCGTGCCATGGTCGCTCCGAAACCTTCCATGGGGCAGCCGTGCCTTACGCGGCACCCCAAGCGCCGACCCCTTTGGGGCGCTATACGCCATGCCCCGCCCCCCGGCAAGGCGGAACGGGTTAGGCGATGATGGGCGGATCAAAAGTGGCGGGGGGTCTTGCGGTAAAGGCTTGGGGAAGGCATATGGAAGGGGAAAGACCATCCAGCCGAGGGCCTGACCATGACCACCTTCCATGACCGCGAACAAGCGTTTGAAGCCAAATTCGCCCATGATGCCGAAATGCAGTTTCGCGCCGCCGCGCGCCGCGACAAGCTGCTGGGCCTATGGGCCGCAGGGATTTTGGGCAAATCGGGAGATGAGGCGGAAGCCTACGCGCTTGAGGTTGTAAATTCCGACCTTGTGGCCGCGGGCTCTGAGGATTTGGTGGCCAAAGTCGCCGCCGATCTGGGCGCACATTCCAGTGCAGATGCCGTGCGTGCCAAACTGGCAGCCCTGCTGGGTGAAGCCAAAGCGCAACTGTTGAGCGAAGTTTGATCTAGGAGGCCCCCTATGGCACAAGACCTTCTGTCGCGGCTACTTGCGACCCAAGACTGGCTTTTGGCAGACGGGGCCACGGGCACCAACCTGTTCAACATGGGCCTGTCGTCGGGTGAACCACCCGAGTTTTGGAACATCGAACAGCCTGACAATATCCGCAGCCTGTACCGCAATGCGGTTCAGGCGGGGTCGGATTTGTTCCTGACCAACTCTTTCGGCGGCAATGCGGCGCGTCTTAAGCTGCACAGCGCGCAAGGCCGCGTGGGGGAGTTGAACCGCGTGGCCGCCAGCTTGGGCCGCGAGATTGCCGACGCCGCAGGCCGCCCTGTGGTTGTGGCAGGGTCTATCGGGCCCACGGGCGAGATTTTCGAACCCATGGGGACCATGACCCATGCTTTGGCGGTGGAAATCTTTCAAGAACAGGCCGAGGCGTTGAAAGCCGGCGGCGCGGATGTGTTGTGGATCGAAACCATGTCCGCCTTCGAGGAATACGCCGCCGCCGCCGAAGCGGCGACGCGCGCGGGCCTGCCGTGGTGTGGGACGATGAGCTTTGACACCGCAGGGCACACGATGATGGGCCTGACCTCGACCAAAATGGCGGCCTTGGTGGAAAAGATGGCCCATACGCCGCTGGCCTTTGGGGCCAATTGCGGCGTGGGAGCGGCGGATCTGATGCGCACGGTCTTGGGGTTTGAAATGACAAACACCAGCCGCCCGATCATTGCCAAGGGCAATGCGGGGATTCCGAAATATCACGATGGCCATATCCATTACGACGGCACGCCCGAGTTGATGGCCGACTATGCCGTGCTGGCGCGCGATGCGGGGGTAAAGATCATCGGCGGGTGCTGCGGCACGATGCCTGAGCACCTGAAAGCCATGCGCCACGCTTTGGAAACTCGGCCCAAGGGGCCAAAACCCTCGGTCGAGGATATTCAGGCCAAGCTGGGGGCGTTTTCCTCGGCCAATGATGGCACGGGCGACACGTCGGGGCAGCCCACGCGCGAGCGGCGCAACAAGCGCGGGTGATCTGGTCAGGCGCGTCTGCGCCCGCTTACAGATCAAACCCCAACTGCGCGCCTTGTGATGTGGGCGGGCGAAACAGGTCGGTCCTTAACGGGGTCAGCGGCTGGTCAAGGCCAAAGCGCGCCACAGCCACGTCAAAGCGGCGTTTCATCAGGTTTGCCCACAGCCCTGTGCCGCGAAAGCGTTTGCCCCAATCGGCGTCGTAATCTTTGCCGCCGTGCATTTCGCGCACGCGTGTCATCACCTTGGCGGCGCGGTCGGGGTAATGGGTGGCGAGCCACTCTTGAAACAGCGCAGACACCTCGCGCGGCAGGCGCAGGTTGATATAGCTTGCCGCCGTGGCCCCCGCCGTGGCAGCCGCCTGCAGGATCGGTTCCAACTCGTGGTCTGACAGGCCCGGCACCAAGGGCGACACCATCACCCGCACCGACACCCCCGCCTTGGCCAGCTTTTCGATCACCGCCAAGCGGCGCGCGGGGCTTGGGGCGCGCGGTTCCATCTTGCGCGACAGGACAGGGTCAAGCGTGGTGATGGAAATGCCCACCCGCGTCAGACCCAACTGGGCCAAGGGCACCAGCAGGTCTAAATCACGCTCTACCAAGGTGCCTTTGGTGGTGATGGCGACGGGGTGACGAAAAGCCAAAAGAGTGGTCAAAACATCGCGCATCACGCGCTGATCGGCCTCGATCGGCTGGTAAGGGTCGGTGTTGGTGCCTAGGGCGATGGGCGCGACCTTATAGGCGCGGGCGCGGAGTTCGCGGTCTAACACCTGCGCGATGCCGGGGCGGGCGATCAGTTTGGTTTCAAAATCCAAGCCCGGTGACAAGTTCAGATAGGCATGGGTGGGCCGCGCAAAGCAATAAATGCAGCCATGCTCGCAGCCACGGTACGGGTTGATCGAGCGGTCAAAGGGCAGGTCGGGCGAGGTGTTGTAGGTGATGGCAGAGCGCGGCTCTTCCACGCTGACCTCGGTGCGCAGCAGGCGCGGGTCTTCTTGCATATCCCAACCGTCGTCAAACCCCTCACGCTGGGTGGGTTCAAAACGACCGGCCTGATTGCTGGCAGCGCCACGGGCGCGCAGCTTTCGGGCAGGATTCGGCAGGGGCGTTGGGTGATCCATGGCGACAATTTAGAACATAGTAAGAACATCGCAAGGGCCATTCCCCAAAACCTGTCGCAAAAGACGCATCAGCCATCCTGCCCCGCCCCAAACGCCAAACCGCCCAATTCCTTCGCTATTTCGCCCCCTCATGCCCCCTTGCTGTCGGCTTTCATTCGGGGCATGTCGCTAAAGGAAAAGTGCCAAACAGGCTTTGGCCTCACTACCAAAGAAACCGCAGGGAGCATGAGCATGGCCGACGACGACGAAATCATCCTGTCCGAACTGTCTGACGATGAACTTGTCTTGCAAATGCACGACGACCTTTACGACGGTCTGAAAGAAGAGATCGAAGAAGGCGTCAATATCCTGATCGCGCGCAAATGGACGCCCTATGATGTCCTGACCAAGGCTTTGGTTGCGGGCATGACGATTGTGGGCGCTGACTTCCGCGATGGCATCTTGTTTGTGCCCGAAGTGCTGCTGGCCGCGAACGCAATGAAGGGTGGCATGGCCATTCTGAAGCCTTTGCTGATCGCCACCGGCGCACCGCGCATGGGCAAGATGGTGATCGGCACGGTCAAAGGCGACATCCATGATATCGGCAAGAACCTTGTCGGCATGATGATGGAAGGTGCAGGCTTTGAAGTCAAAGACCTTGGCATCAACAACTCGGTCGAGAAATATCTTGAGGCGATGGAAACCGAAAAGCCCGATATCTTGGGCATGTCGGCCCTGTTGACCACGACGATGCCCTATATGAAAGTCGTGATCGACACGATGAAAGAAAAGGGCATGCGCGACGATTACATCGTTTTGGTGGGCGGTGCGCCCCTGAACGAGGAATTCTCCAGAGCCATCGGCGCAGACGCCTATTGCCGCGATGCGGCCGTGGCTGTGGAAACCGCCAAGGCCTATATGCTGCGCAAGCACAACCGCGCCACCGCGTAAGGGCTGCACCATCGCGATTGCCCCGGGCCAATCGCCCGGGGTTTTCATTTGACACTTGGGCTTTGGCACGCGGCCATTTAAGAGGGCGCATGGAACAGCCAAACGACACCGACTTGACCGAAACCGGCCTCACCGCCCGCTGCAGCGGGTCTGTGCTGCTGATCGCCTGCGGCGCTTTGGCGCATGAGGTGCTGGCGCTGATCAAGGCGAATGGTTGGCACCATATGGACGTGCAATGTCTGCCCGCCAAGCTGCATCTATACCCCGAAAAGATCACCGCCGAGGTCGCGCGCACCGTGCAAGAGCACCGCGCCCAATACCAATCGGTGTTTGTGCTCTATGCCGATTGCGGCACGGGCGGATTGCTGGCCGCCAAATGCGCCGAGTTGGGGGTTGAGATGATCGCAGGCCCGCATTGCTATTCGTTCTTTGAAGGCAACGCGACCTTTGCCCAACATCTTGATACCGAAATCACCGCCTTTTATCTGACCGATTTTCTGGTACGCCAGTTTGACGCTTTTGTCTGGAAGCCGATGGGATTGGACCGCTACCCGCAATTGCGCGATACATATTTTGGCAATTACACCAAATTGGTCTATCAAGCCCAAACCAATGACGCGGCCCTTGATGCCAAGGCCGCAGACTGCGCCCAAAGGCTCGGACTAGACTATGAACGCCGCTTCACCGGATACGGTGACTTGGCCACAACAATGGAGCGTATCGCGCAATGACAGGCCCAGAAGATTTCGCCAAAAGCTTCGCGGGGGCCTTTGGGCGGCAAGATGCCGCCGAATTGGCGCAATTTCTGGCCGAAGATGCCGATGTGCTGACCCTGACCGGTGCCTTGGTCGACAGCGCGGCTGAGGCCGAGGCAGCATGGGCAGGCGAATTCGCCGGCATCTTTGCAGCTGCGCGTCTGGTATCAGGCAAGCAGCGCCTGCGCGTGTTGGGGCCGGGGGCCGCGATTGTGACACAGCGTTTTGTCGTCAGCGGGGCGCGCGACGATCAGGGCGCAGAACTGCCGCGCTTTAGTGCGGTGTTGACGGCGGTCTTAACGGCGCGCAGTGCCGGATGGCAGGCGGTCAGCCTGACCTTTTCAGCCACCGGCCAATAGCGCGCGCGCCGCATCGCGGGCGGCTTTGGTGATCGTATCCCCCGCCAGCATCCGCGCAATTTCTTCGATGCGCGCTGATGGGTTCAGCGCCAGAACGGTTGACAGGGTGACATCGTTTTCCACCCGCTTTTCCACCCGCCAGTGATGCGCCCCAAGGGCCGCCACCTGTGGGGAGTGGGTGACGACCAGCACCTGCGCAGAGCTTGCCAGATGCGCCAGACGCCGACCCACAGCATCGGCGGTGGCCCCGCCCACGCCGCGGTCGATCTCGTCAAAGATCATCGTCAGGCCGGGGGTTTGGCCCGTCAGGCAGACCTTCAGCGCCAACAAAAACCGGCTA
>CANFSY010000051.1 GCA_947449875.1 Paracoccaceae bacterium
TGATGGTCAGCCACGATCTGCATGTGGTCATGGCCGCCAGTGATCGGGTGATTTGCCTGAACCACCATATCTGCTGTGAGGGCACGCCAAGGGTCGTCTCGGCCGCGCCGGAATATCGGGCGCTGTTTGGGTTGGGCACGCAGGGGGCCTTGGCGTTGTATCAGCACCGGCACGACCATTCGCATGATGCCACGGCGGATCACGGGGCCGCCGACCATGCAGGCCATGACCATGCAGGCCATGACCACGCGGGGCACCACCACCATGCTGGATGATTTCCTGATCCGCGCTGGCTTGGCCGGCATTGGCCTGTCGTTGGCGACTGGCCCCTTGGGGGCGTTTGTTTTGTGGCGGCGGATGGCCTATTTCGGCGATGCCACGGCCCATGCGGCCATTCTCGGCGTGGCCTTGGCCTTAGCCACCGATTTGCCTGTGCCCTTGGGCACGCTGGTTGTGGCGCTGTCTATGGCGGTGACAGTGGCGGCGCTGGCGGCCAAGGGCTGGGCGGTGGATACGACCTTGGGCGTGTTAAGCCACGGCGCTTTGGCTTTGGGCTTGGTGGCGATCAGCTTTGTGCATGGGGTGCATACAAGTCTGGAATCCTATTTGTTCGGCGATATCCTTGCCGTCACGCCCGCCGATTTGGCCACCATCTGGGGCGGGGCCTTGGCGGTGGTGGGGCTGTTGATCTGGCGGTGGCAAGCCCTGCTGACAGCCACCCTTAGCGCCGATCTGGCGCGGGCGGACGGGATCAACCCCGACCGCGAGCGTTTGATCTTGACGCTGGCTTTGGCTTTGGTGGTGGCCGTGGCGCTTAAGGTCGTGGGGGCCTTGCTGATCGCCGCGATGCTGGTCATCCCCGCCGCCGCTGCGCGGGCTTTGGCGCGCGGACCTGAGGGGATGGCGGCCCTTGCCTCGGCCCTTGGGGCTGTGGCTTGCCTGTTGGGCCTTGGCCTGTCTTTGTGGCAAGATACGCCGGCGGGCCCGTCTATGGTGGCGGCGGCCACGGGGATATTTGCGCTGGCGGCGGCCTTTGGCCGCTTGCGGCGGGCGTGAAGTTACGGGAGGTGACAATGCAGCGTTATGGTATGGTGGTGGGGGTGAACCCCGAAAAGAAGGCCGAATATGTCCGCTTGCACGCAGCGGTGTGGCCGGATGTGTTGAAGATGATCACCGCGTGCAACATCCGCAACTATTCGATCTACCTGAAAGAGCCCGAGAACCTGATGTTCTCGTATTACGAATACCACGGCACCGATCATGCCGCCGACATGGCCAAAATGGCGGCCGATCCGGTGACGAAAGAGTGGTGGGCGGTGTGTATGCCCTGCCAAGCCCCCCTTGCCACCCGCAAGCAAGGCGAATGGTGGGCGCAGATGCCCGAGATTTTCCACCTCGACTAACGGTCCGGCCCCTGAAGGGGCCGGACCTTGGGCTTAGCTGACCAGACGTTTTAGAAGGGGCAGGTTGGCCAGAACGATCAGGTCAAGCACCAAGATGCCAACCAGCGTGATCCCCAAGACCGGAACGCCGACCGACAGCACGATGGCCCCCAGAACCACCCAGCCGTTCAGCGGCACATCGGCGGGAACGGGGGGTGCCGCCAGCCGACCCGCTTTGGCAGGGCGGCGTATCCACCACATCACCACAGCCCCAAGGCACAGAAAAATCACCGCCAGACAGAAAGCGGCGTTCAAAACGATGTTCCAAAGGCCCAGTTGCCCTTCATGCAGAGCCACCCCTGCAGCCATCGCCTTACCGCCCAAGGCATAATCGGCAAAGCGCACATCGGCCAAAATCTTGCCGGTGTATTGGTCGATATGCACGGTGCGGTCTGTGGTCGGGTTTGGGGTGTCGTAGGCGATTGATTCTTGGGCGAGAGTCCAAACCCCTGTATCGTCGGCGGGCTTGGTCACTTGGAAGCGCCCCTCAAAGCCAATCGCGCGGCCCAAGGCGACCACGGTTTCCAGCACGATGGGCGTACCTTCGGGCAAGACCTGCACGCCCACGGTAGAGCCTGACAGGGGCAAGGGGGCCAGTTCCAGCGCCCAAGGTACGTCTTTGGCCGCCGTGTGGTTCATGCTTTCATGGGTCTTGTCCGACAAGGGCGCGCCCCATTTCTCGGCGGGGAAGGTGTTCCAAGCCTGCACGAACTTGCCCCCCCAGATGCCCGCCCAAGCCAGACCAGAGAACAAGAAGAACAAAAGAAAGATCGAAATCCAAGACCCCGCCGCGCGGTGGGTCGATTTCCAAAAGGTGCGCCCCTTGGCCCGCATCTGCGGCACAAACATGGCCGAAAACCCTTCGCCGTTGCGCGGCCATGCCAGCCACAGGCCGGTGACCACCAACAGCACGCCAAGGCTTGCGGCTGTCTCGATCAGGTAATCGGCCCAACCGCCGTCGACACCCGTAAGCAACTTGCCATGCAGGTTGGTGGCCCATTCGTTCCACGTGCCCGCCTCGGGGCGGTCGCGCAGCACATCCCCTGTGTAGGGGTCAAGGGCAATCATGGCCGCGCCGCCATCGCCTTGCACGCGGAAAAGTGCGGGCTTAGTGGCGTCGATCGGGGCGATGTATTTGTCGATCGTGCCCGGATGGGCCGCCAGAACAGCCGCCTCTTGCGCCGTCAGCGCCAAGGCCTTGTCACCCTGCGAGACGGCCAAGCGGTCGCCATATTCCGGCGCTATGGCTGTGAACCACAAGATGATCAGGCCCGACGAGGCCAGCATCACAAGGAACGGGATAACATAAAGCCCAGCGTAAAAGTGCCAGCGCCATGCAGCAAAGTAAAGTTTATTGACCCCGGTCGGGGCAGTGGGTTCGACATGCGACATCGACCATCTCCAGATGTGATTTCAGATAAAGGCTGCGAAATCAGATCAGGGAGGGGGGGCCGCGCGCGTAAATCCCGCGCGGGTCATGGGTGGGGCGAAAATCTAGCGACGCCAGTGCCGAAGTTGCGCGCGCAAGGGTTTGGGGTGGCAAGGGCAGTGCAATCGCGGCGGGAAGGGCGATGCCCACCTGCGCCATGGCCCAATCGCAGGCCGACTTGGGCGAGGCGGGCGGTGCTTTCTTGAAGGTGCCAGTGGCAGGGTCAACACGCATCAGCATCGGGCCGCTGCCGCTGCACAGCACCAGCACCATCCCGCCGTCACTGCCCTGCCCGGGCATGACGCCTGCTGGCAAAAGCCCAAGCGCCAAAAGCGGCAAAACCACGATCAAACGCAGCGCCAGTTTCCGCAAACACGAAAGGGATCGCACAAAACCCATACCCCTTGCCTAGCCGCACCGCCCCCCAACCGTCAAGCCGCTGCCGCTTTTGCCGCATCATGTCGTTTTTGGCCAACAAGTGTCGGGTGATCTTGCCCGTCGGGGGGGCTTTGGGGCACATAAGGGGCAAATCGTCTTGCCCCCAAATTTGCGGAGTCCCGATCCATGAAAACCCATGTCAAAGCGCTGGTCGTCGGTGGTGGTGCCGTGGGCACTGGCATTGCCTATCATCTGGCCAAAGCCGGTTGGGACACGATGCTGGTGGAACGGGACGAGTTGACCTCTGGCTCGACATGGCACGCGGCGGGGCTGTTGCCTTTGTTCAACATGTCGTTCGCCACGACCCATATCCACAAATACTCGGTCGATTTCTATAAGGGGCTAGAGGCTGAGACGGGCCTGAACCCCGGTTTTTACGTGGTGGGCAACCTGCGCATGGCCCAGCGCCAAGAGCGGATGGACGAGTATATGCTGTACTCCTCGGTCGCGGAAACGGCGGGGGTGTATCACGAATTCCTGTCGCCCAAAGAGATCAAGGACCGTTGGCCCTTGGTGCGCACCGATGATCTGGTGGGTGCGCTGTATCACCCGCAAGACGGCTATATTAACCCCGCCGATGTGACCCAAGCCATGGCGAAAGGCGCGCGCCAGTTGGGGGCCACGATCGAACGCAAGATTCAGGTCGACGGCTATCGCTGGACGGGGTCGGAATGGATCGTCTCTTGCACGCGGATGCACGAAGTGGGCGGGCGGCTGGTGGGGTCGGACGACAGGTTCGAAATCCACGCCGAACATGTCGTCACGGCAACGGGCAACCACGCCCAACGCACGGCGAAACTGCTGGGCATCAAGATTCCCGCGATTCCCGTCGAACACCAGTACATCGTCACCGAACCAGACCCGATGCTGGTGGAATACCGCAAAACCCATCCCCAACACCCTGTGCTGCGCGACGCCGATGCCAAATGGTATGTCCGCGAAGAGCGCGGCGGCTGGATCCTTGGGCCGTACGAGATGAACGCCCCCGCGCGGTTCTTGTATGATGTGCCAGAGGCCTTTCGCGCCGACTTGTTCCCGCTGGATCTGGAACGGATCGAGGCGGAGTATATGTCGATGATCCACCGCCTGCCCTCGTCCGAAACGGTGGGGCTGAAGGATGATTACAACGGCCCGATCTGCTATACGCCTGATGGCAACCCCTTGGTCGGCCCTGCCCCCGGCTTGCGCAATATGTGGCTGGCTGAGGGCTTTTCGTTCGGCATCACCGCTGCGGGTGGCACGGGCTATTACTTGGCGCAGATGATGGTGCAGGGCGAGGCCGAGATTGACATGGCCTCGCTTGACCCCAAGCGCTACGGATCTTGGATGACGACCGAATATGCCGCGCGCAAGAATGAAGAGTGCTATAACCACGTCTTCATCCTGCACCACCCCGATGAAGAGCGCGAAGCCTGCCGCCCCCTGCGCACTGCCCCCGTTTATGACCGCCAAAAGGCCCTTGGCGCGCAGTTTGGCCAAGTGAACGGCTGGGAGCGCCCGATCTACTACGGCCCCAAAGACGCGCCCGCAGATTTCGACCACAATTCCCGCAGCTTCCGCCGTGGCGCTTGGTGGCAATATGCGGTGGACGAGGCGAAAGCCGTGCGCGAAACCGCTGGCCTGATCGACGCCACCGCCTTTACCAAACACATCGTGCGCGGGCCGGGGGCGACGGCGTTCCTTGATTGGTTCACCTGCAACACCCTGCCCAAGGTTGGCCGCATCAACCTGACCTATGCGCTGACACCCCAAGGCACCACGCGCACCGAATACACCATCGTGCGCAACGGCGAGAATGACTATTATCTGGTGTCAGCAGGCGCATGGACGGCCTATGACGCCGATTATCTGCGCAAATGTGCCGAAGACATGGCCCCGACCTTTGGCCATATCGACATTCACGATGTCACCACCCAATGGGGCGTCTTTGCGCTTGCGGGGCCGAACAGCCGCAAGATCTTGGCTGACCTGATCAAAGACGCCGACCCTGAAACAGCCCTGTCCAACAAGCGTTTTCCGTGGCTGTCGGCGCGCAAGATTGAACTGGGCATGTGCCCGGTCAATGCCATTCGTGTGGCCTATACCGGCGAGTTGGGCTGGGAATTGCACCACCCGATCGAAATGCAGCGCTATCTGTGGGAACAGCTTTTGAAAGCCGGCGAAAAGCACGGGATGAAGCTGGTTGGCGCGCGGGCGCAAAACTGGTTGCGGCAGGAAAAATCCTACCGCGCCTTTGGCAACGAACTTGGCCGCGATGCCAGCCCGCTAGAGGCTGCGCTGGACCGCTTTGTTGACCTGAAAAAGGAGTTTCAGGGCAAGGAAGCGATGCTGGCCATCGGGGTTCGGTCAAAATGCTGCACCTTGCTGATCGACGGGCCGTCTGACACCGACCCATGGGGCAAAGAGGCGCTGTTGCTGAACGGCGAAAAGATCGGTCGCTTGACGTCGGGCGGCTATTCGGTGGCCTTTGGCAAGCAAATCGGCATGGGCTATGTGCGCCCCGATCTGGCCGAGGTGGGCACCCAGCTTAAGGTGCGCATCAACCGCGAGCTGTGGGACGCCGTGGTGGTGGAAGACAGCCCGTTTGACCCGTCAAACGCGCGCATTCGCATCGACGGGTAAAGCTTGGGGCCGCAGGAGTGATTCTGCGGCCCTTTAGACCACGGGGGCGGCGAATTCGTCCCAAGCGGCCAAGGCGTGGGCCGCATACATCAGCGCAGGCCCGCCGCCCATTTGCACACACATGGCCAATGTGGCGCCCAGCTCTTCGCGGGTGGCACCTGCTTTCAACAGCGCCTCGATATGCAGGTTGATGCAGGGCGTGCAGCGTTGGGTCACGGCGATGGCCAGCGCAATAAATTCGCGCGTTTTCTTATCCAGCGTGCCATCGGTCATGGCCCCCAAGGACAGCGCCGCGAATCCCTTGGCGGTTTCGGGGTTTAACTTGTGCAGCAGACGCAATTCGGCGCGCAGGTCGGCGGTATCGGATTTGTGGGTCATGGCGGCTCCTTTTGAACAAGCCTGCCAAAGATCTACTGTACCCGCGATGATCCAGATCAAACATATTCGCATTTTATTATGTGAATAAATTCCCCCAACAACCCCGTTGACGAATCGCCTTCGAGTCTCTTATGACACCGATGACATGACACCGGTGTCATAAACCGGTCGCGTCAGGTGCCTTGGCACCAAGGGGGGGGAATGGCGACGATTTACGATGTCGCCCGCATTGCGGGCGTCTCGCCCAAAACGGTCAGCCGTGTGCTGAACGGCGATGCGCCCGTGGGCAAAGCCACGCGAGAAGCGGTGGAATCTGCCATTGCCCAACTGGATTACGTGCCGTCGAACGCCGCGCGGATGATGCGCAGCCAGCGGTCGGGGCTGATCGGGTTGATCACCGGCGCTATTTCGATGTCGCCCGAACCTACCCAACCGGCGGGCTTGCCGGAATTGTTCATCGTGCAGGGCATCCAGAAGTCGCTGGCCAATTCCGGCATGACGATGATGATCGCTGACACCGGCGGCGTGGTGGAAAAAGCGGCGCCTTTGATCGACACTTTCCTGCGTCACCGCGTGGAAGGGCTGATCTATGTCGCCGAATACCACCAAAAGGTCGCCCTGCCCGCGATCTCGGACGGCACGCCGATGATCTTGGCCAATTGCTTTGACGATCGCGGCACGCCCGCGATCCTGCCCGATGATTGGCGCGGCCAGCATGATCTGGTGGCGCGCCTTGTCACGGCAGGCCACCGCCGCATCGGCTATCTGACGCTGCGCCCCGAAATCGCCGCCGGTCGCTTGCGACTGGAGGGCTACCGTGCGGCGCTTCAGACCGGCGGCATTGCCTATGACGCGGCCTTGGTTGCGAATTGCGATCTTGAGGGGCGTGACGGCGAAACCCAACTGCTGTGGGAGGCGATTGACCGCATGCTGCGCCTTTCCACCCCGCCCACCGTCTTTTGCTGCGGCAATGACAAGATGGCGCTGCGGGTTTACGGCATCTTGCGCTCGATGGGCCGCAAGGTGCCGACCGAGGTGTCGGTGGCAGGCTATGACAATTACCGCGTCATTGCCGAAACGCTGTATCCGCCGCTGACCACGGTGGATCTGCCCTATACCGCCATGGGCGTGCGCGCGGCGCAGCGGCTTATGGCGATGATTTCCGGGGAAACCCGGGAAGAGAAAGGCCCCACGCTGGTTGCGGGGCCCGTCTACTGGCGGGATTCAGTCACAGAACTGCGGCCCGCCAACGTGTCTTTGTTGAAATCCGTCAGAGAGGAGTGACGAAATGAAGCATCTTAAGTGGTCCGTAGCGGCCGTTGCGCTGATTGGCTGGGGCACGCTTGCCTCGGCTACCGAAACCCTGACCATGTGGTACCATGGCGCAGGCAATGAAGTTGAAAGCAAGATCATCAACCAGATCATTACCGACTTCAACGCCAGCCAAGCCGACTATGCGGTGGAACTGCAAAGCTTCCCGCAAGCGGCCTATAACGACTCGGTCACCGCCGGCGCCTTGGCGGGCAATCTGCCCGACATTCTGGACGTTGACGGCCCGAACATGCCCAACTGGGCATGGGCTGGCTATATGCAGCCGCTGACGATCGACGAAAGCAAGATCGCCACCTTCCTGCCCGGCACCAAGGGCATGTACAACGGCAAGCTGTACTCGATCGGCCTGTGGGATGCTGCCATCTCGCTGGTGACGCGCAAGTCGACGCTGGAAGCGCTGAGCCTGCGTACCCCCACGCTGGAACAGCCGTGGACTGCTGAAGAATTTGAAGCGGCCCTGAAAGCTGCAAAGGATTCGGGCAAGTACAAATACGCGCTGGATCTGGGCATGGCTTGGAAAGGGGAATGGTATCCCTATGCCTTCTCGCCCTTCCTGCAATCATTCGGTGGCGACATTGTGGATCGCACCACCTATGCCAGCGCCGAAGGTGCTTTGAACGGCGACGCCGCTCAGGCTTGGGGCAAGTGGTGGCAACACCTGTTCACCGATGGGTATGCGCAAGCTGACCAAGACGGTGCAGACCGTGACAACGGGTTTGGCGCAGGCGAATACGCTTTCTCGTGGAACGGCAACTGGGCCGCTTTGGGTGCTTTGAAGGCGTTCGACGACACCCTCTTCCTGCCCGCGCCTGACTTTGGCAAAGGCCCGAAAATCGGTGCCGCATCTTGGCAGTTCGGCGTTTCGGCCAAGTCGGCTCATCCGGAGGGTGCTGCCAAGTTCATCGAGTTTGCTCTGCAAGACAAGTATCTGGCAGACTTCTCGAATGGCATCGGCCTGATCCCGGCAACGCCCTCGGCTGCCGCGCTGGTTGACAACTACAAAGAAGGTGGCCCGCTGGCCGTGTTCTTTGGTCTGTCCAACGCCCAAGGCACGCTGCGTCCGGTGACCCCGGGCTATGTGGTCCAAGCCAAAGTGTTCGAAAAGGCTGCCAACGACATCGCCCACGGCGCTAATGTGGCCGCTACCTTGGATGCCGCTGTCGACGAAATCGACGCCGACATCACCAAGAACAACGGCTACGCCGCACAATAATACCGCGCAACGCGGGGCAGGGTGTCTTGCCCCGCGCAGCTTTGGCAGAGGTGGTCCTCCCACCGCCTCTGCCATCCTCTTTCAAGGTCAGGGTCGGCTATGGCATCGAAATTCACACAGTCCAATCGGACAGGCTGGCTTATGGCGGGCCCCGCAATTGCGCTGATCTTGGTCTTTGTGATTGCGCCGTTTTTTCTGGCCGTCGGTTTTTCGTTTACCAACCAACGCCTTGTTTCCCCCAATCCGGCCGAATTCACCGGCCTGTCGAATTACCGCCAGCTTCTGGGCATGGGCGTTTTGCACCTTGACCCGCTGAAAGACGCCGCAGGCGCCGTGGTGCTGGACGATCAGGGCCAGCCCAAACTGCCCGAGTTGCGCAAGATCACCCGCAAGAACCCCGATTACCCGCAGTTTGACGGGATGCGCGAGTGGTTCTCGTGGGCGTCTGGCGAAGGGCGCACCTATGTTCTGGCGTGCGATGTGGTCTTTATGACCGCCATTATAAACACCTTTATCTTCGTTCTGGTCGTGGCCCCGCTGCAAGGCGGGCTGGCCTTGGGCCTTGCGCTTTTGATCAACCAGCGTCTGCGCGGCATCAATGTCTTTCGCGCGATCTACTTCATGCCCGTGGTGGTTTCGATCGTGGTCGTGTCGCTGTTGTGGAGCTTTATTTACGACCAGCGCGAAGGCATTTTGAACAACCTGCTGTCAGCCCTTAGCTTTGGAACCATGCCAAGGGTTGACTGGCTGGGCAATCCATCCACCGCGCTCGGCGCGATCATCTTCATGTCGGTCTGGCAGGCGGTGGGCTTTCACATGGTGATCTGGCTGTCCGGCCTGCAAACCATCTCGCCCACCCTGTACGAGGCGGGTGCCATCGAAGGCGCGTCAAAATGGCAAACCTTCCGCTACATCACATGGCCCGGGTTGCGCAACACGGCGGTGCTGGTGCTGGTGGTGATTACGATGCAGGCATTCGGGCTGTTCAGCCAGATTGATGTGATGACCAAAGGCGGCCCGCTGGACAGCACGCAAACCATCGTCTTCCAAGCCATCCAGCGCGGCTATGGCAAGCAAGACATCTCTGCCGGATCGGCGATTTCGGTGATCTTGTTTGTGATCGTGCTGTCGGTTTCGCTGATTCAACGCTACCTGACCCGAGAGAAAGCCTGACATGGCCCAGATATCCCAAGACAATCGCGGTTTGCGGCTGGTGGTGCGGTACACGGTGCTGTGCCTGATTGCAGCGATCTTCAGCTTTCCGCTGATCTTTATGATCATCTCCTCGCTTAAACCTTCGTCGCAATTGCTGGCCGATGCCCATTCGTTCCGCGCGCTGCTGCCGGTGGGCGACATCTCGCTGCAAAACTACTTTGATGCGTTCAAGCGCGCACCTGTGGCGCTGTTCGTCTTCAACTCGGTTCTCGTGACTGGCGTGACGGTGATTGCGTCGCTGGCGCTGTGTTCAGCTGCGGCTTTCGCCTTTACCTTTGTGCACTGGAAAGGCCGCGATCTGGCGCTGACGGTGATCTTGGCCACGTTGATCGTGCCCTTTGAAACCATCGCCATTCCGCTGCTGCTGGAATCGTCTAAACTGCCGTGGATCGGCGCGGGCGGCATTACATGGGGTTGGCTGAATTCGTACCGTGTGCAGATCGTGCCATTCATCGCCGACGGCCTGACGATCTATCTGTTCGTGCAGTATTTCAAAGACCTACCTGCCGAGTTGATCGAGGCCGCTCGCGTCGAAGGCGCCAGCTGGTTCGCCATCTACCGCCGCATCGTCATGCCCCTGTCCGGCCCGGTGCTGGCCACGGCGGCGATCTTGAAGTTTCTGGCCATGTACAACCAGTACCTGTGGCCGATCATGGTCACGCAGGAAGAGCAATACCGCCCCGTCATGGTGGGCTTGCAATACTTCTTCCAGCTCAACCGCGCTTGGGGCGAGATCATGGCCTATTTGTCGCTGATCACCGTGCCGGTGCTGGCGTTTTATCTGTACCTGCAAAAGGCGTTCATCGCCTCTATCGCGTCCACCGGGGTTAAGGGCTGATCCTTTCCCCTTTCATACTTGCTCAAATATCCCGGGGGTCCGGGGGCAGCGCCCCCGGCTTTTGGTAAAGGAACCGACACATGGTCATCGCAATCGACGGAAAATGGATCTGGGACAGCTGGTACGCCAAAGACGGCGACACCTATCATGGCTTCTTTCTGCAAGCCTCTACAAGCTTGGGCGATCCTGACCTGCGCCACTTCAATGTCAGCCAAGGGCATGCCACCTCGCAGGATCTGGTCAACTGGACACATCTGGGCACGATGTTTGGGCCCCAGAAAAACGGCCCCGCTTGGGATGACAGCACGACTTGGACGGGTTCGGTTCTTCAGGCGCCAGACGGGCTGTGGCATCTGTTTTACACGGGCACGACCTTGGCCGAAAAGTCGATGTATCAGCGCATCGGCCATGCAACCTCGTCTGATCTGCACTCGTGGGTGCGGGTGGGCGACGGGTTGTGCCTAGACCTTATCGGCCCCAACGCCGACACCTACGAAAAAGACCATATGGTCGGCCATTGGCACGACCGCGCCATGCGCGACCCTTGGGTGATGAAAGACCCTGATTCGGACGGTTGGCTGATGTATTTCACCGCCCGCGCCCCCGGCATCCCCGAGGCGAACGCAGGTGGCGCGGTTGGCTTTGCCACCTCGCCCGATCTGTACACCTGGACGCTGCGCCCCCCCGTCTTCACGGGCGGCATGGGCCAGCTTGAAGTGCCGCAAGTCTTTGAACACGGCGGCCGCTGGTACTGCCTGTTTTGCACCGCAGGGTCGCAATGGTCGGCCCATTACCGCGCAACCAACCCGCAAGTGCCCGTCACCGGCAACCACTACCTGATGGCCGACCATCCCCGTGGCCCATGGCGCATGGCCCCCGGCCCCTTCCTTGACGGGGCAGAACCTTGCCGCCGCTACGCCGCCCGCATCGTGAACGGCCCCGACGGCCTTGTGATCCTGGGCTTCGCCGATGGCGGCAAAGACAAATTCGGCGGCTATGTGATGGACCCAGAGCCTGTCGTGGCAGGTGCGGACGGGCTGTTGCAGGTGGTGCTTGCGGCAAAGACGGTGGGTTGATCATGGCTGGCATCACGCTCAAAGGCCTTAAGAAAAGCTACGGCACAGCCCATGTGATCAAGGGCGTCGATATACAGATTGAGGACGGCGAATTCGTCGTCTTCGTCGGCCCCTCGGGCTGCGGCAAATCAACCTTGCTGCGCATGATCGCGGGGCTGGAAGACATATCGGCAGGGGAACTGTCAATCGGCGGGCGCTTGGTCAACGACCTGCCGCCCAAAGATCGCGGCGTGGCCATGGTGTTTCAAAGCTACGCCATTTTCCCCCACATGTCGGTGCGCGAAAACGTGGCTTTCGGGCTGACCATCGGAGGCGCGTCCAAGGCTGAAAAGGCCGAGAAAGTCGCCGAGGCCGCGCGCATCCTGCAGATGGAGCACCTTTTAGACCGCAGGCCCAGCCAATTGTCCGGCGGCCAGCGGCAGCGCGTGGCCATAGGCCGTGCGATTGTGCGCAACCCGCAGGTGTTCTTGTTTGACGAGCCGCTGTCAAACCTCGACGCCGCCTTGCGCATGGATATGCGGCTGGAAATCGGTAAACTGCACCAGCAATTGGGCGCGACGATGATTTATGTCACCCATGATCAAGTTGAGGCTATGACGCTGGCCGATAAGATCGTGGTGCTGAAAGACGGCATGGTCCAACAAATCGGCTCGCCGATGGAGCTGTATCACAACCCCGCTAATCTGTTTGTGGCAGGGTTCTTGGGCTCACCCGCCATGAACTTTCTGGACGTTGATGTGATGGCGGTGAACGGGCCCAAAGTGCTGGTATCAAACGCCGTGCTCAAACCGGTCGAGATCACCGCCAAAGTCGGAGGCTTCACCCAAGGCGGCAAAGCCAAGCTGGGCATCCGCCCGCAATACCTGACGCCTGTCGACACCGGCGGCATGCTGCAAGGCCGCATCGCCCTGACCGAGCGTTTGGGGTCGGAAACCGTGGTTGATCTAACCCTTGGGGATGACAACCGTCTGATTGCAGCGCTAGCACGGGATGCTGTTTTCCCGATCGGGGCCGACTTGGGCCTAACCTTTGATCCGGCGCAAACGCATATTTTTCCGGTTTAACGGCATAAACCCACGAATCAGCACGTCTGCACAACAGCCAGAAGGCGTGCATTTGGCACAGCCTTCTGGCCGTGGCTTCATGCCGCTCCACGAATACGCTGCAGGCCAGCTTGCACAATTTCGTGATATATCAGTCTCTGTCGGGCCACATCGCATGCACCTTAGCCTGACGATTTAGTGGCATGACCCTAACGTGTCAGTTTTTATTGTTAACCGATCAAATTCTACCTATTAGGGCGTTATTTATCCGATAGAGTAGATTTATACCGGAAAGACTTAACGACGGCCGTGTAGACGCCCTGCCGAAAAAAAGATACCAGTCCATTTGTATACTCTGGGAAAGAATTGCGAATGTTTGGTGTTTTCAAAAACTTGCTCACAGTGGTTGTCGTCACATCACTGTCATTTTGCGCTACGTTTGCAGAAGCCCAAGTGGGCCCCCCCGACATCGAGAGTATAACCAAACAGGGCTACATCGTTGTCGCCATGCTTGGGTCAGATAACGCCCCGTTTTTCAGTGTCAAAGACGGCGAATTGGTCGGAATTGACGTGGATCTCGCCAAGAGCATTGCCGCAGACTTGGGCGTTCAGCCACGATTTGACCGGTCAGCAAAATCTTTTGATGAAGTTATTGAGCTGGTCCGAAGCGGCAAGGCCGATATCGGCGTGTCGAAACTAAGCCGCACAGGTGCTCGGGCAAGAGTCGTGGCATTTTCCAACCCCTATGTCACCCTGCGCCATGCACTTCTTTTCAACCGCTTGAAGCTTGCGCAACAGGCCCAAGGCATGGATTTGGGCGATTATATACGCCACTTCCACGGAACGCTGGGTGTTATTGAAAAATCTGCTTATGAAACCTTCGCAAAATCTTATTTCCCGGAAGGCAAAATAGTATCCCTAAAAAACTGGGACGCGGTTATTGACGCAACATTGAACGGAACTGTGGATGCGGCCTACCGTGACGAATTCGCAGTTCGCGCTGTTGCATTTGACAAGCCAGAAACATCAATTCAATTGCGCGCAATAACAATCAATGATGCCCGAAGTGCAATTTCAGTTGCGGTGGAATGGAATAAGCCAATGCTCTTGGCGATCGTAAATCAAGTTATTGATGATCGCCCCTCCAAGATGAACGCCGACGACGTGATGGGTTTATACCGCGCATCCATTGCAACTGCGGAAGCACACTGAGATGACGGGGAAAATCCGCAAAATACTGTTAAGTCCGCTGTTTTTGCTGCCCGTGGTATGTCTTTCGATCATCGTCGGCGTCAAGTATCCAGCGATTGGTAAAGCCTTATCACCGGTTGGTACGTATTATATCAATCTTATGAAAATGATCGTGCTGCCCTATCTTTTTGTGACAATCACATTGGGCATTGCGCGCGTCGCTTCGAACCCAAAAGCGGCAGAATACATCCGTCGTATCGTCATCACTTATCCTTTGGCGCTGATCTTCGTGGCATTTTTCGGAGTCGGCATCGCGCTTTTATTGCCGCCGGCTGGATACGGCGACGGGTCGACCATGGCGGCGTTAGGTAATATGGTCAACGGCGGCTTATCAGGAGGAACTTCCGTTTCAAACGATGTTGTAAGCCTTGCCAACACAACATCAGATGTGCCGACCGAACATCTTAAAATTCTCGACCGCTTTGTAACAAACAATATATTTGCTGCGCTCAGCGAAGGCGACACACTTAAAGTCGTCATATTCTGCATCATTTTTGGCGCCTCTCTGGCAAAAGAGATTGATGGAGACACCGAAGACCTTTTCGAGATGTTCAAAGTGGTTCAGGGTTCATGTGTTCAAGTGATCTATTGGCTCACCCTTATGCTGCCATTTGCCTTGTTTTCGATGGTTTCAGCCCAAGTCGCCGTCGTTGGCGTTGGCCCGCTCTTGTCTCTGGCACCATTTATGATTACCCAAATCAGTGGATCATTGTGCCTTATTGCAATTAGCGTCATAATTATTGGCCTGCGTGCGCGCATCTCACCGTGGCAAGCTGCGATACGCTTGCGCGAAACCTTTATGCTTGCCTTGACCACACAATCCGTTGTGGCTTGTATTCCCACAGCTGTTCGGGACATGACAGGAAAACTAGGGTTCAGCACAGCCGGTTCGGATCTACTTCTTCCTCTTGGTACAACGATTTGTCGTCTGGCTTCGACTCAATACTTTGTTATTGGTGCAATCTTTGCGGCTCAAATTTACGGCATCGATCTGGATCTCTCTAAGTATGCGACAATCATTGTCTTTTCCGTTGCGGCGGGTGTGGCATCTAGCGGATCAAGCGGCGCCGTGACAGTGGTTTTAATCTCGATTGTCCTTGATTCCATTCACTTGCCGTCTGAAGCCATTATTCCGCTGTTCATAGCCGTTGACCCAATCGTGACCATGTTCCGCGTATTCCTGTTGGTCCTTGGCACCTGTGCAACCACATCAATTATCATTCCACAATCCAATGAGATCAGGACCAAATCAACTGTGTCGTTGACTTTGAACACGGCGGATCGATGACCAAGAATAACGCCGCAATTTACAGAACCACATCAAGTCGATCTGGAGTTCGGGCTAGGTCAGGGCCACTCAAGTGGCGGCGACGCAAACATGCTACCTCCATCGCACACGGAAAGAATATGCTTGCCTGGTTGTTTTACCTGTCGAACCGAACAATACATAAGATGGAGCATGAAGTTGGAGCATAATAGCCACCCTACGGGCCAAGTTCATCAATCATATGGCTTCAAACTGTTCCACTTTCTCCATAGCGGCCCCGGTGTTCTGTTTTCGGCATTGATCGGACTGTACGTTGGCATAAATTGGCCGCTTGGTGACTTTCCAGAACAATTTCAATATTTCTATATATCACTTTACAGGATGATGGCATTACCGTTCCTTATTCTTACAATAATATACGCTATATCTAGAATTAAGTTGCGCAACGATGAAAGTGGTGCGGGTTTGCGGATCGCCAGTTTGTTGGTGTGCGGTATGATTTTAACCGCGTTCCTTGCTGTGATCGTGTCCTCAATCGTTGTGTATTACGAAAACGATATGGTGGCACGTGGCTTGGGCCCAATCGTCAGCGCTTTTGGCAAGGAGGATGCAAATTTTGCGGAAGTGACTCTCAGTAACCAAGCGAGCGGGGGCCATATTTCCCTTCTTGCGCAAGCGGTTGCAAACTTGGTACCCAGCAACGTATTTTCCGCACTTTCTTCGATGAACCTTGGCCAAATAATTATTTTTCTAATTATTTTTTCAATCGCGATCTTGCGGCTTAGCAGACATCAGCGACAGCGCTTCATAAATTTGGTCGCTACCTTACGCCGACCGTTCGCGCACATGATGGAGCAAATGCAAATGCTTGTCCCAGTGGCGGTCTTTTTTTATGCGGTCCACGCTGCGCATGCTGTTTCGGCAACCAATTTGGAAGTGCTTTGGCCCCTCTTTCTTGTGATTCTATCAACAACTTTCACAACATCGATCGTTGCAATTCTGGTGACTGCAACCGCTTCCCGCAGTTCTCCGCTGAAGGTCGCCGCTGATATCAGGGACGCAGTTGTAGCAGGTATTTTGGCCGTTACAGAGGAAGCTTCTTTGGTTCTTGTTCTTCAAAGAATTCGTTCGGACGGTTCAGGCGACAATGATGACAAAGAAGTTATCGCCTCGTTAGGTCTAGCAATCGGTCGATTTGGAATGATAACAATTCTTACATCAGTTTTAATTTATACTATCTCAGTTTACCAAGTGCCCGTGACGTCTTCGTTGATTTTCAGCGTTATTTGCCTGGCAATTATGGCTGCTGTCCTAATTACTGGTCTAAACGGTCCGGGCGTTCTGTCATCTGCGATGTTGTTTTGTGGCAGTGTATTAGGGTTGCCCTTGGAAGCTTTGCTGGTCTTGGTCATCATTCTAGAGCCGTTACTGGAGATACTGCTCATACCTGTGTCGGTTTCGGTCACAACAACGCTGATAATATTGATGAATCGAATTAAGAGCAGACAAGTGCTGCGCGCATCTGACAACTCTTGATTAACAATTTTGAGCCTAATCTGCTCTGTTAACGCTTAGACTGATGGCCGTAAGCGCTATAAGTGCTTCACGCTCTCCCTTAGTTAAGGGGTGTATAATGGCATTCAACATTTCACGTCTTTCTTCAGATCTAAGCACTTGATCCATTGTCGTGATGGAACGGGTTTCGCCAAGCATTTCTGTGGTTTGATTTTCTGGGCCGAATTGAGAGACAGGCCTCGAGGGACCGTGCACGGCCACCGAACCAGAGGAAGAAGGGTGTTTGTGGTTTCCATGATTTGACTTTATTTTCTGAGAGAAGCCATTCGCAAGAATACCCGCTGGCAACGCGATCATACCCAACCCGATAACCGCTGATACCATGGTTAGGATCTTGCCAATTGGGGTGATGGGGAAGTAATCCCCGTAACCGATGGAAGTTAGAGTTATCACAGCCCAATAAATCGATGCGGGTATTGATGAGAATTTTTCTGGCTGAGCGGCATGCTCTGCAACGTAAATTCCAGAGGCGGCAAAGATAGTCATCAAAAGCAGCATCATAAACGCAGCCGTAAGGACAGCGCGTTCTTCGCGCACAACATCGAGAATTATAGAGACTGAGGATGAATAACGGGCCAATTTGAACATGCGCAGTAAGCGGAGGGACCACAGCCATGGTACAGGCGTTTCCCAAAGAAATCCAAGGAAGACGGGTGAAATTGATGCGATGTCAATTAACGCATCAAAGGTTAATACATAATTAATTCTTCCGAAAATTGGGTTCGTATATTTTGGATTTTCAACGCAACAATAGACGCGACATCCATATTCTAAAATAAAAACTGTGGTAATAAGAAAATCAAGTGCGTTGAATTTAGGTTTATACATAATGCGCATCCAATCAACACTTTCAAGCGTCATTAGAAACACAGAGAATAGTATGATGGAAAAAACTACAAAATCAATTATGCCGGGGATCCCGTGATCTCGTTCTCCACCGAAGAACGCACGATATGTACGACGCCGAAGCGATAAACCTCGGGTTTCTCGTAAGAAGACGTTAATGGTCGCCATCAGTGGATGGATAAGTTCAGCTAAGCGAAATAGCCGAAAATATTGCATGAAAATAAGATGCAACGGAAAGAACATCGAAAGCAATGATGGAGCCAAAATGGAAAGGTCTAAAAGCGACATTGGCCGCAGTAGGAAACGTAGCCGTTGAAGAGGTATCCCAGTCAGTCGTGGATCCAAGCCGGCTGTAATTATTTTAAGAATTAGGTCGATCGTCAGAGTGGATATTGCTATCCAATCAAGAAAAATCACCAGTGGCAGCAGAAATTTCGGACTGTTGTGAACATCCAAAAACATATCGAGAGTCACCGAAACCAAAATGAGGGTCGCAATGGTTCGATCTAAATAGCGCGTCAGCCTGTCATGGGGATCGTGCCCATGCAGAACGCTGAACAAATGCCTCGTCATGGCTGTTCCACCCACAGGGGATTGGTATCGTGTCTGGTCGAAATTGAACTTTGCGAAGTTCCGCCATTTCGACATGAAATTCAAAATGCACTCTCCTACCCGATGCTGTGGCCATTCTACTCGTTCGCTTTCAGGTTGTCATAGTTATTTTAAACAAAATATCCGAGCTAACGTGACCCATTTTATAATGGTTCGTTGAGATTTGGTGACTTTGACCACCAAAACTATAGGCTACTTACATGACCAAAAGAGCAGCACCAAACCGCGATAGGTCAAATGCGTGCCAGTGAGCTGAGTGAACGATGGCAGACCACCCACAAGACGCCTGAGCTTGTGCGGGTATGGCAAATCGCAAAGCTGGGCACGCGAAATCTCATGACGATGCGTCACCTCTGAGAGATTTGCGCCGGCACAATAGCGCTACGCGACAATGCGCAGCGTGGCCCCGCCCATTCACCAACGGCGGTGCTCCGGGTCAAGTATCCGAAGAACTTCGACTCGGCGGATGCACGCGTGCACGTCCATAAGGACACCACCTACAACTCAATTGGCGATCACAAAAGGACGGCCGGCGCCGCGGGAATAGTGAGATCCCGCACGGCACAGACCTCTCTCGACAGTACCATAAGGTGGAAACCATGTTCGCCCAGCGGAAGGGTTGGCGGCGCTTCGCAACCAGTTGCGCCTGGCGCCAGATCCTGTTCCTCTCGGTCCGTGGGCCGGCAACCTCGGTCATTACTGGTTATGATGCTGGAACCTAGCGGCATGGCTTCACGTCGTGAATCCTTGGCGGACAGAGTTGTGCAACTATGCCTCCAAAACCCAACTTCGCAACTTGTGTAGGGGCTCCAATTTGTCCTATCAATCGACATGGGGAGATTGCGTAGACGATGATTTCGGTATGTAATCGGCAGGATGTCGGAGATAGTATGTCTAAAGTTCATCATAAAATTTCGCAGTGTTACCTAGAAGCTCAATTCAAATTAATTGAACAATGCCTGGATTTAGTTTTTCAGAATATGGCATTCACCAACTGGGCGCTACTTGATTTTCCGGACCATACAAATGTTGGCGATAGTGCAATATGGTTGGGAACGTTGCGGTTATTAACGAGGCGCCTTGGTGGTACTCCCACGATTGTCAGTCGACACAGAGAGTTTCCAAATAGTCTTGGTAGATTATCTTCGAATGAGGTTATTATATTTTCTGGAGGTGGCAATTTTGGTGACCTTTGGAGCGGGTATTGGCAAAATCGCGTGAAAGTTCTCAAGAGTTTTCCGTACAGAAAAATCGTTCAAATGCCACAGTCGATTTACTTTTCGAACCTAACGGATTCAGCCTTCGTGGAGACGCAGCGTGCTGTTTCATCCCACCGTGACTTTACGCTCCTTGTGCGCGACCTCGTGAGCCTTGATTTTGCAAAAAAGCATTTCGATTGCCCTTCTTATCTTTGTCCAGACTCCGCGTTTGGCTTAGGTGCATTGCCCAAGATCGGTGATGCTTCATGTGAAGTTCTAGGACTTCTACGTTCAGACAAGGAAAAAAATCTTCTAGGTAATTTTAGTTCTTTCAAATCTCTAAGCAGTGAAGAAACTGATTGGGTTTCAATAAATAATTTTGGATCTAAACGTCTTAAGGTTTGTCGAAGGATGTATCCATGGCTGGCAAGAATGGGGCCGGTTGGAATGGTCACACTCGAGCGCGCGTTTGCGCACCAAGCTGGGTCGGAACTAAACAGGGGTGTCGGCATACTTTCGCGGGGTAAGGTTGTCATTACTGATCGACTTCATGGTCACATCATTTGTTGTTTAATGGGAAGCCCACATGTGGTTTTGGATAACATTTATGGAAAAGTAACAAATTACTTAGCTTCGTTCCCTGACCATGGATTGACTTTTCTGGCCTCTTCGTTGTCTGATGCCTTCAGTATTGCACACAATATGTTGCTGGAACAATGATGGGCAAAAGGTTGAAATTTTTTCAAAGATTGAAGGCTTTTCTGGGTGCTGAGCAGAACTTAGGCTGCAGGCTAATTGGAGTTCGTGTCATTAATGATTTCACTGTCTGCACAAATTTATAATGTGATGATTGAGATTATTTTGCTATCCGAATGCACACATGGCGAAGATTGAGACATTCTTTCGTCTCTCGCATGGGGTGTGACGGGTTCACGATCGTCGGGTGATCTGCAGTATCATCTTTGTGATCTCAAACAGTTTGTGGTGGCGCGACCTTCCGCCAAGTTAGGAGCGTCACAAGACAATCTAGTTCCTCCTGAACAACCGGATCAGGTCGCCGTGGCAGATCTGTGCGCGGGTCTTGTCGCGCGAAGTGCCGACAGGATCGCGGCGATCATCAGGGCCAAAAGAGCCCTGAGGTTTACCAGGATCTTTCGGATGGTGTGGCCGCAGCCGCA
>CANFSY010000052.1 GCA_947449875.1 Paracoccaceae bacterium
GCTTATTCCGGTGCTTAGCTATCTTGGCCCCACCTTTGTGTCGATGATCACCGGGTCTGTGGTGATTGACATGTTCTTTTCCACAGCCGGGATCGGCAAGTTTTTCGTCGATGCCGCGCTGAACCGCGATTATGCCCTGATGATGGGGGTGACCCTGCTGGTGGGGGTGCTGACCATTGTCTTTAACCTGTTGGTTGACGTGCTTTACGCATGGATCGACCCCAAGATCCGGCTGTAACCATGGCGCTTTCCCCAATTGATCTGGACGCCTTGGCCCAAAGGCTGGCGAGGTTGGACGAGGTGAAAGGCCGCTCTCTTTGGGCCGATGCGCGGGTGCGCTTTGGGCGCAACACGGCGGCGATGGCGGGGGTGGGCTTGTTGCTGGTCTGTTTGGCCTTTGCGGCCCTAGGGCAGGCGATTTCGCCCTATAGCTACGATTACATCGACTTCACCATCATGGGCCACGCCGCCGATATGGGCGCGCCTGATTGGGCTAAGGGGTATTACTTTGGCGTCGATGACCAAGGCCGCGATTTGTTCGCGCGCGCGGCGATGGGCACGCGAATATCGCTGTATGTCGGCGTGGTGGGCACGGCGATTTCGGTGCTGGTCGGCACGCTCTATGGGGCCATCGCAGGCTATGTGGGCGGGTGGATCGACGGGTTGATGATGCGGCTGGTCGATGTGCTGTTGGCCATTCCGTTCATGTTCGTGCTGATCTTGCTGTTGGTGATGTTTGGCAAATCACTGGGCGTGCTGTTGGTGGGGATCGGCTTTCTGTCGTGGCCCTCGATGGCGCGGATCGTGCGGGGCCAAACCCTGACCCTGAAATCGCGCGAGTATATCGAGGCCGCTCAGGCCACAGGGGTGCCCGCCTTGCGCATCATCTTGCGCCATATCGTGCCCAACCTGCTGGGCATCGTGATTGTCTATGCCACGCTGTTGGTGCCCGACATCATCCTGACCGAAAGCTTCATCTCTTTTCTGGGCTTGGGCGTGCAAGAACCGCAAACCTCGCTGGGGGCGCTGATCTCTGAAGGGGCCAAGACCATGCGCTATGGCACGCTGTGGCAATTGGGCTTTCCGATGCTGTTCTTCATTATGACGATGTTTGCCTTTTACTTTATCGGGGACGGGTTGCGCGATGCGCTTGACCCGAAGGATCGCTGAATGGCCCTGCTTGCGGTTTCCAACCTTGGCGTCAGTTTTGCCACGCCAGATGGCACGGTGAATGCCGTCAACGGCGTCAGCTTTCGCTTGGAAAAGGGCCAGACGCTGGGGATTGTGGGCGAAAGCGGGTCGGGCAAAAGCCAGTTGGCCTTTGCCCTGATGGGGCTTTTGGCGCGCAACGGCACGGCGCGGGGATCGGCTGTGTTCAACGGCACAGAATTGATCGGCGCACCGCTCAAAACGCTCAACCGGCTGCGCGCCAACCACATCGCCATGGTGTTTCAAGACCCGATGACGGCGCTGAATCCTTATATGCGCGTCAGCGACCAGATGGCCGAGGGGTTGATCCACCACAAGGGCCTGACCAAAGCCGCAGCCCTTGCCGAATGCGCGCGGATGCTGGATGCCGTCAAGATCCCCGATGCCAAAGCGCGCCTGCATCTGTTCCCGCACGAGTTTTCCGGCGGGATGCGCCAGCGCGTCATGATCGCGATGAGCCTGCTTTGCCAGCCCGACCTGCTGATCGCGGATGAGCCGACTACGGCGCTAGATGTCACCGTGCAAGCGCAGATCATGGCGCTTTTGCGCGATTTGCAGCGTGACTTTGGCATGGCCACGATCTTGATCACCCATGATCTGGGCGTCATCGCGGGCTTTTGCCGCGAGGTGATTGTGATGTACGCCGGCCAAGTGATGGAAACCGCCCCGGTTGATCCGTTCTTTGACAGCCCCAGCCACCCCTATGCGCGCGGCTTGCTGCGTGCGCTGCCACGGGTCGATCAAGCCAATGACGCGCTTTTGGCCATTCCGGGTACCCCGCCCAACATGACGCGCGTGCCCAAGGGCTGCCCCTTTGCCCCGCGCTGCCCCGATGTGTTGGACCTGTGCCGCGACACGATGCCACCCCTGACCCCATTTGCCCCCAACCGCCAACGCGCCTGCAACCGCCCCGAGGGTGATCTGTCATGACCCCCCTGATCGAGGCGCGCAACCTGTCCGTTACCTTCGCAATCCGGCGCGAGGGGCAGATGCCTTGGGCGGCCCCTGCTATGCTGCAAGCCGTCAGGGATGTCAGCTTTGTGCTTTATCCCGGGCAAACACTGGGGATTGTGGGCGAAAGCGGGTCGGGCAAGTCAACACTGGCGCGGGCCCTGATCAGAATGCTGCCCGCCACGGGCAAAGTGATGTTTCAAAGCACCGACCTTTTGACCCTGCCACCCGCCCTGATGCTGGCGCGGCGTGCTGACATTCAGATGGTGTTTCAAGATCCCTTTGCCAGCCTTGATCCGCGCATGACCGTGGGCCAAATCGTGGCCGAACCCCTGCGCACCCATTACCCGCGCCTTTCAGCGCCCGAGGTCAAGGCCCGCGTGCAGGTGATGATGGACAAGGTGGGCCTTTTGCCCAACCAGATCAACCGCTACCCGCACGAGTTTTCGGGCGGCCAGTGCCAACGCATCGGCATCGCCCGCGCGCTGATCGTGGAACCCAAGGTGTTGATCTGTGACGAACCTGTGTCGGCACTGGATGTGTCGATCCAAGCGCAGGTGATCAACCTTTTGGCCGAACTGCGGCGCGATTTGGGGCTTGCGATGATTTTCATCGCCCACGACCTGTCGGTGGTCAAACACATCTCGGACCGTGTGATGGTGATGTATCTGGGCAAGGTGATGGAGGATGCGCCCAAATCTGCCCTGTTTGCGGCACCGCAGCATCCCTATACCCAAGCGTTGCTGTCTGCCGTGCCCATTCCCAATCCGGCGGCAGAGCGGGCCAAGAAGATGATCGCCTTGGACGGAGAGTTGCCCTCGCCCATGGCCCCGCCGTCTGGCTGTGTCTTTCGCACCCGCTGTGTGCGTGCACACCCACGCTGTGCGGCAGAGGTGCCAGCGCTTTTGGGCGGGTCGCAAGCCGTGGCGTGCCATCTTCCCGGACCGGTCGGTGCTACGGAAAGCTAAGGGGCAGGGTTTCCCCCGCCCCTTTCGCCCTTAATGGGCCATCAGAACCGGAATCTTCACCGCCTCCAACACCGCGCGGGTTGTGCCGCCCAGCACCGCCTCGCGCAGGCGCGAGTGGCCGTAAGCCCCCATCACCATCATATCGCAGCCCTCTTCCAAAGCGTGCCGCGCCAGAATGTCCGAGATTTTCGGCATGGTCTTGGCCAGAACCGAAACCTGCGCCTTCACTCCGTGGCGCACAAGATATTGGCACAGAACCCCGCCCGGATCAGACCGTTCCGGCCCCCGTGCGGGCGGGTCGATCACGGTCACATCGACCAGATCGGCCATCTTCAGCAAGGGCAGGGCGCGGCGCACGGCGGCCAGCGCCTCGCTGCTTTGGTTCCATGCCAACAGAATGCGGCGGGGATGGGCCAAAGTCTCAAAGACTTGGCCCTGTTCCAGATGCGTTTGGGGAATGATCAGCACGGGCGCGCGGCCTTCAAACAGCGCCGCTTCAATCACCGCTTCGGCCTGATAGGTTTGATCGCCCGTATAGGGGCGGCATTGCACCACCAGATCGACAAAGCTGGCGGCATTGCCGACGACGGACGTCAAGCTGCCCATCTCGGCCACCGCAGTTTCAACGCTTGACCGCAGGGCTGGGTCCATTTCGGCCAAGGCGGCCGTGGCGGCTTTGGCTGCGGCGCGGGCGTCAGCTTCGGCGCGTTCAAGGGAAAACTCGCTTAAGACAGCGCCCGCCCCGATATAGGCATAGCCCACCTGCGCCTGATCGACCCCAACCGCCAAGACATCCAGATGCGCCTCAAAGCCCAAGGCCATGCGGGCGGCGGCGGCAATCTGCGCCTCGGCCGTGGCGGGGTTGGTGACAACGGTGAGGATGGATTTGTAGCTCATGTTCGCCTCCGAATTCCAAGATAAGCTTGTCTTGCCACCTTGCTTCGGACTGCGCCTTGATCCGGATCATATAAGCCATCACGCCGAATTGACATGGATCAAGGCACCCCTGCGCCGCACCTGCAAAATGGGTGCCAGTCAGAACCCGTGGCGCTGTGCTCAGATATGCACGCGCCGCAGGGTCAAAGGACGAAGGGACAATGAAATGTGGGACTACGCCAAATTGATCGTGCTGGCGGGCGTGGGGCTTCTGGCCGCCATTGCCGCAAATTACGCGCATGATCTGCCCTACATGGTCAACGCCATAGAGGTGGCCATCGCGGCAGCGATCACCTTTATCTATGTGCTGCGCCATGTGGGCGAGGATACGCCAAAGACGCCGAATGAATACCAAGACGGGGTGATACGGGCCGGGGTGATTGCCACCTCTTTCTGGGGGATAGTGGGCTTTTTGGTGGGGGTGGTGATTGCCTTCCAACTGGCCTTTCCGTCGCTGAACCTAGGCAACGTGACCGAAGGGATTTTGAACTTTGGCCGCTTGCGGCCCCTTCACACCTCGGCTGTGATCTTTGCCTTTGGCGGTAACGCGTTGATCATGTCCGCGTTTTATGTCGTTCAGCGCACTTCTGCGGCGCGGCTTTGGGGCGGTAATTTGGGGTGGTTCGTGTTCTGGGGCTGGCAGCTGATGATCGTGCTGGCGGCCTCGTCTTACATTCTGGGCGGGACCGAGGGCAAGGAATATGCCGAGACGGTGTGGTACATCGACCTGTGGATCACCGTGGTCTGGGTGGCCTTTCTGGCGGTGTTTGTCGGCACTTTGGTCAAACGGCGCGAACCCCATATCTACGTCGCCAACTGGTTCTATCTGTCGATGATCTTGACCGTGGCCATGTTGCACCTTGTCAATAACGCGGCCATTCCGGTGTCGATCTTGGGGTCTTTGTCGGTGCCGGTCTATTCGGGCGTGCAAGATGCCATGGTGCAGTGGTGGTATGGCCACAATGCCGTGGGCTTTTTCCTGACGGCGGGCTTTTTGGGCATGATGTACTACTTTGTGCCCAAACAGGTCGAGCGGCCTGTTTACAGCTACAAGCTGTCGATCATCCACTTCTGGGCGCTGATTTTCCTGTATATCTGGGCTGGCCCGCACCATTTGCACTACACAGCCTTGCCGGACTGGGCATCGACCCTTGGCATGGTGTTTTCGGTTATGCTGTGGATGCCCTCTTGGGGTGGCATGATCAACGGCTTGATGACGCTGTCTGGCGCTTGGGACAAGCTGCGCACCGATCCGGTGGTGCGCATGATGGTGATCGCCATCGGCTTTTACGGCATGTCGACCTTTGAAGGGCCGGTTATGTCGATCAAGGCCGTCAATTCGCTGAGCCACTATACCGATTGGACGATTGGCCACGTGCATTCCGGCGCGCTGGGCTGGAACGGGATGATCACCTTTTCGGTGCTGTACTTCCTGACCCCGCGTTTGTGGAACCGCGCGGGGCTGTATTCGCTGAAACTGGTGTCGTGGCACTTTTGGTTGGCGACGATCGGGATCGTGCTTTACGCCGCCTCGATGTGGGTGTCGGGCATCATGGAAGGGCTGATGTGGCGCGAAGTGGATGCGAACGGGTTCCTTGTGAACGCCTTTGCCGACACGGTGGCGGCCAAGTTCCCGATGTATGTGGTGCGCGGATTGGGCGGGGCGATGTACCTGACCGGTGGCCTTATCATGGTGTACAATCTTTGGATGACGGTGAACGCCCAGCCTGCCAAGGCCAGTGCCTACGCCGCCGTCCCGGCTGAATAGGAGCGGGACCATGGCCTTTCTAGACAAACACAAGATCATCGAGAAAAACGCCTCGATCCTGCTGGTTTTAAGCCTTTTGGTCGTGCTGATCGGCGGGCTGGTGCAGATCGTACCGCTGTTCTACCTGCAAAACACCATCGAAACCGTCCAAGGCATGCGACCCTATACGCCCTTGGAACTGGCAGGCCGCAACATCTACATCCGCGAAGGGTGCTATGTCTGCCACAGCCAGATGATCCGCCCGATGCGCGACGAGGTCGAACGCTACGGCCATTACTCGCTGGCGGCGGAATCGATGTATGACCACCCGTTCCAATGGGGGTCCAAGCGCACGGGGCCCGATCTGGCCCGTGTGGGCGGCAAGTATTCCAACGCTTGGCATGTTGACCACCTGTCCAACCCCGAAGCCATCGTGCCGGAATCGGTCATGCCGAAATACGCTTACCTTGCCGCAACCCCGCTCAGCCCCGAATATATCGGCGATGTAATGGCGACCCACCGCATGGTCGGCGTGCCCTATACCGACGATGAGATCGCCAACGCCAAGGCCGACTTTGTGACGCAAGACACGCCGGACGCCGACGCCTCGGGCCTGCTTGGCCGCTACGGGGCCAAGGTGACGGTGGCCGATTTTGACGGCAAGCCCGGTGTCAGCGAAATGGATGCGCTGGTGGCGTATCTGCAAATGCTAGGCACGCTGGTCGACTTTTCGACCTTCACGCCTGATGCGTCGCGGTAGGGGGGCGGTATGCAAACCTATTCCTTCCTGCGCGAACTGGCCGACAGCTGGGCGCTTTTGCTGCTGACGCTGTTCTTTGTGGGTGCTGCGGTCTGGGCCTTTCGCCCGGGCAGCCGCGCCATCCACCAAGACGCCGCCAACGTGATCTTCAAGCATGACAAATCCCCCGGGCCCTTGCCCGGACCTTCGAAGGAGGGCTGAGCGATGTGTGCCAAGCCAATCAAAGACGATGCCAAACCCAAGGTCGGCACCACGGGCCATTCTTGGGACGGGATCGAAGAGCTGAACAACCCTTTGCCGCGCTGGTGGCTTTGGACCTTCTATCTCTGCATCCTGTTTGCCATCGGCTATACCATCGCCTATCCGGCATGGCCGCTGATCCACGGGGCCACGCCGGGGGTGCTGGGGGCCTCGACCCGGGCGGATGTAGAGGCCGACATCCAGCATTTTGACGCGCTGAATGCGCCCATCAAAGCCAAGCTGGTGGCGGCAGATCTCACGGCCATCGAAGGCGACGATGCGCTGAAGACCTATGCGCTGGCGGCGGGCAAATCGCTGTTTGCCACCAACTGCGCGCCTTGTCACGGGGCGGGGGCTGCGGGGGTGCAGGGCTTGGGCTACCCCAACCTGTTGGACAACGACTGGCTGTATGGCGGCGCGATTGATGCCATCTACACCACGATCACCCACGGCGTGCGCAACACCGTTGACCCCGATGCGCGCAACGTGGGCATCTATATGCCCGCATGGTCTGACAAGGCCAGCGGACCGCTGGCCGATATGGCCACCGCCAAGCTGAGCACGGACCAAATCGGCCAAGTCGTCAATTATGTCCTGAAACTCTCGGGCCAAACAGCCGACGAAGCAAAGGCCACCGCGGGGGCGCAAATTTTCACCGAAAACTGCGTGGCCTGTCATGGCGAAGACGGCAAAGGCAACCGCGATCTGGGCGCCCCGAACCTGACCGACGCGATCTGGCTTTATGGCGGGGATGAGGCCACCTTGACCAAAACCCTCAACGCAGGCCGTGGCGGCGTGATGCCAAGTTGGGGCTATGCCGCCCCCGGCACCACGGCCCGCCTGACCGAGGCCGACATCCGCGCCGTGGCCGTCTACGTCCACGCGCTGGGCGGCGGCGAGTAATTCCGGGCTGTGCCGCCCGCATCCTGTGCGGGCGGCATGGGCACCGGCACCTTCCTGTTCGCGCGGTTCCTGGGTGCCGGTGCTTTCTAACTGCAACCCTGCGCAGGGGTTGCTTACTCCTCCTGTAGCACCTTTGCGGGGCTGGCCTTGTGCCTTGCCCCGTCTTTTTTGGGCCAAGGGGCTAAGTGGGGGAAATTGACCTAGGTCAAGGCGGCCCGTGTCGCTGCGGTGCAGAACGGGTGCAGCGAATAGGACCATATCATGTCAGACACCCAAGACCCCCCGCAGCTTTATGCCGCCCGCGAGCCGATTTTCCCCCGCCGGGTGAAAGGCAAGTTTCGCACGCTGAAATGGTGGCTGATGGGGGCCATGTTGGCTGTCTACTACATCACCCCGTGGCTGCGCTGGGACCGTGGCCCGCAGATGCCCGATCAGGCGGTGTTGCTAGACTTGTCCTCCCGCCGGTTCTTTTTCTTCATGATCGAGATTTGGCCGAACGAGTTTTACTTTGTTGCCGGCCTGTTGATCATGGCGGGTCTAGGCTTGTTCTTGTTCACATCGGCCGCAGGGCGTGTGTGGTGCGGCTATGCCTGCCCGCAAACGGTGTGGACCGACCTGTTCATATTGGTCGAACGTTGGGTCGAAGGCGACCGCAACGCGCGCATCCGGCTGCACCGCCAACCGTGGAACTGGGAAAAGCTGATCAAGAACGCGATCAAGTGGGGGTTGTGGCTGCTGATCGGGCTGGCCACCGGCGGGGCGTGGGTCTTTTACTTCACCGATGCGCCCACGCTGTTCTGGGGCCTGTTAGACGGCACCGCCAGCCCTGTCGCCTATATCACCATGGCGGTTTTGACCTTTACCACCTTCTTTTTCGGCGGATTTGCCCGTGAGCAGATTTGCATCTATGCCTGCCCGTGGCCGCGCATTCAGGCCGCGATGATGGACGAAGACACGATCACCATCGGCTACCGGTCTTGGCGGGGCGAACCGCGCGGCAAGCAAAGCGTGGACACCAGCGGCGATTGCATCGACTGTATGGCCTGCGTGAACGTTTGCCCGATGGGCATCGACATCCGCGATGGCCAGCAACTGGCCTGCATCACCTGCGGACTGTGCATTGATGCGTGCAACGGGATCATGGACAAGATCGGCAAGCCGCAAGGTTTGATAGGCTATCTGGCGCTGACCGACGAGCCCCTTGAAAGGGCAGGCAAGGCCGACAAACCCGTCTGGAAACACATCCTGCGCCCGCGCACGGTTGTGTACACGGTGCTGTGGGCGGGCATCGCGCTTGGCCTTGTGGCGGCCTTGTTCTTGCGGGCCAATCTGGATGCCTCGATCACGCCGGTGCGCAACCCGCCGTTTGTGATCTTGTCAGACGGGGCCATTCGCAACACCTATGACATGCGGTTGCGCAACAAGCATGGGACGGATCGCTGGTTCACCGTATCGGCCACGGCAGGCGGCGATGTGACCTTGGCGCTAGAGGGGACTGACGCGCTGCGCGTGCTGGTCAAGGCCAACGAAACGCTGGAACAACGGCTTTATGTGACAGCCAAGGCAGGCACGGTTGCAGCCGCCGCCCATCATTTGCCGCTGCGGTTGTGGATCACCGATGCCGAAGGCACCGAGGCCCCCAAGGCCGAGCGTATTTACAAAGACACGATCTTTAACGGCAAAGAGGACAAGTGACATGGCCAACATCGCCCAAAAACCCGCCCGCCCCTTTACCGGCTGGCACATGCTGGTGCTGACGTGCAGTTTCTTTGGCGTCATCATCGCGGTCAACGGGCTGTTGGCCTATAAGGCCGTGTCCACCTTTCCGGGGCTAGAGGTGAACGACAGCTATGTTGCAAGCCAGACCTTTGACCAAGAAAAAGCCGCGCAAGAGGGGCTGCATTGGCACTTAAAACAGGTCTATGACCGCACCGCCGCCCAGCTTCGGCTGGCGTTCAGCGATGCCAAGGGCCAGCCCGTCACTCTGCGCGATATTGACGTGCTGATCGGCCGCCCCACCGATGCGGCGCAAGATCAGCACCCCGTGATGGTGCAGGGTGCGGATGGGGCCTATGTGGCCCCCAGCGTGTTGCCCTTGGGCAAATGGATGCTGCAAATCGTAGCGCACGCGCCGGACGGCACCCTGTATCAGGCGCGGACCTTCTTTTATGTCAGGGACTGACCCATGGCCTACGACGCCCCCGCCGATCACCCAAGCTTAGCGGCCTGCCCCGCCTGCGTGGCAGCCCCGGCGGCTGAACGTCTGGCGGCTTTGCAAGGCCCCCAAACCGCGCGGCTGATCCTGTCGCTGCCCACGGCCCATTGCGCAGCCTGCATGTCAGCCGTCGAGGGCGCTTTGAAAGCCCACAGCGGCGTGCAGTCGGCCCGCGTGAACCTAACGCTGAAACGCGTCTCGGTCGAGGCAGAGGCCACAGTGACCGCCGCTGAACTGGCGCAAGTGCTGGAAGCCGTGGGCTACGAGGCGCACGAGCTGGACCCGGGCCTATTGTCGATGACCGAAACCGACCGACAGGGGCGCGAGATTCTGATGCGGCTGGGTGTCGCCTTTTTCGCGATGATGAACATCATGCTGCTGTCGGTCGCCGTCTGGTCCGGGGCAGAGGCCGCAACCCGCGACATGTTCCACTGGATATCCGCGCTGATTGCCATTCCCACGGTCGCTTTCGTGGGACAGCCGTTTTTCAAATCGGCATGGGCGGCGCTGCGGGTGGGGCGGTTGGGAATGGATGTGCCGATCTCGCTGGCCCTTATCCTCGCCTCGTCCATCTCGCTGTATGAAACCATGCATTCGGGCGAAAAGGCCTATTTTGATGCCGCCGTGATGCTGGCCTTTTTCCTGCTGTTGGGCCGCTATCTGGATCACCGCAGCCGCGCTTTGGCACGGTCCGCCGCCGAAGAACTGGCAGCGCTCGAGGTGCCACGCGCCACAGTGCTGCAAGACGGTCAGGAAGTGTTGCGCCCCATCGCCCAAGTGGCCAAGGGTGATCTGGTGCTGGTGCGGCCCGGTGGGCGGATGCCGGTGGACGGTGTGGTGATGGCGGGCACGTCAGAGGTGGACCGCGGCCTGTTGACGGGCGAAAGCCTGCCCGCCTTTGCCGGCCCCGGTCTTGTGGTGTCGGCGGGCGAGGTGAACCTGACCGGCCCCTTGACCCTGCGGGTGACAGCGGCAGGGCGCGAGTCGTCGCTGCACCGCATGGCCGATCTGGTCGCCGTGGCCGAATCTGCGCGCACCCGTTACACCACGCTGGCCGAACGCGCCGCGCGGATTTATTCGCCCTTGGTGCATATCTTAAGCTTTTCGGCCTTTGCCTTTTGGCTGTGGAAAACCGGCGGCGATGTGCGCTTTGCCGTCAATATCTCTGCCGCCGTTTTGATCATCACCTGCCCCTGCGCCTTGGGGTTGGCGGTGCCTGCGGTGGTCACGGCGGCCTCGGGGAAGCTGTTTCGCAAGGGCGTGCTGATCAAGAACGGCACCGCGTTAGAGCGGTTGGCCGAGGTGGATGTAGTGGTGTTTGATAAAACCGGCACCCTGACCTTGGGCGCGCCCATGCCGTCAAATCTGGACCGTGTCAGCGATGCGGATAAGGCGGTGGCGCTGGCCTTGGCCAAGGGGTCGTCGCACCCGTTGGCGATGGCTTTGGCTTGTGGCATTTCGGGCACCGCCGCCGCTGTCAGCGATCTGCGCGAAGTGCCCGGCTATGGGATCGAAGGGCAGTTGAACGGCCAGACCGTGCGCTTGGGGCGGGCTTTATGGGTTGGGGCGGCTGAGGTGGGCCAAACGGCGACCTATCTTGCCGTCGCGGGGCAAGACCCCGTGGCCTTCACCTTCACCGACCAAATCCGCCCGGGGACAGAGGCTGCGATTGCAGGGCTGACCCTGCAAGGCAAGCGTATTAAACTGGTGTCGGGCGATACCGAGGCGGCTGTGCGCGCCTTTGCCGCACAGGTGGGCATTGCCGATTGGGTGGCGAGCGCTTTGCCCGCCGAAAAAGCCGCCATCGTGCGGGAATTGGGCGATCAGGGGCATAAGGTGCTGATGGTGGGCGACGGGTTGAACGATACGGCAGCACTGGCTGCGGCGCATGTGTCAATCTCTCCGGCGCAGGCGTTGGATGCAGCGCGGGTGGCGTCGGACATTGTTCTGTTGGGGCGCGACTTGTCGGCCATTGCCGATGCCACGCGCATTGCCAAGCAGGCGACCAAGCGGATGGTGGAAAACTTCCAGATTTCCGCCGCTTACAACGTGATCGCCGTGCCCTTGGCGCTGATGGGGGCGGCAACCCCGCTGGCGGCGGCGCTGGCGATGTCGCTATCGTCGATCACGGTATCGCTGAACGCGCTAAGGCTACGGTGATGCAGATTCTGACCGTTTTGATCCCCGTGTCGCTGTTCTTGGGCTTTATCGGGCTGGTGGCCTTTGTCTGGGCGATGCGCACCCGCCAGTTTGACGACCCCGAAGGCGATGCCAACCGAATCCTGACCAAAGACTACGACGACAAGCCAGCGCCGTGATCAGGCGATGGTGACGGTGGCGGGCGACAGGCCGTCAATGGCGACCGTGCAGGTCTGGCCGCGTTGCAAGGCCCCCACACCGGCGGGCGTGCCGGTAAAGATCAAATCGCCGGGGGCAAGCGTGACCAAGCGCGACAGATGGGCGATGATGCCGGGCACATCCCAGATCATCTTCGACAAAAGCGAAGATTGACGCAGAGCGCCGTCGACGGCCAAGGTCAGCATCCCATCAGCCAGTGTCGATTGCGGATGAATCAGCCCGACGATGGCCGAGTGGTCAAAGCCCTTGGCCATATCCCACGGGCGGCGGGTGGCCTTGGCTTCGGCCTGCAGATCGCGCCGTGTCAGATCGTTGCCGGCCGCATAGCCCCAGACATGGGTCAGGGCTTGATCCGCCAAGATATCGGCCCCACCGCGACCCATGGCCACGACCAACTCACCCTCGTAATGCAGGTCTTGCGTGGCGGGGGGGTAGGGAATGGTTTGGCCCGAGGTGACGATGGCATCGGCGGGCTTGGTAAAGAAAAACGGCGGTTCTTTATCAGGGTCGCCGCCCATTTCGATCCCGTGGTCGGCATAGTTGCGCCCCACACAGAAGATGCGGCGCACCGCAAACCGCGCCGCGCTGTTGTAAACGGGCAGGCTGGGCGTGGGCTGTGGGGGAAAAACGTAATCCATCACTCGCCAATCGTGAAACACTGCACGGCGCGGGCCTGCAACTTGCGGCAGGCCAGATCGGCTGTGTCGCGGTCAAGCCCCATCACCACGGCGTCATAGCCGTTTGACCGTGTGACGACCTTGCGCAAGCCGTTGCCCAGCGTGGCGGTTTCCGCCAACTGCACCTGCAACAGCGCCTTTTCGGCGGCGATTGTGGTCGGAAATGCCCCCAAATTCACCCCCCACGTCTGCCCGCCAGAGGACGTAGACACGCGCGTCACCACCTCGGGCTTGGTGGTCACAAGGGCGAGTTTGGCGTTTTCGTCGGTATAGATCGGCGCATTCCTTTTGGGCGGGTGCACGATCTGGGTGGCCAAAGTCACCGGCTGGTCGGCGTCACTGGCCGATGCCGCCAGTGTTTGCGGGTCGGCGTTGGCCAAAGCCACGGCAGCCTCGATCCCGGTGTCTGCCACCACCGCTGAATCGGGCCGCGGCATGGGGCGGGGCGATTTGGTCATCAGCGCCACTTGGGCCGCCGAGGTCGTATCGCCTGACCCTTGCGTGGCATCATCGGTCGCCTGAGCAACAAGCGTGGCATCAGCACTGGGCGCAATTTCCGGATCGGCGGGCTGGGGGGGCACCACGGCAACACCGGGCTTGGCCATCTTGAAGCCCTTGTCCAACAGCTCTGCCATCTTTTGGTTGCGCATCGGGGTCGAGGTGCCGCCAAGAATCGTGCCGATCAGCCGCACGCCGTTGCGTTCGGCACTGGCGGTCAGACAAAAGCCCGCCTGATTGGTAAAGCCCGTCTTGATCCCGTCAGCCCCCTCATAGGCATCCAGAAACTTGCGGTTGGTGCTGGCCACCGTGGCCAAGCCCGCATCGGTCGAGCGGCGCGAGAAGATGTTGTAATACTGCGGAAAATCGTAAAACAAATGCCGCCCCAAGATCGACATGTCGCGGGCGGTGGACACATGGCCCTTGGTGGGCAAACCGTTTGCGTTCTTGAAGGTCGAATGTTTCATGCCCAAGGATTTGGCCGTGGCCGTCATCCGCGCGCCCCATTTCGCCGGAGAGCCTGCGAAATAATCGCCAATCGCCGCCGCCGCATCATTGGCCGACTTTACCGCCGCAGCCCGGATCAGATAGCGCAAAGCCACCTTTTGCCCCGCCTTAAGGCCAAGACGCGAGGGGGCCTGATTGGCGGCGTTCTTGGACACAGGGATCAACGTGTCCAACGTCACATGGCCCGCTTCGATTTCCTGAAAGGTGATGTACAGCGTCATCATCTTGGTCAAAGAGGCTGGTGCCAGCGGCGTGTCAGCATTCTTGGCGTATAAGGTTTCGCCCGTGCGCGCATCCATCAGAAACAGGGCTTGTGGCACGGCAAAGACAGCCGTTCCAGACAGGATATGGGCCCAAAGGCCGATCACCAGCACCCACACTAAATTGCGGACACAGTCCACCCAAAATCGTTTCAATTGCCTGCCTCACACTGCCCGCGCCCCCGGTTCGTTCGGGGTGTCGCTTTGATTTTGAAGAAAGACTAGCACGGGAAGATCAAGTAAAAAACATCTTTGTTTCCATAGGCTTCGCGGAATTTCTAAACCTATTGCACTTTGGTTTCAGCCCCCTATCTGGTGGCCGACCCCTCTACGCACCACAATCTATGGTAGGTTTCGTATCCCATCCATCAGGGCAGGCAACGCGCCCAGATCGCAAATGGCGCGAAAGCGCGCTGCACCAAGGGGCGCTTCGGCCTGTTCGTAAGACCATGTCAACTCATGCGGCACATGAATGCCCCAAGCGCCGGCGGCAAGGGCCGGCAAGACATCAGACTTCAGCGAATTGCCCACCATCGCCGCCTGCGCTGGCCCCGCCCCATGCCGCGCGAAAGCCGTCTGATAGATCGCGGGGGTTTTGTCGGACACAATCTCGACCCCGTGGAACAGATCGCCCAACCCCGATTGCGCCAGTTTGCGTTCCTGATCCAGCAGGTCACCCTTGGTGATCAGCACCACGCGGTGGTCTGCCGCAAGGGCCGTGACAGCTTCGCGCGCATGGGGCAGAAGGTGGACAGGATGGCGCAACATCTCGCGTCCGGCTGCCAGTATTTCGGCAATGACGGGGGCTGCAACGCGGCCTTCCGTCACCTCGATCGCGGTTTCGATCATCGACAGCATAAAGCCTTTGATGCCAAACCCGTAGTGCCCAAGATTGCGCCGCTCCGCCGCCTCTAGCCGTTCGGTCAGCTGGTCCGGGTCCGAATCGCCCAGCAATTCGGCGAAGCGTTGCTGTGTCAGGCGAAAGAGGGCCTCGTTCTGCCACAGCGTATCGTCGGCATCAAAGCCAATTGTGGTGATCGGCATAGACTTCTCCTTGCGCAAAAGCGGCGGGGGTCTTTCATGACCGGCAAAATGGTCTATATTGGTCAGTGACGCAACTCGCACCCCTTATCGCACCGGAGCCATCGCTTGACCGCTTTTCCTGACAGGATGTCTGACGGCCCCAAGGGCCCGGGTCAGGATACTTCGGTTCTGACCAAGACCAAGACGAAAACCGAACGCCCACCTTTGTACAAGGTGATGCTGCTGAACGACGACTACACGCCGATGGAATTTGTCGTGCACGTGCTGGAACGCTTCTTCGGCCTGAACCACGCGCAGGCGTTTGAAATCATGCTGACGGTGCATAAAAAGGGGCTGGCGGTGGTGGGGGTGTTTTCGGCAGAGGTCGCCGAAACCAAAGTGGCGCAAGTGATGGACTTTGCCCGCAGGCACCAGCACCCGCTGCAATGCACGATGGAAAAAGAGTAGTTTTTTTAACGTAACTAATTGTTTTTAAACGATATTCCAGTTACACATTAGTTTCACATCGAAATTAAGTGCTTGATTTACTTGCCATTCTATTGTCGACTTACACACGAAGTTGCACAATTTCGACACTACAGAAAACAATGGTGCAGGCAGGTGAAAATGGCGTTGCGCAAGCACAAAAATGCAAAAGACGAAATCATAATTTTTGATGAGGCCGTGATATATAAACGCGGCGATAACTGGCATTTTCGTATGTGGCTGACGAAAGATCAGAAGTATGTGCGAAAAAGCTTGCAGACTGCCAATACAGAAGTGGCGAAAGACAAAGCCAAAGACTTGTATTTGTCCCTTTACTCTGACCAAAAAGCTGGAAAATCAAACTTTTCGCTCACTGTAGAACAAGGCGTTGAGCGTTATTTGGAGCATCGAAAAAGTGATGTTGCGGGCGGGCATATTGTTGCAGGGCGCTTGGTAATATTCGATCTCATCTCCTGCACTGGCAAGATTTCATTGGAAAAAATCGCAAGCTGAGCGATTTGACCGCAACCAGCTGTGAAGATTATTTCACACACCACGTCACTAAATCTAAAGTTCCGAGCAAGCAGGTTACGATTGAGAATGAACAGAGCACAATAAACGCATGTATGAAATATTTGTTTAAACAAGGACTTGTGCATGTGCAGGAGTTAGAGTTCCGTAAAATAAAGAAGATTGACCGTAATAACGAAGATATACGTCGAGCAACGTTCTCAAATGCCGAATACTATGCAATTGTTCTGTACATGCGTGACTATACCGCTCGAAAAAAGCACAAGCTTGATGACAAAACTTTTCGTCTTCGTATGTTGGTACGGCTTTGGATACTCGTTGCTGTAAATAGCGGCTTAAGAAGCGGCGAGCAGCGGCAGCTAAGTTGGCGAGATGTTGACATTGAAAAATACGAAATCAGTGGCAAAAGTCATTCACTTGCTCGCATCCGCATACGACCTGAAATTACAAAAGTGCGGCTAAGCCGCATGTTTTTGTGTAGGGGTGGCAATTATTTTGAAAGTTGGAAGAAAATCCAACCGCCAAAAAGCATTGATGACCTAATCTTCAGCTTGGACGGAGAAACAGAATTTCCAAATCGTACGCTTACTGCCCATTTTCATAAAATCGTTGCAGGCGCTGGGGTTGCAGATGCTAAAGCACGTGGCATTGTGCCGTATAGCTTGCGGCACTTTATGATTTCGCAGCGTGTGCAAAGCGGCTTGAGCTATAGCGATGTGGCGGACATGTGCGGCACTAGCAGTACGCAGGTTGAAAACACCTACAACCATTTGAGTGACGGGCGGCATCTTACAAACGCGGTAGCCACGTACAAGCGCACGGCTGACGGCTTGATAATTCCCCTCCTCAGCTAGTACGCTTACATCAAACTTTGATGTAGTGCAGACAGCACAGACGAGAGCTGTGACTGGGCTGGGCGGGTGTTTTGGGTGTGCTGGGTGCTGAGCTAGAGGTTGGGTGCTAGACCGGCGGCTGCGGGACTTTATGCTACATCAAAGTTTGATGTCGTGCCGACAGCGCAGGCGAGAGCTGCTGCGGGGCTAGGCGTGGATTTTATTGGAAAATTAATGCTGTGCTGAGCCAATTTGAGAGGCAATTACAAAAAGTGGCAGCATACAGATGTAGGTCCAAAAAAAGACATTTTTGAATGCGCCCTGTTTGATGGCGCCTCCTACAAATCCGATTAAAGCACTCAGTATTGCTGGAAATGCTAATGCGCCAAATGCAGCACCAAAAGCTTCAGCCGCTACGTTTCTGCCATGTCCCGTCGCAACGTATGCGAAAAAAACATAAATAGCACACAGCAGCATCATGGCTGCAACTGCCGAGGCTCTCTTTGTCATCAGCTCGCTCCTTAACTTCATTTAAAAATTAGCTTGCATGGCCGCGGAGCTTTGTCAAGAAAGTGACGCGGAGGGGTTTACTTGGAAGCTATCCAAAAAGAGCATGAACTGGTCAAAAAATGGGAGCTGAGAAATGAAGCTTAAACAGATTTTTTTGTGTCTCTCTATTTTTATTATGCCTGAAGCTGGCAGCGCCAATATACTTGATGGATTGTGGGGGAAGAGTTGCCCGTATAAGATTGAAAAGAAGATGATACCTGGGCTTGATGGATCTGGCGGTTTATTTTACGGACTATTTCGAGCAGATATATATAACCCTAGCAATGATTTTATACTAAGAGAGTTAGTCGTAAGAGTAAAAGGTAGTTTATTGGGAAAGATTGTTGCGCGAGACTATAGGGATGATGTATTCATCAAACCGCAATCAACCGGAACGTTTCAAGTTGAAGTTGGCAATGGTTGGAAAGACGTTAGTTGGTCAATTGTGGAAGTTTCTGTCTGTGATGTGCAGTGACGATGCAAATTTTGGTTCCTTTAAAGTGCCCCTGAAAGCGTTGTATTTTCCAGATCGACGCAATTTTCCGAGATTTTGTGCAATAAGCGCAGCATATTCGGGCTGTTTAAAGAACTTTAAATATAGATAGTTTGTTGATCTTAAATCGATATAATAATTTAGATTGCAACTATGACTGCAGAAGGGGGAATGGCGAGTGTTTGAGATTTTCAAGAAGAAATAAATTTAGCGCACTCAGCACTTCAAGATAAATACTCTTCAATTCAAGTTGTGGAGGAAGTTTTAGCTCAATGTGCAGGTATTTCTGTTGTAACTCCTGATTTTCGTGTAAAAGTACATTTTATATCTGCGTGTGTTGTTGCTGCTGTAGTGAATGCTGTGGGAGATCCTAAAGCTAGATTGCTGATAGATGCTGCTTTCGAAGTAATTATTCACCATTTGCAGTCATTTGGAGCAGAAGGCAAATTGGAAGATTTTGTTGGATGGAAAAATCTATTTTCGGTTTCCCCGCACACAATAAAATTCAATGAGAGTATTTTTCTCGATGTGAACCCGCAACTTGACGGCGTGACGCTAACAGGTAGGGAAGACGCTTTTAATTTCCTCATGTCTGCGTTCGGACGTGATGCGATTAATTGGATTATGCTGAAGAAGGGGTCCGGGCTTGAAGCTGCTGCCTATCTTGCTCTGGACTTCGTCTGTGGTTCCGATGTTGGCGTTGATCCAATTGATCAGTTTAAGGTTTAAAATGTTTTATTTGACATGATAGTTTCGATTATAAAGCCGTGAGATAGGAAGTTTGCGGTGATTTCATTTTAAGTGTCAAGAAATTCACAATTTATATATCTTTTCTTCTATCTTTGTTGCTGTGCTATTTCGCGATCTTTTAGCCGTTTCTTCATAGCTGTCTCTCAATATGTTTCCATTAGCTCCACGTAATGGTGGAAACTTGGTGGAGAGATTGATTATTTGTTGTATCTTTTCAAACAAATCTGGCGTGAGTTCTTTTTCATTAATTTTTGAAAGTATCCTAGCTGCAACAGAGACCCTAGCTCTTGCATCACCTTCAAGCGTTGCCAATGCAAGTTTCGCATTTTTTATCCGATCATTTTCCATAAATGCTCTGCTCAATTGATTGTTGTGTTGATAAGCTTGATCGTTGTTCCAATACTTGCAGGCAGTTCGGTGGAACTTTTTTCATAATCACATGCCTTGATCGAAGCTCTATTGTATACATACACATTGTGATTTGTGAGCAAGTGTTGCGCTAGCACGTCCAAAAACTTCGTTTCCATCGGCCCATGTTTTGCATGGAAGTCGTTAATACTGATGAGCTTTGTTACTGGCGAAACGATGTCTTCCAAGTAGCGTATGTCAGTCTTGCTCTTATATTTGGGATGCTGGGGGTACTGCACAGATTTTATTCGCCAAGTTTTGATGTCACTTGTCAGCTCAGGCAAAACTGAGATTTTCTGGCTTATGCCCGATGTTTGGAATGGGCTGCTGCTGTCAAAACTGACGGTGATGTTGTTGCCCAAAATTTTGCGCAGTTGTCGCTGTAAAGCAGTCAAGCAAACTGCCATCTCCGGTGTGCTAGCGCCGAGGATAACCTTGCTGCAAACTGGGCAGGTAAACTGCATAGTCTTTGTATTTGACGCTGAGATTTTCACCCGTAACTTGCTCTGTCATGTCAGCCACCATATGGCGTGAAAACTGTTGCATCGCGCTTGCCAGTCGTATCTGCTGGTAGAATGTATGTTTCGCATTCAGCTAAATCGGTTGTGTAACTGACCCGCAGCACATTTGCATTGCCCTGAATGCTGACATGCTGGCTGGTAATGGGCAAACTGGGCAGCGATGCAAACACAAGCGCCAAGTCCCGAGCGTTGGCCGTAAAGCTGTAATCGGCAGATTGTGCGGTTAGGACAGTACCTGCTGCATAGGGTAGTTTGTAGCTTTCGGCATAGCTCTTTTGTTTTGCATCCCACCAGTACGCTAACTCAAGATCTGTTGCGCTGATGTTGAGCAGAAGGCTTTGAAACTTGGGTTTGTCAAGAAATCCACGTATTTTGTCAACGTAAGGGGTAGCACAAAGCGCATCAAACTCACGCAGCCACTGTACCGTTGCATCAATCCGCCAATCAAAAGCTAAAGCCGTTGGGTCTGCAACTGCGGGATGGGTGTGGGTTTCTTTTGGCACACTGCCTTTGCTGTAGAAATACAGCTTGCGCTCATGTTTGGACGCATCATCGTTGATTTTTGGGCTAAACCGAACAAGGTCTTTAGTCGGGTCCGGCTTTAGGCCGAAAGCTGGTTCAGCACTGTAAAGGCTGAGCTTTTCTTGGTTCAAAAGCTCCCGTTCGATCCAGCTTCTGTCTTCTCCGCGTAGTATTGCTTCAGCATCAACCCCTTCAAACTTCTTGTTGGGGCGCACATAGGTAACTAAACTTGCGTCCGTGTGTGCTTTGCTGACCAGAAAGTCGTTAGTGGCAGGGCGATAGCGCATGCCATGTTCCCGGCAAAGCACAGCTACCGGCACGCCGCCTTCAGCTTGTCGCAAGATCGCGATGATCTGCGCCTCAGTGTATCTGCTTGTCTTCATGCGAAATCTCCTCATGCATCTTGCCGAGAAAATTCTACTTATGCACCCCATTAAATTCGGGGGGGATTACC
>CANFSY010000053.1 GCA_947449875.1 Paracoccaceae bacterium
CATAAAGCCGAGCCTGAGTCGCGTTCAAAAATTGAGTTCGTAGATGGCGATCTGATCGAACTGGATGCCGCGACCCTTGAGGCGATGCGCGGTGCCGTGGCCGAGATTGATATGCCAGTGCCTTTCAAAGCAACTGATGCGCGGACCGGGGCAATGGCAAAGAATTGGCTGGCACGGCAAGAAGAACAGGCAACCTTACGTGAGGCGATTGCGCTTTGGGCGGGTGTTCGGCGCGACCAAGGTGACGACGACGCAGCGATATACCGACGTTTCTACCACACGTTCGGAACTGACATTTTGACAGCACAAACACTTGGGGCTTCAGAGGCCCGTAAACTGAGGGAACAATTATTATGTTACTGACACAACCTCGTATAGAAGCACTTTCTCGTATTAGCCGGTTCGCCGGTTGGACTAACCGACCGTATAGTGTTCTCGAACACTCTTTGATCGGGGCAAAGCTGCTATCTGAATACGGGTATGACCTTGAAACTCAAAAGGCTTTCATGCTGCATGATCTGCATGAAACCGCATTCGGCGGCGACATAACAACGCCCATAAAAATTAAATACATGTCGCCAAAATACCGCGAAGATGTAAAGGCTTGGGATGATTTACTGACAGAAGAAACCGGAGTCGCTCAGAACGCCGATGTGACGCATATGATGGATGCGGTGATGCTTGCGGCAGAGACACGGACGGTATTCACCGGCGGCTGGAAAGCACCCGTCGCGGCAGAAAATTATCTGATGAAAATACGAGCCGAGGAACTGATCAACTACGGTTTCTATTCGTCCAATCTGAGCATTCCCTGTTTTTGGGAAATGTGGACAAAGCAATGACCGTGTTTGAATGGGCAGTTAAGAACGGTATCGGCCAAGCGGCATTGAGCGAATTGTTGTCAGTTCTCGACCCTGTACGACCCCCTGCCCTGCCATCAACCATGAAGTCTGAAGCTGCTGTATCGGCTGCGTTGCAGATCGAGGCGGCAAAGCGCGGTGGTTCACTATGGCGCAATAACTCGGGGGCTTGTGTCGATCAGGAAGGGCGTCAAGTGCGCTATGGCTTGGGCAACACCAGTACCAAGCTGAATGAACACTTCAAGTCGTCGGATTTGATCGGGATCACACCGATGGAAATCGGCGGGCAGATTGTAGGCGTGTTCACGGCCATCGAAGTCAAAGCCCCCGGATGGCATGGCCCCCGCGCTACGAACCCTCGGGAGGTGGCGCAAAACAACTATCTGCAAGCAGTGCGGGCAATGGGCGGTATCGGCAAGTTCGCGCAGAGTGTGGGGGATATCTATCATGAGGCTTAAACCCGACCAACGGCGGGCTGTGATTGTCACAGCGGCGTGCAGAATTGCCCGCGAGGCCGGACTCTGCGCTGTCACTCATTCTGACGTAGCAAAACGGTGCGTAACGCAAACCAGCACCGGAACCGTTAAACACTACTTTGTAGATCGGGCGGCACTTTGGACGGCTGTTGTCGCTGAGTGCCCCGACTTGGCGGCGCAGGGCCGGGAATTGGGGCTGACATGCTGATCCTCGGAGATTCACGTGAACTACTGCGCACGGTGCCGACTGGCAGTGTGGACTTGATCGTGACCGACCCGCCCTATCCGACCATCGGTGGCGGCAACTCGGAGTCGGGCACGCCGGGGCACCGCAGACCCTCGGGGATGCTGGCGTCGAACAATGCCAAAGGTGGCTTTGAACACAACGACATCGCGTTCAGGGAATACCTGCACGATCTGTTCCGCGTCCTGAAAGACCCCGGGCACATTTACCTGATGACCAACTTCCTGAACCTTGAGGAAGCGATGGCGCAATTGCGGCGGCACGGGTTCAAACTTCACAACCTGCTGACGGCCAAGAAACAAAACGTCACGCCGAACCGCTGGTATATGAAGAACGCCGAATATGTGCTGTTCGCCCGCAAGGGTGCCGCGTTCCCGATCAACAACATGGGCGACGCGATGTGCCACGACTGGACAAATCCGGTCGGCGCTAAAAGCCATCCGACCGAAAAATCCGTCGAATTGATGGAACGCTACATCCTCAATTCCTCGCAACCAGGTGATGTGGTGCTGGACCCGTTCATGGGTTCCGGTGCCACGGGCATTGCAGCGCGGCGCAATGGCCGACGCTTCATCGGTTTTGAAATTGACCCACCCTATTTCGCAACTGCCTGTAAGAGAATGGGAGTTATGCCATGTCTATGAGCGAAGATCATTGGATCGATCACTTGGCTGTCGAAGAACAGCGCAAGGTGGATGAATTGGAATTAGCCATCCTGAAAAATAAGGATGACAGGATTGCACTGCGCAAGGAACATCGTCGTTGGCTTGAAATCGGCACCAGCCGCAAGCGTCGGGTGGCGAAATGAACCGCCCGAATTTACTTATGGTCCAGTTCATGACGGTTGTTGAATCGGGCGGTAACGCTGGCCTTGACGCGGAAGAAAAGGCTATCGCAGTCGCAGTTGGAATTGAGTTTGGTTGGATGTCTGGACCAAACATTCTGACACCAGAGGGTCGGGCATTCACAATTACAGGGACGGCCACACCCGAATTTGTCGAACGTACTTTACCGATGGTGATGTGCGATGCTCTGCAAAAAATTGGCAAAAGCATGGGCCACACGAAGTTTGAGCGTGAACACGGTATCCCAAAGGGATCGGCTGTGGTGGTTCTGCGGTTGGCACAAGAGATAACCGCATGACCGCCTATTACAACGAAAATGATCCAAAAGCTGCTGCTTGGTTAAGAGAATTGATTAACCGCGACCTTATCGCAAAAGGAATTGTTGATGAACGTAGCATTAGCGATGTCACACCGAGCGACCTTGAAGGCTATACTCAGTGCCATTTCTTTGCGGGAATCGGCGTCTGGTCACACGCGCTGCGCCTTGCCCAGTGGCCCGACACCCGCCCCGTGTGGACGGGATCCTGCCCATGTCAACCTTTCAGCACGGCAGGTCAAGGTCTTGGGTTTGCTGACGAGCGGCACTTATGGCCACACTGGCAATGGCTTATCTCACAGTGTCGCCCTCACACAATCTTTGGTGAACAGGTTGCAAGCAAAGACGGCCTTGGTTGGATCGACCTTGTATGCGCTGACTTGGAAGCAACGGGCTACGCCAGCGGGGCGGTCGATCTCTGCGCTGCGGGCGTCGGTGCGCCGCATATCCGACAAAGACTCTGGTGGTTTGGAACGCGGTTGGCCGACGCCCAACACTCACGATGGCAAGGGGGCCTATCAGGACTTGGACAAGAACTTGGCGCGGACGGCAGCGGGGCGGCAAGTGACAATGCAGGACACAGCACAACTGGCAGCGTGGCCGACACCGACAACGCGAGATTGGAAGGGCGGATATCAGGGCGGTCGGATCAGAGACGGGAAGATCAGCTTGGACACGCTAGACGTTGCAGCGCAGTTGGCGGGCTGGCCGACAGCGATGGCGACAGATGCGACGAAAGCTTGCAACAGATTCAGGGAGGATTTCCAGAACGGTTTTGGGGCAATGACATCGTTGACGGGCTGGCCGACACCTCGATCATCAGACGGGGAGAAGGGGTCGCGGACAATGGAGGGCTGCGAGGCGGAGATAGCGCGGAAGGGTCGGCTGGACGATCTGCCCTCAACAGTGACGTGGGCGCTATCGGACGGCCCTGCCCGACTAACGGCTTCTGGCGAGATGCTGATTGGATCTTCTGCCGGGATGGCAAATTCCGGCCAGTTAAACCCGGCACATCCCCGCTGGTTGATGGGTCTGCCGCCAGAGTGGTGCGACTGCGCGGTTACGGCAATGCAATCGTTGCCCAAGTCGCGGCAACCTTCATCGAAGCCTTTGACGAGGTAACACGATGACCGCGAGACTGATCTCGATCCCCGAAGCGGCTGAACGACTTGGTGTGCCAATTAAACCCTTGGCGAAGGCAGCACTTCAGCATGGATTTTTGATTCGTGTCGGCTCATCATCACGGCTTAAAGAATCAGAATTGGAAGGATTGATTGAAAAATGCCGATGCCGTCAAAAGGTGCCAGACTCTTCTTGCGCGAACGTGCCGGTCGAGAAGCCACATGGGTCATCAAAGACACCGGGGGAATCGAACAAAGCACGGGCACAGGGGATCGCGGCGAAGCTGAAATCCAACTTGCCGCATACATCACAAAAAAGAACCGCCGAAGTGGTCCCGCTGGCCCGTCCGAAATGACCTGTGCCGAAGTCCTGTCGATCTATGGCGAGGAACACGCGCCGACGGTGGCTGACCCTGTTCGCATCGGGTGCGCAATTGATGCCCTACTGCCGTTTTGGGGCGATGTGGCTGTCAGCGACGTAAAGGGCGCGACGTGCCGACGCTACGCCACAACCCGCAAGGTGACGCGCAGCCGCAAGCGTGTTGGTCTGCCACCATTGGTGCATCCGGCAGCACCAGCTACGATCCGCCGCGAGATGAATGTGCTTGGCGCGGCGTTGGCTTACTGCGTCCGCGAAGGATATCTGACGAGTTCCCCACCGGTGACAATGCCGCCACCGCCAGAGACAAACCAGCGTGCCCTCACGCGCAATGAAGTGGCTGCACTGATGCGGTCAGCACATCGGCTCGGGCATAAGCATCTCATGCACTTCATCGTGATCTCAGTCTATACCGGCACGCGCAAGTCGGCAGCATTACAGATCCGTCTAAGTGGTCCGTGGACGGGCGGCGGATGGTTCGACTTAGATGCGGGCATACTCTACCGCAAGGGAAGCGATGAACGTAGTACCAAGAAACGCCGCACGCCCACATCCATCCCGCGCCAGCTTCTAGCACATGCCCGGCGATGGGCACAGCAAGGCGACACATGGGCTGTCCAGTGGCGCGGAGCACGCATCGCCGACACGAACACCGGCTGGGATAAGGTGGTTGAGGGCGCGGGACTGACGTGGCGTCCGACACCTCACACGCTGAAGCACACGGCAATTACATGGGCCATGCAAGGCGGTGCCAGCATTCCCGACGTGTCAGCTTTTTTCTCTACCAGTGTCGAAACCATCGAACGGGTTTACTGGCACTTATCGCCGCATTTCCAGAAAGGCGCTGTTTCTGCTATCGAGAGGGGGGGCCGATGACTGATTTTGGTGAACACGACCTATGTGACCATTGCGAGGTCATTGTCCACCGACCGGATATTGGTGTTGCCCCGAGTGCGATGCCGAGTGGCCGGAAGAATCGCCAAACGAGGGCCAATCAGGGGCGGGTGAAAATGATGAAAATAGCTAAGTCCTTGATTTGTCTGGTGCACCCAGCACGATTCGAACGTGCGACCTTTGCCTTCGGAGGGCAACGCTCTATCCAGCTGAGCTATGGGTGCTTCGCTTGTCTCTATAGCCCGATGCGCCCAAGGCTGCAATCTGAAACCGGCACGATCTTTGGCCACGTTATGCGAACAAATCGTGGCACAGCTCTAGGGCCGAGATCAGCGCATCGACCTCTTCCACCGTGTTATACAGCCCGAACGAGGCGCGGCAGGTGGCGGTTACCCCCAGATGCGCCATCAGCGGCATGGCGCAGTGGCTGCCCGCCCGCACCGCCACGCCGCGCTTGTCCAGCACGGTGGAAATGTCATGGGCATGGGCGGCGCCGTCGAGCATAAAGGAAAAAATGGCCCCCTTGGTGGCGGAATTTCCCTGCACAGTCAGCCAGTTCAGACCTGCCAGCTTGGCGCGGGCGTAATCGCGCAAAGACCGCTCGTGGGCAGCGATATTGGCCATGCCAAGGCCCGTCATATAGTCCAGCGCCACGCCAAGGCCGATTTGCTGTACGATCCCCGGCGTGCCTGCTTCGAATTTCATCGGCGGGTCGTTCCATGTGACGGCATCGCGCGACACCTCGCGGATCATATCGCCGCCGCCCATAAAGGGGCGCATTTCGGCTTGGCGGGCGGCTTTGATATAAATCGCCCCCGATCCGCTCGGACCATAAAGCTTATGTCCCGTGATGGCGTAAAAATCGCAGCCAATGGCTTTGACATCGACGGTCATATGCACCGCCGCCTGGCTGCCATCGACCAGCACCGGCACGCCTTTGGCCTGTGCCCCAGCACAGATCGCGGCCACATCGACGACAGATCCCAATACGTTGGACATATGCGTCACCGCGACCAGCTTGGTGCGCGGGCTGATCGCCTCGATCACCGCCTGCGGGTCAAGATCGCCGTTTGCGTCACAGTCTACCCATTTCAGCACCACCCCCTGCCGTTCGCGCAGCAAGTGCCACGGCACGATGTTGGCGTGGTGTTCCATAATTGACAAAACAATCTCGTCGCCCGCTTGCAAGCGCGGGGCGGCCCAAGCGTAAGAGACCAGATTGATGCCTTCGGTGGCACCGCTGGTGAAGATAATCTCGTCCTCGGCCCCGTTCAAAAAGCGGGCAATCTTGCCGCGCACGGCCTCGTATTTGTCGGTTGCTAGGTTCGATAGGTAGTGTAAGCCGCGGTGCACATTGGCATATTCGTGGCTATAGGCCTGTGTGACGGCATCAATCACCACCTGCGGCTTTTGCGCCGAAGCGCCGTTGTCAAGGTAGACCAAAGGCTTGCCGTTCACCTGCCGCTGCAGGATGGGAAAGTCAGCGCGAATGCGGGCGACGTTATACATTGGGCACCGGAACGATGAACATCAAGACAAGGGTTGCCAGAACCAGCACCGCAATCGCCGTGCCAAGAATGGCAAAGAAAGTCTTGGTCAGGGACGCAAACCCGTTCAGAGCCGCTGTGAAATGTGTGAGCAGATAAAAGAACGCAAAGACCGAGGCGAGCCCTATCGGCAGCGCCAAGATGGGCAGCAAAAGCAGCACCACCAGCTCTGCCAGTTGCAGCAAGATCAGCACCACTTCCAGCCACGCCACCAGCGCAAGGCTTTGCGCAAAACTGCCCTTGCCGCCAAACATACGCCCCACACGCCACATCAAGAGTGCGCCAAGCGCCATCAGGCCAAACTGGCTTATCGCCAAGATGAAGGGGCGGTTGAACATCTCTTGCATGGCAGGGTCTTCGATCGGGCCCATGAAAACTTGCATCACCGCCGTCACCAGCGTGGCGCAAACCGCCGTCAGGCCAACAGCCATCAGCCCCTGCCCCACATCCAAGCCCAGCCCCATCACAAAGCGGGCAGCGCCAGCGGGATTGACCAAAGTGTCGCGTGTGGCGCGCAACAGGGATTGCGGGGACAGGTTCATTGGCCCTCGACCTCTCGCAGCATCAGGGAATATAGGGTGATAAAGCAGACAAACAGCGCCAGTCCCAAGGCGGTCACAACCGGACCGTCGCCGTGAAATGACCGCACAAGGCCCAAGAACAACATCCCCGGCGTGCTGCAGGCCAAGGCCCAGAACAGCGCCAAGCGGCCGTCATAATAGCCCCCCGTTCCCCCCATCAGGCGGGCCACCAGATGGCCCAAGGCGGCCAGCAGGTAAAAGAACGGCACCAGCGCCAAAAGCCCAAGGGCTGCGCCGAACAGGCGCTGGTATAGGGTGACATCGGGGTTCAGGGCCGTTTGGCGGGCGAGATAAGGGGCAAGCGAGACAAAGGCCAAAAGCAGAAAGACAAACAGAAAGGTGAAGACAAACGGCTCTGACCGCCCCGCGCCACGCAAACGCCGCACCACGCGGCGCGGGCTGTGCCAGCTTTCCACAATGTCAGAGGTTAAAGCCATCAGCTTTCATGCCTTGCAAGCCAGATTTCCAATTGGGCGCCGATGTCTTCGGCGATGGTTTCATCTTCGATCTCGGCGATGGTGTCGGCCAAAAAGGCCAAGATCAACAGGCTTTGCGCCGCCCGCAGCGGCACCCCGCGCGAGCGCAGGTAGAACAACGCTGTGTCGTCAATCGCGCCCGAGGTTGACCCATGGCTGCATTTGACATCATCGGCATAGATCTCAAGCTCTGGCTTGGCCAGAAACTGGCTGTCGTCGTCCAGCAGCAGGGCTTGGCTGATCTGATAGCCATCGGTCTTTTGCGCGCCCTTTTTGACGAGGATCTTGCCCTGAAACACACCAACCGCCCCGTGCTTAAGCACTTTCTTAAACACCTGCCGGCTTTCGCACCGCTCTGCCGCGTGGGTGACAAAGACCGTGTCGTCGTGATGAAACGCCCCGTCGCCCATGGCCGCACCTGCGACATGGGCCTTGGCATCGGGGCCGGCAAAGGTGATCACAGCCTCGTTGCGCGTCAGCGCCCCGTCAGCGGTGAGGGTGAAGGATTTAAACAACGCCTCTGCACCAAGATGGGCGAAGATGTGCGTTACGGCGTGGCGGCCAAGGTCGCGGCCTTGGGCGCGGATGTGGTGAAAGCGCGCCCCTTGGGCCAGATCAACCTCGATCACATGGTTTAAGCGCGCCGCTGCAGGCCCTTGCTCCAGCAGGGTAAATTCGGCCCCCGCGTCAAGCTTGATCACATGGTGCAGCACGACATCGGCGGCATCGTCGCGGCGAAGATAAATCACCGAAACAGGCTTTGCGGCCTTGCCCGTCACATGGATCAGCAGGCCATCGCTGGCAAAAGCGGTGTTCAGCGCAGCCCAAGGGCGCGCAATCGGGCTTTGCCCAGCAGATTCTAACGCGCCGTAAGCCGTTTGCGCCCAATGGCCCGCAGGGGCTGTGGCCAGACGGCTTAGGCTAACGCCAGACAGCGCCAGATCGTCCGAGGTGGCCGCGTCAAAAACACCGTCGACAAACACCAGTTTAACGGCATCCAGCCCCGCAAACAGAGCAGCCCCAGTGTCAGCCAGTGCCGCAGGCTTTGCCTGCACCGCATTCAACGCCGCAGGGTCGGTATAGTGCCAATACTCATCCCGCTTGCCCGGAAGACCCATGGCCGACAACCGCGCTAGGGCGGTTTCGCGCGCCGCTGTCATGCCCGCAGGAAGGGCTAAGCCGGCCAAGCGGGATGCCAACGCCTCGGCCTTGACCGATACCGCGCCCATCACAGCACCTCTGCCAGCAAGTCCGCATAGCCGTTGTTTTCAACCTCTAGCGCCAATTCCGGCCCGCCGGTTTTGATGATCCGGCCCGCCGCCATGATATGCACAACATCGGGTTTGATATGATCCAGCAGGCGCTGGTAATGCGTGATCACCAAGAAACTGCGACCGGCCGAGCGGAGCGCATTGACCCCTTCGGACACCAGTTTCATCGCATCCACATCCAGACCGGAGTCTGTTTCATCCAAGATGCACATCTTGGGTTCCAGCATGGCCATCTGCAAGATTTCGTTGCGCTTTTTCTCGCCACCCGAAAAGCCCACATTGACAGGGCGTTTGAGCATATCAGCGTCGATCTTCAGACCCTTGGCCTTTTCGCGCACCAGTTTCAGAAAATCCCCCGCCGAGATTTCCGGCTCGCCGCGCGTTTTGCGCTGCGCATTCAACGCGGTGCGCAAAAAGGTCATATTGCCCACACCGGGGATTTCGACAGGGTATTGAAAGGCCAAGAACAGCCCTTGAGCGGCGCGCACTTCCGGTTCCATCACCAAAAGATCCGCCCCGTCCAGCGTGGCGCTGCCGTCGGTGACGGTATACCCATCGCGGCCCGACAGCACATAAGACAGCGTCGATTTGCCAGACCCGTTCGGCCCCATGATCGCATGCACCTCACCCGCGCCGATCGACAGCGTCACCCCTTTGAGGATTTGCTTATCTTCTTCTTCCAATTTCACGTGCAGGTTCTTGATTTCAAGCATTCTTCTTGTCCTTAAGGCTGGGCAAAGCGGGCATGTCGTAGGGTGGGCTTAGCCCACCGATCCTTCAAGGCTGATGGCCACAAGGCTTTGCGCCTCCATGGCGAATTCCATGGGCAGGGCTTGCAGCACCTCGCGGCAAAAGCCGTTGACCACCAAGGCTACGGCTTCTTCCTCGCTCATCCCGCGCGAGCGGCAGTAAAACAGTTGATCCTCATCCACCTTCGAGGTGGTGGCCTCGTGTTCCACGCGCGACGAGGTGTTCTTGACCTCGATATAGGGCACGGTATGCGCGCCGCACTGATCGCCGATCAGCAAGCTGTCGCATTGGGTGTAATTGCGGCTGTCGGTGGCCTTGGGGTGCATCGACACCAAGCCGCGGTAGGTATTCTGTGCCCGCCCCGCCGAGATGCCCTTGGAGACAATGCGCGACTTGGTGCGCTTGCCAAGGTGGATCATCTTGGTGCCGGTATCGGCCTGTTGGGCGTTGTTGGCGATGGCGATCGAATAAAACTCGCCTTGGGAATCATCGCCGCGCAGGATGCAGGACGGATATTTCCACGTGATGGCTGAGCCCGTTTCCACCTGCGTCCACATCACCTTGGCCCGCGCCTCGCGGCAATCGGCGCGCTTGGTGACAAAGTTGTAAATCCCGCCGCGACCTTCTTCATCGCCGGGGTACCAGTTTTGCACGGTGGAATATTTCACTTCGGCGTCTTCCAAGATCACCAGTTCCACCACGGCGGCGTGCAATTGGTGGGTGTCGCGCTTGGGGGCGGTGCAGCCCTCAAGGTACGACACATAAGCGCCGCGATCGCAAATGATCAGCGTGCGTTCGAACTGGCCGGTGTTTTCGGCATTGATGCGGAAATAGGTCGACAGTTCCATCGGGCAGCGCGTGCCGGGCGGGATATAAACGAAAGACCCGTCGGAAAAGACCGCACTGTTGAGCGTGGCAAAGAAATTGTCCGTCGGCGGCACGACCGATCCCAGATATTTGCGCACCAGTTCGGGATGCTCTTTGACCGCTTCGCTGATCGAGCAGAAAATCACTCCCGCTTTGGCCAGTTCGGCCTTAAACGTCGTGCCGACAGAAACGCTGTCAAACACCGCATCCACCGCCACGCGCCGCTCGCCTTCGGGCGCTTCAACACCCGCCAGAAGCGCTTGTTCTTTCAGCGGAATCCCCAGCTTTTTATAGGTCGCCAAAAGCTTTGGGTCCACCTCGTCCAGCGACTTGGGTTTGACGGCCATGCTGCGCGGGGTGGCGTAGTAATATTGGTCTTGATAGTCGATCTTGGGATAGGTCAGCATCGCCCAATGCGGCTCTTCCATGCCCAGCCAGCGCCGATACGCGGACAAGCGCCAGTCTAACAGCCAATCCGGTTCGCCGTTCTTGGCGCTGATCAGGCGCACGATGTCTTCGGACAGACCCTTGGGGGCATAGTCCATCTCGATATCGGTGGCCCAACCGTATTTATAGGCCCCCATGGCCGCCACGGTTTCAATCGTCTCGCGGTCCACACCGTCGCGAACGTCAAGCTGGGGCAGGTCCAGTTCGATATTGGCCATGATCTTGTCCTTTACCCTCAATGCCTTGCGGCGCGGTCTTTAAGCGACCCGTTGCAGGATGCGCTTGTATTCGCGGCCCCACGCCTCGGCAAAGCGCAGAACCTGATCTTGCGTTGTGGCAGGCCCTAGCGATATCCGGATCGCTTGGCCCGCCAAAGTCTCGTCATAGCCCATCGCCTGCAAGGTGCGGCTTGCGCGCACTTTGCCGCTGGAACAGGCCGACCCTGCCGAGATGGCAAAGCCGGACAGGTCCATCACCATCACCTGCGTCTCACCCTTCCAGTGCGGGGCTATCAGGCACAAGGTGTTGGGCAGACGGGCTGCGCTATTCCCGACAGAAATAGTATTAAATCCCTGCGAGGACAACGCCTGATTTAGAGTATTTCTAAGTTCGCCGACCCGTTCCCACACACCATCGGCCAAATCCCGCGCCGCAGCCTGTGCGGCAGCGCCAAATCCGGCGATGCCGATCAGGTTTTCGGTGCCAGCGCGGCGGCCCATCTCTTGGCCACCCCCTTTAAGAACCGGATCAAACTCAACCCCCCGCCGCAGCACCAAAGCCCCGACGCCCTTGGGCCCGCCCAGCTTATGGGCCGACACCAACCCCATCTGGCAGCCCAGCCAGTTAAAGGCCAAAGGAACTTTGCCAAAGGCTTGGGTCAGGTCTGAAACGGCCAAACCTTCGGGCAGGTCTTGCAAAATGCCCGTTTCGGAATTGGCCAGTTGCAGGGCACTGCGGGCGGGGTCGGGCACGGCCACCCTGCCCTCGCGCTCGGCCGCCAAATCGACCGTACACCACGCAGCCACCGCATCATGTTCCACCCCCGCACAGTGCAAACCCCGACCTGCGCAAGCCATCGCCGCAGCCTCTGTCGCGCCTGAGGTAAAGACGATCTCTGCCCCCTCGGCCCCCAAGGCCGCGGCCACCTGCGCGCGGGCGCGTTCGATCAAGGCTTTCGCCGCCCGCCCCTCGGCATGAACGGAAGACGGGTTGCCCACCACCTCCATTGCCGCCAGCATCGCGGCGCGCGCCTCGGAGCACAGCGGGGTTGTGGCGTTCCAGTCAAGATAGGCGCGGTGTGCCATTCAGCTTGGTCCAAACATTCTTGGGGGCGCAGGGCTGAAAGCCCCGCGCGTTTCAGTCTTCGTCCACCACGGCAAACAGGGCAGGCACCGCAGGGCAAGGCTGCATTTCGTTGCGGATCACGTCTGACAGGCGGGTCTGGTGCAAAAAGACGTAGACATGGGCCGACAACCCCTCCCACAGCCGATTGGTCAGGCTTTGCGCCCGCGTGCCAGACACCCCGCCATGCGCCCCAGCACCGGTGTGCATCGCATCGACGTTTTCCTCCACAGCGGTCAAAATCTCGGCGACGCGAATATCCGACGGGATGCGCGCCAGTTTATAGCCCCCCCCCGGGCCGCGCACAGCCTCGACCAGACCTGCGCGGCGCAGTTTGACGAAAAGCTGTTCCAGATAGGGCAAGGAAATATCCTGCCGCTTGGCAATCTCGGCCAAAGACATCAGATCATCGGGCTTTTCGGCCTGCACCTCGGCCAAGGCCAGATCGGCCAAGGCCACCATGGCATAGCGGCCTTTTGTGGACAGTTTCATATATGTCTAATCCCATTGACGTAGGCCGTCCCTGACATTACCTCAAGCCGGAACGAAAGGTGGCGCTGGGTCACCTTTGGAATGGCTCTAAGTTATCTGACCGATTTTGTCAACAATCGGCCCGATGCGCAGGCCCAAGACTGGACGTTGGACAATGCCCGAAGTGATTTTCGCAGGCCCGGAAGGGCGTCTTGAAGGCCGCTACCATCCGCAAAAAGACCGTGACGCCCCGATCGCCATCGTCCTGCATCCCCACCCCAACTACGGCGGGACGATGAACAACAAGGTGGTCTACAACCTGCACTATGCCTTTTACCGCTTGGGCTTTTCGGTCTTGCGCTTTAACTTTCGCGGTGTCGGCCGCAGCCAAGGCGAATACGATCTGGGCATTGGCGAATTGTCCGATGCGGCGAGTGCTTTGGATTACCTGCAATCCATGAACCAGAACTCCAAGCATTGCTGGGTCGCGGGCTTTTCGTTCGGTGCGTGGATCGGGATGCAGCTCTTGATGCGCAGGCCGGAAATCACCGGCTTTATCTCGGTCGCACCGCCGGCCAATATGTACGACTTTACCTTCCTTGCGCCCTGCCCCGCGTCGGGTCTGATCATCAACGGCAGTGCTGACAAGGTCGCCCCGCCCAAAGACACGCTGACGCTGGTGAATAAGTTGCACGAGCAAAAGGGCATCACGATCACCCACGACGTTGTGGAAGGCGCGGATCACTTCTTTAAGGATGAAGAGGCGCATATGACGCCGATGATCACTACCGTCTCGACCTATGTCAAACGCCGCTTGGGCGAAGTGACACGCTAGGGGGCTTTGATGGCCACTGATACGGGCGCGCGTCTGTCAGCCCAAATGGCCTTTCTGAACGAGGCGGATCGCCTGAAGTCGGTGCTGCGGGCGACGACTTTGGTCGATGGCTCGCGGCGCGAAAACTCGGGCGAGCATTCGTGGCATCTGGCCCTGTATGCTATGGTTCTGGCCGATCAAGCCGCCCCGGATGTGCGCATTGACCGCGTGATCCGCATGTTGGTGCTGCATGATCTGGTGGAAATCGACGTGGGCGATGTGCCCATCCATTCCGCCCACGGCCAAGCGCATGGGTCGGATGCGACCCAACAGGCCGAAGCCCAAGCCGCCGCCCGCATCTTTGGCCTGCTGCCCGCCGATCTGGGGGCAGAGTATCTAACCCTGTGGCAAGAGTTTGAAGCGGCCCAAACCCCCGACGCGATCTTTGCCAAAGCCCTAGACCGCGTCCAACCCGTCATGGCCAATCTGATGTCAGGCGGCGGCACGTGGGTCGAGTACAACGTCACCTCTGACCAGCTTGACGCCCGCGTGGGCACCAAAATCGCCCGCGGCGCGCCGAAGCTTTGGGATTGGGTGCGCGCCAAGACCCGCGATTATTTCGGCGCGCCCTGAACAAGGGGTTTGCGGTAGGCCTCGGCCAGCAAGATCCACAGATGGCGTTGGATATAGTCGGGGTCCAGCGGCGGCATCACTTCGGTGTCGGGATACATCGTATAATCGGGCGAAAACGCCGTCTCTTGGCCCAACATCCGCGCCAGTCGGGCGTTGCTGTCGCCAAACATCTGCACAAAAGCCCGCGCCCTATCGCGTGAGGGTGCGATTTTGTCGGTTGTGATCTCGATCAGGTTTCGCTTCAACGCCTGCTCGATTGGCCTTTGCAGCAAGCCTGCCGCGCGCAACTGGTAGACAAAGCGCACCGTCGTGGCCCCCATGGCGGTGTTGACATCGTCGTCTTGCCCGTCAGGGCGCAGGTCCAGCCCGGTGGCGGCGATGAAATCGGCCACAACATCCCCCCCCGCAAACAGCGCGCGGTCATAGACGCGCACCATCAGCTTGGCCTCAGGCAGGGCAAGCTGCCACGCTTGCAGACGTGTGGCATAATCCAGATAGGCCAGCATCCCAGGATTTAGATTGTCCAACGGCCCCTTGACCCCGCCAAAGACAAGTGCCGACTGCACAGTACGCCCGCCCTGCTGCCAGTGCGAAATGGTCATCCGGTCTTGCCGGCGCACATAGGCGATCAGGGTGATCTGGTCGAACCGCTGACGCAGGGCGCTGGTGAATGTCGCAATGTCAGGGTCTTGCAGAAAGAAAAGATCCTCGGCACTGATAATCATATTGCGCGCGCTGGCATCCACCAGTGACAGCATGGTGGCAAAGGCGGCCGGATTGAGGGGAAATTCCGCCCCTGCCGCCGTGCGCCGCACCAAAAACATCTGCCCCCAGTTCAAAGGCCGCCCCGCGCTTTCGCAAAAGACCCAATCCTGCGCGGCCAAGCGGCGCTTTTGGCGTGAAAGATAGATTTGCAGCGCCGTCGATCCGGTCTTATGGGCGCCAATGTGAAGGATCAATTTCCTCACGGTCTGAAAACTCCGTCAAAAAAGGCTCAAATAGATGTCTCAAATGTGCGGTATACTGTTGCATACCATCTTTTCAACCCGCTCCTGAACCTCTATCTAGACACCATTCGTTGCACATAGCCAAGGGGCACGCGCATGACCAAAATCAAGGTAGCCAACCCCGTCGTCGAGCTTGACGGCGATGAGATGACCCGCATCATCTGGGACTTCATCAAGCAAAAGCTCATCCTGCCCTATCTGGACATTGATCTGAAGTATTACGATCTGGGCATCGAAGAGCGCGACCGCACCAATGACCAGATCACCATTGATTCGGCCGAAGCCATCAAGACTTACGGCGTGGGCGTCAAATGCGCCACCATCACGCCGGATGAACAGCGCGTGCAAGAATTCGGCCTGAAACAGATGTGGAAGTCGCCCAACGGCACGATCCGCAACATCTTGGGCGGCGTGATCTTCCGCGAGCCGATCATTTGCCAAAACGTCCCCCGCCTTGTGCCGGGCTGGACCAAACCCATCGTCATCGGCCGCCACGCCTTTGGCGACCAGTACCGCGCGACCGACTTCCACTTTCCCGGCGCGGGGAAGCTGACGATGAAATTCGTGGGCAACGACGGCACCGTGATCGAGCGCGACGTGTATTCCGCCCCCTCGGCGGGTGTCTATATGGGCATGTACAACCTGGACGATTCCATCATCGACTTTGCCCGCTCGTCGATGAACTACGGGCTGCTCAAAGGCTGGCCGGTCTATCTGTCGACCAAGAACACCATCCTGAAGGCCTATGACGGGCGCTTCAAAGATCTGTTCGCCAAGGTCTATGCCGAAGAATTCGAAGACAAATTCAAAGCCGCAGGCATCCATTACGAACACCGCCTGATCGACGATATGGTGGCGTCAGCGATGAAATGGTCGGGCGGCTATGTCTGGGCCTGCAAGAACTATGACGGCGATGTGCAGTCTGACACGGTGGCACAGGGCTTTGGCTCTTTGGGCCTGATGACCTCGGTTCTGATGACCCCCGATGGCAAGATCGTCGAGGCCGAGGCCGCCCACGGCACCGTCACCCGCCATTACCGCCAGCACCAAAAGGGCCAACAAACCTCGACCAACTCGGTCGCGTCGATCTTTGCTTGGACAGGTGGGCTGAAACACCGCGCCAAGCTGGATGACAACGCGCAGTTGATGCGCTTTGCCCAAACGCTGGAAAAGGTTACGGTCGATGCTGTCGAAGACGGCTGGATGACCAAAGATCTGGCCCTGCTGGTCGGCCCCGATCAAAAATGGCTCACCACCATCGGCTATCTGGAAAAAGTCGCGGAATACCTCGACAAAGCCCTGATCGGCTAAGCCTTTCATACTTGCAAAAATATCCCGGGGGGTCCGGGGGCTGGCCCCCCGGCCTTTTCATTTGGAACGCCTCTGGCTTTCCAAGCGCAAACCCTGTAAGGCCCTCGCAACCGCAGAAAACCGAAAGAGACCGCCCCGATGGAGCTTCGCAACATCGCCATTATCGCCCACGTCGACCATGGCAAAACCACGCTCGTTGACGAGCTTTTGAAACAATCCGGCTCGTTCCGCGAGGGGCAGCAAGTCTCTGAACGCGCGATGGACAGCAACGACATCGAACGCGAGCGTGGCATCACCATTCTGGCCAAATGTACCAGCGTGGAACATGACGGCATCCGCATCAACATCGTCGACACCCCCGGCCACGCCGATTTCGGTGGCGAGGTGGAGCGGATTCTGTCGATGGTCGACGGGGTGTGCCTGTTGGTTGACGCCGCCGAAGGCCCGATGCCGCAGACCAAATTCGTTCTGGCCAAGGCCCTTGCCTTGGGCCTGCGCCCGATTGTGGTGCTGAATAAGGTCGATAAGCCCGACGCCGAACCCGAACGCGCCCTGAACGAAGTCTTTGATCTGTTCGCCAACTTGGGCGCATCCGACGAGCAGTTGGATTTCCCGCATATCTACGCCTCGGGCCGCAACGGCTGGGCGGATCTGTCGCTGGACGGGCCGCGCAAGAACCTTGACGCGCTGTTTGATATGATCGTCAGCCACGTCCCGCATCCCAAGCAAATCGCCCGTGTCGATGAACCTTTCCAGATGCTGGCCACCACCTTGTCGGCGGACCCCTTCATCGGCCGCATTCTGACAGGCCGCATCGAAGCGGGCCGTTTGACTGTGGGCACGCAGCTTAAAGCCATGACCCGCACCGGCGAGCGGATCGAGGCGTTCCGTGTGACCAAGGTTCTGGCCTTTCGCGGGTTGAACATGACAGCGGTGGACGAAGCCTTGGCCGGTGACATCGTCACCGTGGCCGGCATGACCAAAGCCACCGTGGCTGATACGCTGTGCGACCCGTCGATTGACGTGGCCCTGCCCGCCCAACCGATTGACCCGCCCACCATCACCGTGACGTTCGGCATCAACGATTCGCCCCTTGCGGGCAAAGATGGCACCAAGGTGCAATCGCGCGTGATCCGCGAACGTCTGATGCGCGAATCGGAAGTGAACGTGGCGATCAAGGTCGCCGACACCCCCGGTGGCGACGCTTTCGAAGTATCGGGGCGCGGCGAATTGCAGATGGGCGTTTTGATTGAAAACATGCGCCGTGAAGGGTTTGAACTGTCGATCTCGCGCCCGCGCGTGATTTTCCGCGAAGAAGGCGGTGTGAAGCAAGAGCCGATCGAAGAAGTCACCATCGACGTCGATGACGAATACACCGGCCCCGTGATCGAAAAGCTGACCGGCCCGCGCAAGGGCGACTTGGTCGAGATGAAGCCCGCTGGCGTGGGCAAGACCCGCATCATCGCGCATGTGCCCTCGCGTGGGTTGATCGGCTACCATGGCCAATTCATGACCGACACGCGCGGCACAGGCGTGCTGAACCGTGTGTTCCACGGCTGGGCCCCGCACAAAGGTTCCATCGAAGGGCGCCGTCAGGGCGTGTTGATCTCGATGGAAACTGGTGTTTCGGTGGCTTACGCCATGTGGAAACTGGAAGATCGCGGCCACTTCTTTATCGGCGTGCAAGAACAGATCTACAGCGGCATGATCATCGGCGAGCATAACCGCGACAACGATCTGGAAGTGAACGCGCTGAAGGGCAAGCAATTGACCAACGTGCGCGCTTCGGGCACCGATGAAGCCGTGCGCCTGACCACGCCTGTCAAACTGTCGCTGGAACAGTCGATTGCCTATATCGACGACGACGAGTTGGTGGAAGTGACGCCGAAAAACATCCGGATGCGCAAACGCTTCCTCGATTCCAACGACCGCAAGCGCCAATCGCGCAGCGGGCAGTAAAAGAAAGGCCGCCCAAACGGGCGGCCTTTTTCTTAAGCACCTTTTTCTTAAGAACGGGGCGGGCGGGTTATTCCGCCTCTTCCACCACCATCAATTCCCGCTCGGCCGCCCCTTTGGCAAACGACATCGCCTCTTGATAGGCGGGTGAGTGGTAGCATTCCACCGCCCGTTCCAAGCTTGGAAACCGCGCCACCACATTGCGCGCGCGGTCTTTGCCTTCTAGCTGCACATAGCGCCCTGCGCGGGCCAGAAAAACGCCGTCATGGGCCGCAATGGCCACAGTGGCACGCTTGGCATATTCGCCGTAGGCCACAGGGTCGGTGACGGTCACATGGGCGATCCAAAGGGCTGAGGGCATCTTATGCCCCCAGCGCGGCGTGAACCGCTTTGATCGCAGCATCGGCCAGCGCGATATCTTCGCCCCCCGCCTGCGCCATATCGGGCCGCCCACCGCCGCCCTTCCCGCCCAAAGCGGCAGAGGCGGCTTTGACCAGCGTGACAGCACTGATCCGAGCGGTCAGATCAGCGGTAACACCGGCGGCCAGAGCGGGCTTTGCGCCCGTGTCGGCAATCAAAACCACAGCGCCAGAGCCGAGCTTGACCTTCATCTCGTCAATCAGCGCCGGCAAGTCCTTGCCCGACACACCTTGCAGCACTTGGGCGATCAGCTTGATGCCGTTGATCTCGACAATCTCTGGCCCGCCCGATTTGCCACCCATCGCCAATTCACGGCGCAGGGTTGCGACCTCGTTCTGCAAGGCGCGGCGTTCGTCGGCCAGTTGCTTCACACGGTCGGCCAGTTCGGCAGGCGAGGCTTTCAAGATGCCCGCGACTTCCATCAACTTCGCATCCTGAGCGCGCAGATGATCCAGCGCTGCTTGACCCGTCAGCGCCTCGAACCGGCGCACACCGGCCGAGGACGCGCTTTCCGACAACGCCACAAAGGCCCCAATATCGCCCGTGCGCGCCACATGCGTGCCGCCGCACAGTTCCAGCGAATAGGTCTGCCCATCTGCGCCCTTGCCCGATCCGGCCAAGGCGCCCATCGACACAACGCGCACCTCGTCGCCGTATTTCTCGCCAAACAGCGCCTGTGCGCCCAAAGCGCGGGCGTCATCGGGGGTCATGATGCGGGTATCGACGGGGGTGTTCTGGCGGATATAGGCGTTGACTTCGGCTTCCACGGTTGCCAGTTCGGCGGCAGACATGCCTTGCGAATGGCTAAAGTCAAAGCGCAAACGATCCGGCGCGTTCAAGCTGCCACGTTGGGCGACGTGATCGCCCAAAGCACGGCGCAGCGCTTCGTGCAGCAGGTGGGTGGCCGAATGGTTGGCGCGAATTTGCGCACGGCGGGTGTGGCTGACATCGAGCTTTGCGGGTTGGCCTTTTAGAACCGTCCCCTCAACCACCTTGGCCACATGAATAAACACCCCCGCCGCTTTGCGGGTATCGGTCACCTCGGCCAAGCCGGTTTGCGTGCGGATAAAGCCGTGGTCGCCCACTTGCCCGCCGCTTTCGGCATAAAACGGCGTCTGGTTGACCACGATCTGCACCGTCGTCCCAGCCTCTGCCGCGCCAATGGCGGCACCTTCGCGCACCAGCGCCTTGATCTCGCCCTCAGCCGTTTCGGTATCGTAGCCCAGAAATTCAGTCACCCCGTGGGCTTCGGCCAGTTCGAACCAGATATTGGCATCCGACGCCTCACCCGAGCCTGACCACGCCGCACGCGCCTTTCTGCGCTGCTCGTCCATGGCGGATTCAAACCCCTGCACATCAACCTCGCGGCCCTTTTCGCGCA
>CANFSY010000054.1 GCA_947449875.1 Paracoccaceae bacterium
CAGTCATCACTGCAATCCCCGCATGGTCTAAGGCTGCAATGATCTCCAAGGCCAAGCGCTTGCGATGTTGGCTTTCTACCCAAGCGTATCGGTGAACGCCTTTCAGTCGCGCCATAATCGGATCAGACAGGCCCATCCGCGACATGTTGGCGTGTAAAAGCGGCAGCAGCCTGAATTGGCCCGCATCATGGTGACCTTCGAAATCCGTCAGGCCGCGCCATTCGTAAAAGGCTGTCATGGCAGTATCGTCCCGCCACAAATGCCTGATCCGGTTGTTCAGCTCGAACTCTTTAGGTTTTCCGCATTGATCGAAGGGACAGTCTACGCGAAATGCCGCCGATGATCCGTCGAAAAACCGGTGGCTTATGCAACAATGCCCTATTGAGAGAAGGATGCGCTTAAATCGGCAAATGCAAGATCTTCTGACGTGAGGTTAAACAACGGCTCTATTTTTTCAATATCAAAATATTCCAATCTCGAGATCGCCTCTAGATTGTTAAATTTGGGGGCAAAGGCCGGTCGCGGCTGGAACCACACAAGAGTTTGGGGGTTGCCGGAACCAACGACCGTTGCATACCTGAGGTTTGGAAAGAAATCATGCAGCGCGGGCACAATCTTGAAGACGTCACCATGCCACTGCCTGTCCGTCAAATTGAACTGCCCCCGCGCACGGATACAATCGTCCTGAGTTCGCATCGCTGAAAACACATCAGAGGGAACAGTGTCGTCAATCAACCAAACTGTTCTGCGATGGGCGTGAGACAAAGATGCCAAAAAATCACGAAAGGTCTGCTCAAATGTATGCAAACCATCTAAAAAAATTATATCATAGGTTTTCGCTTGACCGCCGGTCCAAAATTCGTCGCTGGTTTGCTGGAAATAGCGAACCGCTTTGGTTTCTAAATCTTTCGTATCAAACAAAAATTTTGGGTCCACAGCATCTTTATGTAAGATCCCAACGTTCAAAAATGTTTGCCCATGCTGGACGCCGATCTCAAGGTAAGAGCTTGCCTTGTTCAATGCGGCTATTCTTTCAATCCTACGTACTGACCAAGACATATCGGACGACTCCTTTCGTATGAATTTTTGAATTACATTACGAACCAGCCGAGATGTCACAGAATATATCGTCAATTTCAGCTCTTCAGTTGCACCTCAAGGGCTGCAAGCCGCTCTGCCAGCGCTATATTCTCTTCGCGGGCCTTTTGGGCCATCGCACGAACCGCGTCAAACTCGTCGCGTGTCACAAAGTCACGGTCCGCCATCCAGCGGTCCAGAAACGACTTCATCGCCGTTTCCATCTCGGTCTTGGCACCTTGGGCCACGCCCATGGCGTTGGTCATCAGCTTGCCGACGTCGTCGAAGAATTTGTTACCCGGCTGCATGGTCGACCTTTCAAAATGTTTCCCCCTGTATGCCCCGAACGGGCGCACCGTTCAAGAGGCGGGTGTTGACTTCATGCGCTGCGGGGCGGAAAACGCCGCGCAAAAGGAAAGGCGCGCCATGTCCTATCTTCCGTTTCCGCCGGTGACCCCCGAGGTTTTCTCGGTCGAGGTGTTTGGCCTGACGCTGGCCTTGCGCTGGTATGCGCTGGCCTACATCGCAGGGCTGTTGGCGGGGGGATGGGTGGTGCGACAGGCGCTGCGTACACCGCGGCTGTGGCGTGACCCGCCGATGCGCGAAGAGCAGTTGGAACGTTTGCTGACATGGGTGATTGCGGGCGTGATCTTGGGGGGGCGTTTGGGCTATGTGCTGTTTTATCAGCCCGGGTTTTACCTATCAAACCCCACCCAAATCCTGCGGGTTTGGGAAGGCGGCATGTCGTTTCATGGCGGCTTTTTGGGGGTCGCCGTGGCGGGCCTTATCTTTTGCCGGCGCGAACATATTCCCGCGCTGACCACGGGCGATCTGTTTGCCATGGTCGCCCCCATCGGCTTGTGTCTGGGCCGTCTGGCCAATTTCATCAATGCCGAGTTGTGGGGCCGCCCGACGGACCTGCCTTGGGGTGTGGCTTTTCTGGGGGATGCCGCCCAATTTTGCCCGGGCGTGATCGGGGTCTGTGCACGCCATCCCAGCCAAATCTACGAGGCAGTGCTAGAGGGGCTTATCCTAGGTGCCATCCTGCTTTGGGGCGCATGGCGCGGCGGGTGGTTGGCGCGGCCCGGGCGGATTATGGGGCTTTTCATCGCAGGCTACGGATTGGTGCGCTTTGGGGTTGAGTTTGTGCGCCAGCCCGACGCGCAGTTCATCACGGATGGCAACCCCTTGGGCCTTGCGTGGCACATCCACGGTTGGGGCCTGACCCAAGGCCAAGCGCTGTCATTGCCCATGATCGTTGTGGGCCTGTGGTTTGTCTGGAAAGCCCGCCCTGCATGACTGAGCTGGCGCAGATTTTAGCCGCCCGCATCCGTGCCCATGGCCCGATGAGCTTGGCCGATTATATGGCCGACTGCCTGCTGCATCCGGCACATGGCTATTACACCACGCAAAACCCTTTTGGCACCGCCGGTGATTTCATCACAGCGCCCGAGATGTCGCAGATGTTTGGCGAGCTGTTGGGCCTGTGTCTGGCGCAGGCTTGGGCCGACCAAGGCGCGCCGGATCCGTTCACCTTGGCCGAACTGGGCCCCGGACGCGGCACGCTGATGGCCGATATCTTGCGCGCGACGAAAGGCGTATCCGGCTTTCATGCAGCGATGCGGGTGGTCTTGGTCGAAGCCTCGCCCCGTCTGCGGGCGGTTCAGGGCCAAGCCTTGCAGCGGTTTGCGCCGGTTTGGGTCAGCGCGGTGCAAGACTTGCCACCCCATCCACTGTTCCTGATCGCCAACGAGTTCTTTGACGCCCTGCCGATCCGCCAGTTTGAACGCGCAGGCTTTGGCTGGCGGGAACGGTTGGTGGGTCTTTCAGGCGATGCGCTGGCCTTTGGCCTTGGCCCCGTGGTGCCGATCGCCGCACTTGACCACCGCCTCAGCGCCACAGCCCAAGGCCAGATCGTCGAGATTTGCCCCGCAGCCCCCGCCATTATGGCCGAAATCGCCACGCGCATGGGCCCTCAGGGGGCGGCGCTGGTCATTGATTATGGCGGGTGGCAGTCGCTGGGCGATACGTTTCAGGCGGTGCAGGGGCACAAGCCGGTCGATCCCTTTGCCACCCCCGGCCAAGCTGACCTGACCGCCCATGTCGACTTTGCGGCCCTTGCCGCGTTCGCACACCCCCTTGCCCATGCCTACACCACCCAAGGCGCGCTGCTGTCAGTGCTTGGAATTGCGCAACGATCCGCCCGTTTGGCGCAAAACCTGTCGGGCGCAGCGCTGCAATCGCATCTGGCGGCCACGCAGCGCTTGACCGCGCGCGATGAAATGGGAACCTTGTTCAAAGTGCTGGCGCTGTATCCGGCACATCACCCTGCGCCACCCGGAAGTCATTGATGCTGGAAATTCTCACCTCTGACACACTGGCATTTCCGCACGGGTTTTTCACCCGCAAGGGCGGGGCATCTTCGGGGATATTTGCGGGGCTGAATTGCGGGCCGGGCAGCACCGATGTGCCAAGCGCGGTGCAGACCAACCGCGCGCGGGTGGCGGAGGCTTTGGGCCTGCCCCCCACATCCCTTGTCAGCCTGCATCAGGTTCATTCTGCCGATGTGGTGCATGTCACAGACACCCCGACAGCCCCGATCAAAGCCGATGGCATGGTAACCGCCACCCCCGGCCTTGGCTTGGCCATTCTGACCGCCGACTGCCAGCCCGTTCTGTTCGCCGACCCCGTGGCGCGGGTGATCGGGGCCGCCCATGCAGGCTGGCGCGGCGCAAAAGACGGCGTGCTCGAGGCGACGGTTGATGCCATGGTCAGCCTTGGGGCAAAGCGCGCCAATATCAGTGCCACCATCGGCCCCTGCATCAGCCAAAACGCTTACGAGGTCGGGCCAGAATTCTTTGAAACCTTCACCGATGACGACCCCGCCACACAGCGCTTTTTCGCCCAAGGCCAAGGCGACCGCCTGCTGTTTGACCTGCCCGCCTATGGCTTGCACCGCCTGCGTGCCGCAGGGGTTCAGGCCAATTGGACACGCCATTGCACCTACGCCGACCCTGACCGCTTTTATTCCTACCGCCGCACCACCCATGCCCGCGAGGCGGATTATGGCCGCCTGATCTCGGTCATAAGGCTCTAGGCGCGGGTTCTGCCCCTTTCATTTGATCAAATTATCTGGCACAACGCCGCGTGCACTGACAGGATATGCCATGACCAACCCCAGCCTTATCGCCGGCATAGACGCGGGCAAACTGCACGCCTTGACCCAGCGCGAGGCGCGCCGCTTTGCCGCGACCCGCCCCAAATCAGCCCGTGCCATGGCCCATGCCGATCAGGTCTATCTTGACGGCGTGCCGATGCATTGGATGAAAGACTGGCCCATGCCGCATCTGCCCGTGGTGGCCGAAGCCCATGACGCGCTGATCACCGATATTGACGGCTACCAGATCAACGATTTTTGTCTGGGCGATACGGGGTCGATGTTCGGTCATTCGCCCAAACCCGTCGCCAAAGCCATCCGCGCCCAAGCGCGCAAGGGCCTGACCTATATGCTGCCGACCGAGGCCGCATTAGAAGCGGGGCAGCTTTTGTGCGATGTCTTTGGCCCCTACCGCTGGCAGATCGCCACCACCGCCACCGATGCCAACCGCTTTGCCCTGCGCGTGGCGCGGGCGGTGACGGGGCGGCCCAAGGTGCTGGTCTTTAACGGCTGTTACCACGGCACGGTGGATGATATTTTCGTCACGCTGAAAGACGGGCAAACCGTCAACCGCACAGGGCTGCTGGGCCAAGTCACCGACCTGTCCACCTTGGCCGTGTGCTGCGAGTTTAACGACCTTGACGCCGTTGAAGCCGCCTTGGCCCAAGGCGATGTGGCCGCGATCTTGACAGAGCCTGTCTTGACCAATTCCTGCATGGTCCTGCCAGCCGCAGGGTTCTTGGAAGGGCTGCGCCGCTTGGCCACCCAATACAGCAGCCTGCTGATCTTGGACGAAACCCACACCATTTCCACCGGTTACGGCGGATATTGCGGCGTGCATGGCCTGCAACCCGATATCTTTGTTGTGGGCAAATGCGTGGCCGGTGGCCTGCCCACCGCCGCTTGGGGCCTGAGTGCGGCCACCGCCATCCGCTACCAAGCCGCCAATGCCAACCGCCCCGCCGGCCATTCCGGCATGGGCACCACGCTGTCGGCCAATCCGCTGCAATTTGTCTGCCTTTGCGCCACTCTGTCGCAGGTGATGACACGCGCCGCTTATGACCATATGGACCAGTTGGCCCAGCGCCTGCTGGATGGGTTGACCCAAGCCATCACCGCCCACGCCTTGCCATGGCACGCCCTGCGCGTTGGCGCGCGGGTGGAGTTTATCTGCGCCCCCGGCCCGCTGCACAACGGGGCCGAGGCCGCCCTTGCCCACCAACCGCAGATCGAAGCCGCCTTGCACATGGCCCTGTTGAACCGTGGTTGTCTGATTGCCCCCTTCCACAACATGATGCTTATCAGCCCCGCCACAAAGCGGCGTCAGGTCGACACCCTGATCGCCACCTTTGCCGAGGTTCTAAGCGACCTTGCCGCCTGAAAGATGCCCATGACCAGCCCCTCCGGCTCTTCGATTGACGAAGCCCACGCCTTCTTGAATGCCCACCCCGAGGTTGAGGCCTTTGATATCGTTCTGCACGATTCCAACGGCATAGGGCGCGGCAAGATCATCCGCCGCCACGAATTGCTGCCGTTTTATACCTCGGGGCGGCTGCTGCCGATCTCGATCCTTGGCTTGGATGTCTGCGGCGAAGATGTGCACGAAACCGGCCTGATCTGGGATCAAGGCGATGGCGACAGGCGGGCGTGGCCGATTCCGGGCACGCTAAAACCCCTTCACAACACCACCCCGCCCCGGGGTGAGGTGTTGATGTCAATGTACAACCTTGACGGCAGCCCCATGACCTCGGATCCGCGCCATGCGTTGCAAGCGCAGGTCGATGCGCTGGCGTCTGAGGGGCTTTATCCGGCAGGGGCCTTCGAACTTGAATTTTTCTTGCTGGAAAACCAGCGTGGCCCTGATGGCAAGATGGTGCCGGCCCGCGATGTGCTGGATGGGCGGGCGTCAAATAAGACTGATGTGTATTCGGTTGATAAGCTCCACGGCATGTTGCCGCTGTTTACCGATATTTACAAAGCCGCCGAATTGATCGGGATCAAGGCCGAAACCCTGATCTCGGAATTCGCCCCCGGTCAGTATGAAATGACCCTGCACTACCGCGACAATGTGGTGCAAGCCGCCGATGACCTGATGCGCCTCAAACGTATCGTGCGGATGAACGCCCGCGCCCACGGCGTGACGGCCTGTTTCATGGCCAAACCGAACGAGAATTACGCCGGATCGGGGATGCACTTTCACGTCTCGATGCAAGACAGCGCAGGCCGCAATGTCTTTGTCGAAGCGGTCGAGGGGCAGTGGTCTGACACGATCAAACACGCCATCGGCGGTCTGCGCGCCACCATGGGCGAGTCGATGCTGGTCTTTGCGCCCCACGCCAATTCGTGGCGGCGCTTTGCCTCCAATTCCTATGCGCCCGTCTCGCCCACGTGGGGGGTCAACAACCGCTCGGTCGCCCTGCGCATTCCGGCAGGCGATATGAAAGCGCGGCGGGTCGAGCATCGTCCGGCCGGGGTGGATGCCAACCCCTATCTGGTCGCCACCACCGTTCTGGCGGGCATTCGCTACGGCTTTAAGCACCAGATCGACCCCGGCCCCGAAACCACGGGCGACGGCTACGCCAATGGCGCCGACGCCCCCGCCATCCCGCGCGATTGGCGTTCGGCCATCGAAGCGGCCAAGGCATCCGATTTCCTTAAAGACGCCTTGGGCACCGACATGCACCGCACCTTTACCGCCATCGCTGCGGCGGAATATGACCGTGTGATGCGCACCGTGTCAGAGGTGGATTTCGACCTGTATCTGTACACGGTTTAGCAGGGCTAGGCTTGGCCCTGCAAAGCCGCCGCAATCAGGCTGGGCACCCGCGCATCCAACCCCAGCGGGGGTAACACCCGCCCGCCATAGCCGGCCTCGGCCAAGGCCTCTGGCAGATCGTCGCTGACATGGCCCCCTTCGGCAGCAAAGAAGGGCAGGCAAACAGACCCCTCGCCAAAACCGGTGGCTTTGGCAATGCGCGGCTCTTGGTCGATAAAGTAGGCCTGCGCCCGCGCAAAGCCTGCCCGTTTCAGGCGGTGGGCCACGGCTTGGGCGACCTCGGACGGGGCCGCACTGCGAAACGATCCGTGGGCGGCCAAAAGAAGCTCGGTCTGCGCAGGCGTGCGGCCCTGCGCTGCCGCTGCCTCTTGTGCTAAGGTCAGCACCAAGTTTTGCACCCCGTCGTCCAAGCCAAAAGGCGGCAGATAGGCCCAATCCGTGGCCCCCGCCGCCTCCATCCGGCGCGGCAGTTCGGTCATGGGAAACCAGCCGCCCGCCATGAACATCGGATAGACCATCCCGTGCGGGCGCCCTGCCACGGCTTTGGCCAAGGCATCGGGCTTGGCCAAGGTAGCACTGTCCACCCGCCAATCGGGCAATAGGGCCGCCACTTTGGCCGCCAACCCCGCCAAGGCGGCTTCTGCCGGATCAGGATCGCTCGGTTGGCCGTGGCTGACAATCAGGGCTTGCTTGATCACGCGATATGCTCCGCCGGTTGTGCCGACCCAACGGCGGTTGATAGTTTCGATGCGATATACTGGGCAAATTCGTAATTCGGCCGTTCCAGATGGCTCAGCGGGCCAGGGTCAGACAGGCCCGCCACCAGCCCGCGATACACCTTTTCCACACAGCCCTTGTCTTCGACATTCACCTCATCCAGCAGGGCTTTGACAGCGGCCAGATTGTCCAACGCTGCCGGATCAGCCATCCACTGCGGGCTCATCCCGCCGCCAAACAGAACGTCGACCTGATCGGGGCCTTGCGGGGTTAAGGCCAGATACCAGAAATACCCCGGCGTCAGTGTGATCATCAGGGCGGGGTAGATGGCCAACAGCCATGTGATGCGCCGATCATCGCCTTGCAGCGTGGTGTTGGACGGATGGGCCAAGGCCAAAGGAACCGAGTCGTTCTTGACGATGTAATGGTAGTTAAAGGCCAAAGTCCCCTCGGGGCAGGTCATCTTCATCAGATCAACCGAACCGCCGATCGTGCCGGAATGGCAGACGGGCAGATGGTAGCTTTCCATGAAATTCTCGGCCAGAACCTTCCAATTGGTCGCCCAGCGAAAGGTTTCTTGAAAGGTTTCGACGTAGGCCCCCATATCCAGATGGCCCACCAGCTTTTCCACCTCGGCCAAGGCTTCCTGCGGCGGCGGGGCATCGGGGTTGAGCGTGACCATGATCCAGCCCAACCAGTTTTGCACCCGCACAGCGGGCAAAGCGATCTTGTCTTTGCAAAACGCCTCATTCGCCGCCATGGCGGGTGCACCGCGCAGGCTGCCGTCAAGGTTATAGGTCCAAGCGTGATAGGGGCAGACGATGGCCCGCACATGGCCGCGCCCTTCCAGCAGAGTCGACATGCGGTGGCGGCAGACGTTGGACATGCCGCGCAGCTGCCCGTCGTGATCGCGCAGCACGATGATCGGTTCACCGGCAATCGTCAGGGTCAGATAATCGCCCGGCTCTTTGAGCGTATCGGCCCGCCCCGCGCACAGCCAATCCTTGGCAAAGATCTGCGCCTGTTCCAACTTGGCAAACTCGGCCGAGGTATAGACCGACTTTGGCATGGCCTGCGCGCGTTCAAATGGCACGGCGACATTGGCGCGCAATTGCTCGGCAGGCGACAGGGCTGGATCGGCGCGCGTCATGGGTCAGGCCTTTTGCAAAACTATGCTGACGCTGTGCATGATCCGGCACGGGACCTGTGTCAAGAAATCAACAGTTTTGCATCGCACCCCATGGGTAAACCGTAAGGCCCCACCCACCGCCGCACGGCTGGAAAGGCGTTCATATCGGCAAAGCGGCAAAAGGCGGGGGGGTCTAGGTCTAGCACCGGAACACGGGCGGCAAAGTCGGCCCCCAACTGCGCCAAGGTCTGTTCGTACTGTCCCAAAGCTTCGGCTGGGGGCCAGCGCTTTTGATACGCCATCGTGGTGTGAAAGCCGTAGGTGTCATGTGACGGGGTGCGAAAGCCCAAAGCCTGTGCCAAAGCATCGCGCCACGCGCGGGCCGTGGCCTCGTCTTGCGGGGTGGCCCCTGTCAGGTGCAGGCCAAGCGGGGTGATCTCGTCCAGCCGCATCTGGAAGGGCGGCGGCGGGGTGAAGGGTGCAAGCTTGGCAGACATAGCGTCTGTCATTTCGTCGATGGACAAATCCAGCGCCAGATCATCCGGCCAATACCCGCGCGCGCGGCGGGTTTCGATGACACCTTCAAAGACGGTCATATGATAGCTTTGCGCCGCCGTAAACGCGAAGTGGTCGGCGAAGGGCAAAGCCATCAACGCTTGGCGCAGGTCGATCAAGGCAGCCTCGGTGGGCGATCCGGCGGTGACTTGGGCCACGATTGTATTGCCATGTTCGGGCAAGAATTGCCCTTGAACGTCAAAGCGGCTGCCAAGACGCGGGTTTTCACCCCCCGCCAAGAAAGACTCCTGCCACCGCGCCATAAGCAACCCTCCGTTTTGCGCAAGATGCCCAAGGCGGGTAACAGGCGCGTGACGGATCAGGTCGGATAAGGCCAAGGCGCTTGGGAAAAGGTGCCGCCATCCACATACAGCGTTTGCGCCGTGACAAAGGCTGCCGCGTCCGAGATCAAAAACAACATCGGCCCGACCAGATCTTGCGGCGTACCAATGCGGCGCAGAGGGGTGATGGGGGCCCAAGTGCCCGCATAATCGCCCGCCTCTGCCGCGGTGCGTTCGGTGGCGATGGCGCCGGGGGCGATGCAATTGACGCGGATGCCAAAGGGGCCAAGCTCGCAGGCGGCAACCTTGGTGAACTGTTCGATCCCGCCTTTGGACGCTGTGTAATCCACCAATCGGGGAAAGGCGCGGGTGTTGCAGCCCGACCCCAGCGTCAGGATCGACCCGCCCTGCCCCGCGTCCTGCATGGCGCGGGCTGCGGTGCGGGTGTTCAAGAAGGTGCCGCGCAGGTTGGTGGCCATGACACGGTCCCAATCGGCCACCTCAAGATCGGTCAGGCGCGACCATGTCTGGATGCCGGCATTGTTGACCAAGACTCGCGGCACCGCCCCCGCCCAGTCAGCGGCGCGGGAGTGAAAGGCCAAAACCTGCGCCTCATCCCCCGCATCGCTTTCCACGGCCAGCGCCCTTGTGCCCAGCGCCTCAACTGCGCCGACCAGTGCTGCGGCCTCTGCTGTCGCCCCCAGATGGGTCAGCGCCACATCATAGCCCGCCCCCGCCAGCCCCAGCACCAAATGCCGCCCGATGGCGCTGGTGCCCGCGGTGATCAATGCCAGTTTTGCCATGCCCCATCCCCCTGTTCGCCCCTGTTGTGAAAGATTAGCCGCCCGCTGGCAAGCGGACAGGGCAGGATTTGGATATTTGGGCAAGTAGGAAAGGGCTTGCGGTGCGCCCCTTGGCCCGCAACACTGGCCTTAAAGGGAGAGTGCCATGACCGACCTGCGCCCGCTGTACCCGCCGACCGAACCCTATCAGACGGGGCGGCTGAAGGTATCAGACCTGCATGAGATTTATTACGAGGAATGCGGCACCCCCACGGGCAAACCCGTGGTTGTGCTGCACGGCGGGCCGGGGGGCGGGATATCGCCCTTCCTGCGCCAAGGCCATGATCCGGCCCGCTACCGGATCATCTTGTTTGACCAGCGCGGCTGCGGCCAATCCACCCCCTTTGCCAGCCTAGAGCAGAACACGCTCTGGGATCTGGTCGCCGATACCGAAGCCCTGCGCCAGCATCTGGGAATTGACCGCTGGCAGGTGGCGGGCGGGTCTTGGGGCTCAACTCTGGCGCTGGCCTACGCCGTCACCCACCCCGAACGGGTCAGCGAGCTGGTCTTGCGCGGCATTTTCATGATCCGTCAGGAAGAGATCGACTGGTTTTACGAACAAGGCGGGGCGAGTTTTCTGTTCCCCGAAGCCTTCGCCGAATATCAGGCCCCCATCCCCGCCGCCGAACGCGGCGCGATGGTTGCGGCCTATCATCGCATTCTGACCGGCCCCGCAGGCCCCGCCCAAGAGGCCGCCGCCCGCGCTTGGACCCTTTGGGAGGCGCGGACCATCTCGCTTTTGCCCAACCCCGCCCGCGAAGAGGCTTGGGCCGACGGCCCCTATGCCTTAGCCTTTGCCCGCATCGAGAACCACTATTTCCACCACAAGGGCTTTTTCGCTCAAGACGGCTGGCTTTTGGCCCAAGCCCCTAAGCTGGCAGCCATTCCCGGCACAATCATCCACGGGCGGTATGACGTGTGCACGCCCGTGCGCAACGCGGTGGATCTGGTGGCGGCTTGGCCCCAAGCCAAGCTGGTCATTGTGCCGAATGCAGGCCACACCGGCACCGAACCGGGCATTGCCGATGCCATGGTGCGCGCGACGGATCTGTATAGCGGGCAATAAAGAGAAGCCTATGCCAAACATTGCAGCTTTTGCCCAAGCTTTAGGCGCATGACACGGCCAGTGGTTGACAAGGGCGCGTGAAAGTTGCCCACTTGGCCAAGGATTGCATCGGGACTCAGCAAGGGGCCCGACATCTGTGCGTCATAACAACAATACCAGGGAGTTATCCATGTCCTTCCTTCCTCTCGCCCGCAAAGCCGGTGCTGCCACCTTGGCAGCTTTGCTTTTGGGTGCCGCCCCCGCCGCCTTGATGGCCGCAACACCCGCCGATACGCTGGTGGTCGCAGCCGCGATTGACGACATCGTTTCGCTTGATCCGGCAGAGGCCTACGAATTCTCGGGCCTTGATATCGTCAACAACACCTATGACGGCTTGGTCGAGATCAACCCCGCCACCTTGGCGCTGGAACCCGGTCTGGCCGAAAGCTGGTCGGTCGCCGATGACGGCGTGACCTATACGTTCAAGATGAAAGCGGGCGTCACCTTTGCCTCGGGCAACCCTGTGACGGCAGAAGCCGCAGCCTATTCGCTGCAGCGCGCGGTCAAGGTCAACAAGACACCGGCCTTCATTCTGAACCAGTTCGGCTGGACGGCAGAAAACGTTGACACCATGATCACCGGTGCAGGCGACACGCTGACGCTGAAGGTCGACAAGGCCTTTGCGCCGACGTTCCTGTACAACTGCCTGACGGCGGGTGTGGCCTCGATCGTCGATGCCGAAACCGTCAAGACCCATGATGTGGGCGGCGATATGGCCAATGAATGGCTGAAGAACAACTCGGCCGGCACGGGCGCTTATATCCTGAAATCCTACAAGCCCAACGAAGGCGTGATCCTTGAGGCGCGTCCGGGCTACTGGCGCGGCGATGCGAAGATGAAAAACGTCTTCATCCAGCACATCCCCGAAGCCGCGACCGAACGGTTGCAGATCGAAAAAGGTGACGTTGATATCGCCCGCGCTTTGACCCCCACCGATGTGGCCGGTCTGGCAGGCAATGCCGATGTGAACGTGGTCACCGATGTGGGCGGTCAGGTCTATTACCTGTCGTTCAACCAAAAGAACGAAAACTACAAGAACGCCAAGTTCCTTGACGCAATGCGTTGGGCAATTGACTACCAAGGCATGGCCGACACGATCATGAAGGGCGCGGTGATTCCGCACCAATCCTTCTTGCCGCAAGGCTATCTGGGCGCGCTGGACGATCTGCCCTATAGCTTGGACATCGAAAAGGCCAAAGCCTTGCTGGCGGAATCGGGTGTCAAAGATCCGGTTGTCACCCTGACCGTGCGCAACGCCGCCGACCGGATGGATATTTCGCAATCCATCCAGAACACCTTTGGCCAAGCCGGCATCAAGGTAGAGCTGAAAGTGGGCGAGGGGGCCGAGGTTCTGAAAGACTACCGTGCCCGCCTGCATGACGCCACGCTGCAAACGTGGGGGCCGGATTATCCTGATCCGAACACCAACTCGTCCACCTTCGCCGAAAATCCCGACAACTCGGACGAAGCCAATGCAACCGGCTATCTGGCATGGCGCAACGCTTACGATCCGGGCGCTATGACGGCCGCTTCGCAAGCGGCTGTGATGGAGCGTGATCCTGAAAAGCGTAAGGTCATGTATGCCGACATCCAAAAAACCCACCGCGAAACGTCGCCCTTTATCTTGATGTTCCAACAGGCGCGTCAAACCGGTCTGCGGTCGAACGTTGCGGGCTTTTATGCCGGTGGCGCGGTGGATGCCGCAGCCTTCTGGCTTGTGACAAAGTAAGGACAAGCGCGCGCCGGGCGACCGGCGCGCGCATCTCGCATGGCCCCCCCAGACACCACCCAATCCTCTGACGCCGCCGGCCAACCCTCGGCGGCGCTGCGCTTTGCCCGTCAAAGTGCCAACACGCTGTTTTCCTTGTTCATCACCTTTATCGGCCTTTTGGCCGTGACCTTTTTTATCTCGCGCGTGATCCCGATTGATCCGGTGACAGCGATCTTGGGCGAACGCGCCACGGGCGAACAAATCGCCGCCCTGACGCAAAAGCTGGGGCTGAATGACCCGCTGTGGCAGCAGTTTGGCATCTATGTTTGGGATGTGTTTCACGGCGATCTGGGCCAATCGGTGCGCACCCGCGACCCGATCCTGTCCGAGATCGGCCGCTATTTCCCCGCCACGCTGGAACTGTCGACCCTTGGCATTCTGATCGGCGTGATCGTGGGCATTCCGGCGGGCGTGCTGGGGGCCACCAAGCCCGGATCGTGGCGCGATCTGTTGGTGCGGCTGGTTGGGCTGATGGGCTATTCCATGCCGGTGTTTTGGCTGGGCCTGATGGGGCTTTTGCTGTTTTACGGCGAACTTGGTTGGGTCGGCGGGCCGGGCCGCTTGGATTCCATGTATGAAATGATGCTGGATATGACGGTGCCCCCCGTGACCCATATGATCCTGATCGACACCGCCCTTGCGGGCGAATGGGATATGTTCTGGAACGCGCTGTCGCATATCATCCTGCCTGCCTCGCTGCTGGGGTATCTGTCGATGGCCTATATCTCGCGCATGACGCGGTCGTTCATGATGAACGAGTTGGGGCAAGAATATATCACCACGGCCCGTGTGAAGGGCATGCCCGAGCGCCGCGTGGTCTGGGTTCATGCCATGCGCAACGTGGCTGTGCCGCTGATCACGGTCGTGGCCCTGTCTTACGCCTATTTGCTGGAAGGTGCGGTCTTGACCGAGACGATTTTCGCTTGGCCCGGCCTTGGGCGCTATATCACCGACGCGCTGCTGGTCGCCGATATGCCCGCCGTTCTGGGCGGGACGATCGTGGTGGGGGCGGTGTATATCGGCATCAACATGCTGTCGGATTTTCTTTACCGCCTCGCCGACCCGAGGGCCAGATGACCGCTTTGACCCCTTGGCTGTTAGACCCGAACCCCAAGTCGCGCCTGCAATCGCGCGCGGGGCAGACGTTCTTGTCGTGGCTGCGCTTTCGGCGCAACCCTTTGGCGATGATCGGGCTTGGGATATCGCTGGCGCTGATCTTGATGTCGATCTTTGCGCCCTTGCTCGCCCCCTATGACCCCATTGTGCAATCCCTGCCCGACCGCCTGCTGCCGCCCCTGACCCCGGGGCACTGGATGGGGACCGACGATTTCGGCCGCGATATCTACAGCCGCATCCTGTACGGTTCGCGCATCACGCTGTACATCGTGCTGCTGGTGATCCTGACAGCGCCCGTCGTGGGGCTGATCATCGGCACGGTCGCGGGTTACTTTGGCGGCTGGGTCGATGCGATCTTGATGCGCATCACCGATATCTTTCTGGCCTTCCCGAAGCTGATCTTGGCGCTGGCCCTTGTAGCCGTTCTGGGGCCGGGGATGGTGAATGCCGTGCTGGCCATCGCTGTGACCAGTTGGCCGCCCTATGCCCGCGTGGCGCGGGCCGAAACGCTGACCGTGCGCAATTCCGATTACATCGCGGCCACACGGCTGCAAGGCGCATCGGCCCTGCGGCTGATCTGGGGCCATGTGATGCCGATGTGCCTGCCCTCGGTCATCATCCGCGTCACGCTGGATATGGCCGGCGTGATCCTGACAGCGGCAGGCTTGGGCTTTTTGGGCTTGGGCGTGCAGCCGCCGCTGCCGGAATGGGGCCTGATGATCTCGGCGGGGCGCAAGTTTTTGTTTGAACAATGGTGGGTCGCCACCATGCCAGGCCTTGCGATTTTCATCGTCTCTTTGGGGTTTAACCTGCTCGGAGATGGCCTGCGCGATGTGCTTGACCCGCGGAGTGCTGGCAAATGACCCTTCTGTCCGTCAAAAACCTGCGCGTGACGTTTGAAACCGAAACCGGCCCCGTGCAGGCCGTGCGCGGTGTGTCCTTTGACCTTGGCCGCGAAAGGCTGGGGATCGTGGGCGAATCCGGATCGGGCAAAACCATGACCGGCCGCGCCGTGCTGCGGCTGATCCGCGCGCCCGGACGGATCGAGGCGGATGCCATGACCTTTGAGGGGCAAGACCTGATGGCTGCGTCCGAAACCGACCTGCGCGCCCTGCGCGGGCGGCGGATTGCGATGGTGATGCAAGACCCGAAATTCTCGCTAAACCCCGTGATGAAAGTCGGCGCGCAGCTGATGGAGGGCCTGCGCCAACGCGACCACGCGCCGCGTGCCGAGGCGCGGGCCAAGGCGATTGCCGCCCTGCAAGCCGTGCAAATCCGCGACCCCGACCGCGTGATGGAGGCTTACCCCCACGAGCTATCTGGTGGCATGGGCCAAAGAGTGATGATCGCCATGATGCTGATCCCCGACCCCGACCTGTTGATCGCTGACGAACCCACCTCGGCCCTTGATGTGACCGTACAGGCCGAGGTGTTGAATATCCTTGATAATCTGGTGACAACGCGCGGCATGGGGCTGATCTTCATCTCGCACGATCTGCGGCTGGTGGCGCGGTTTTGTGATCGGGTTTTGGTGATGTACAAGGGCAAGATCGTGGAAGAACTCGCGGCCAAAGACCTGTTGCAGGCCAAGCACCCCTACACCCAAGGGCTGCTGAACTGCCTGCCGCGCATCGGCGGGTCGCGTGGCCCGCTTCCGGCACTTGACCGCAACGCCGATTGGGCGCGCTGACATGGCCTTGATCGAGATCGAAGACCTGTCCGTCACCTTCCCCGCCGCAGGTCGCAAAGTGCGCGCGGTGCAAAATGTGTCCTTCAAGGTCGAAGCGCAGCAAAGCTTCGGGCTGGTGGGCGAAAGCGGGTCGGGCAAATCCACCATCCTGCGCGCCATCTGCGGCATGGCCCCCATTACGGGCGGCCAAATCCGCATCGACGGCAAACCCCTGCCCACCCCGCGCGGGCGGGCTTTTGCAGCCCTTGTGCAAATGGTGTTCCAAGACCCCTATGCCTCGCTGCACCCGCGCCACACGGTGGACAGGGTCCTGTCAGAACCCTTGGCGATCCACGGCCAAGGGCGCGGCTCGGATGCCAAGATCGAACAGGCGCTGGTCGATGTCGGCCTGCCGCCCGCGTTTCGCTTTCGCTACCCCCACCAATTGTCGGGCGGCCAGCGCCAAAGGGTGGCCATCGCGCGCGCCTTGATGCTGCAACCGCAGATCTTGCTGCTGGATGAACCCACCTCGGCCCTCGACGCCTCGGTTCAGGCCGAAACGCTCAACCTGCTGTCGCGCCTGCGCGCCGAGCGCGGGCTGACCTTTGTGATGGTGTCGCACGATCTGGCCGTGATCGACCATATGTGCGACCGCGTGCTGGTGATGCAAAACGGCCAAGCGGTCGAAGAGCTGTCGCGCGAGGCCCTCGCCTCTGCCGCCATGACCACGCCTTATGCCCGCGCGCTCTTTGCCGCCTCAGCCGACCGTATGCTGGAAGGTTGACCCATGCCCCTTTCCCCTTTCATATGTGCCCAAATATCCCACGGGGGTCCGGGGGTGTGAAACCCCCGGTCCTGCCGCCAGCCAAAGGCTCGCCATGTTCCCAACCTTCGACGGCCACAACGACATCCTTTTGCGCCTTTTCAATGCCCCGCAAAACCGCGACGCCATCTGGCTGACGGGTGAGGGCAAGGGCCACCTTGACCTGCCCCGCATGGTGCAGGGCGGGTTTGTGGGCGGCTTTTTTGCCATCTATATCCCCTCCCCGCCGCAAGAAGACGACGACGGGATCGACTATCACCAACTGATGGAAAACCCGCCCTACCGCCTGCCCCTGCCCGCGCTGATTTCGGCCGAGGGCGCCTTGCCCACGGCTTGGGCCATGGCCAACCACATGCTGTGGATGGAACGCGCCTCGCAGGGGCGCTTTAAGATCGTCCGCTCGGTGGCGGATATCCGCGCCAATATGGCGGCGGGCGTGATTTCGGGCATTTTGCACATGGAAGGGGCCGAGGCGATCGGCCCCGATCTGGATGCGCTGTACGGCTTTCATGCCATGGGATTGCGCTCGCTTGGCCCGGTCTGGTCGCGCCCCACGATCTTTGGCCACGGCGTGCCCTTTGCCTATCCGTCCTCGCCCGACACGGGTGGCGGCTTGACCGACGCAGGCAAGCGGCTGGTCTTGGCCTGTAACGATCTGAAAATCATGCTGGATCTAAGCCATATGACCGAAAAGGGCTTTGACGATGTGGCGGCCCTGTCCAATGCCCCGCTGGTGGCCACCCATTCCAACGCCCACGCCATAACCCAATCCAGCCGCAACCTGACCGACCGGCAACTGGCGGTCGTTAAGGCGTCAAACGGCATGGTCGGCCTGAACTTCGCCACCTCGTTCCTGCGCCGCGATGGCAAACAATCGGCCGATATGGGATGGGAGGATGTTCTGTCCCACCTTGACCACCTCATCACCCATCTGGGCGAAGACAACGTGGGCCTAGGGTCAGACTTTGACGGGGCCACGATCCCGCAAGGCATCAGCGATGTCGCAGGCCTGCCCGCCTTGCAGCAAGCCATGCTCGACCATCACTACGGCGAGGCGCTGGTGCGCAAGCTGTGCTGCGACAACTGGCTGGCGCTGCTTGGCCGCACGTGGGGCGGGTAAGGGGTGCCGCCTTAGTTCATCGGCGCGCCGCCTTCGGCTTTGCGGCGTGCGACATAATCGGCCAGCGCTTCGGCTTTGCCTTCGTCAAGTTTGGGTTCTTCATAAGCCGCGATCACCTCTTTCCAGATGCGATTGGCGCGGCGGGGGGCGTCTTGGGATCCTTTTTCCAGCCAGTTGGGGTAATTGTCCCAATTCGACAGCATGGGTTGGTAAAAGGCTGTCTGATAGCTGGCCATGGTTTGTGCTGTGCCGAAAAAATGGCCACCGGGTCCGGCCTCGGCAATCGCATCTAGCCCCAAGGCGGCGTCATCCGTGGGCATTGGGTCCATCCACGCCTGCATCATTTGCAGCATGTCGGCATCCAAGATCAGCTTTTCATAACTGGCCGTCAGCCCGCCGTGCATCCACCCCGCCGCATGTTCGATCAGATGCGCCCCGCCCGTGATCGCCCCCCACAGGGCCATCTGGCTTTCATACGCCGCCTGCGCGTCAACCGCATTGGCCGAGGTGACATTGGACGATCGAAACGGCACCCCGATCCGCCGCGCCAACTGCCCCGAGGCCTGCGCCGCCTTGGCATATTCGGGCGTGCCGAACGCCGGCGCGCCCGAGCGCATATCGACATTCGAGGTGAAGCCGCCATACATCACCGGCACCCCCTTTTTGACAATCTGTGTTAAGCAAATTCCCGCCATCGCCTCGGCATGTTGCAGCACCAGCGCGCCTGCGATGCTGACGGGGGCCATAGCCCCTGCCAGTGTAAAGGGGGTGATGACGTTGACCTGCCCGTGGGAAGCCATGGCAATCAACCCTTCGGCCATCGGCACATCCAGTTGCAAGGGCGAGTTGGTGTTGATGATGCCCAGCAGGCTGACGGGCAAGGCGTCGGGCGCGCAGCCGAACATGATCGCCGCCATCTCGATCCCGTCCATCGTGCGGGCGTGCCCCAGCGTCTGGGTTTGCCAGCTTTTGTCCAGATAGGTGATCTGCGCCAGATACAGGTCCAAATGGCGCGTGGCGGCGGGCAGGTCCATCGGTTCAAACGGGCCACCGCCTTCTTGATGGATCACGTTAATGCCTTGGATCAGCTTCAAAAATTCGCAGACCTCTGCCATGGTGCCATCGCGCCGCCCGCCGTCAAGGTCCATCACATAAGCCGGCCCGCCCACCGAGGTGAAGACCATATCCCGCCCGCCAAAGCGCAGCGATTTGGCCGGATTGCGCGCGGCCAAGGTAAAGGTCGAAGGCACTGACGACATAAGGTCCATCACCAGATCGGGGTCCAGCCGCACCATATCGCCCGCCACCTGCGCCCCCGCCGCCGCGTAAAACGCCCGCGCAGGCGGGTGCAGCACCTTAAGGCCGGTGCCCGCCAGCAGCTTAAGCGCGGCCCCATGAATGGCTTCGACCTGATCGGCCGAGATCACCTCGACCGGCGCTATGCCCAGCGGCACTTGGCCAAAGGGCCGCTGCGGTACGGCGGTTGAACGCGGGCGTCTCATATCGCACCGCGGTGGGGCGGCAGTTCACGGCGCAGGGGTTGGGGCGCTTCGCCCAATTCTCGGGCATAGGCATGGGCCGAATAGATCGCATCGGCCATAGACGACGCCATCAGGCAATCGCCCACCCGCACGAGTGAGGCGACCCGCCCGACCAGCGCATGATACAGCCCATCGACCGGCACGCGCCCCGTTGCCAGCACCAGCGTGCCGCAGGGCAAGGGCGGCACGCTGCGCCCCGTATAGGCGCACTCGGTTTGCAGCGCGCCGTCGGCCCAAGCGGTGGCGTAGCGCGCAAAGGCCAGCGTCACCCCCGCCTCGATCAGCCGTGCCTGCACAAAGCCCTGCTCGTCGGTATAGACCGTCCAAGCCGAGGCCATGTTTTGCGGTGTCACATAGGTCACCTCATGCCCCTGCCCTGCCAGCCGTTCGGCCAAGGCACCGGCCATGAAATAATGCTCGTCATCATAGATCACCACGGGGCCTGTCACTTTGGCCCCTGCAAAGATGTCATCCGGCGTCAGGGCCCCCGCAAAATCGCGCGGGGTCATCCCCAACACCCCCACCCCGTCGCGCCGCCAGACCGATCCTGTCGCCAGCACCACATGGTCGGCGCCAAAGCCCGCCACATCGTCCGCCGTCATCGCACTTTCAGGATAAAGCGTGACATTGGGCAGCTTGGCCAGCATCGTCAGCCGCCAATCGCGCACACGGGCCCAAGTGGCCAGCCCGGGCAAGGTGC
>CANFSY010000055.1 GCA_947449875.1 Paracoccaceae bacterium
CGCAGTCTGACAGCGGTGTCACCTATACGGCCGATGCCGTCATCTTGGCGACAGGCGCGCAGGCCAAATGGCTGGGGCTGGCTTCGGAAGAAAAGTTCAAAGGGTTTGGCGTGTCGGCCTGTGCCACCTGTGACGGTTTCTTTTACCGCGGCAAAGAGGTTGTCGTGATCGGTGGCGGCAATACCGCTGTGGAAGAGGCGCTGTTTTTGACAAATTTCGCCACCAAGGTCACGCTCATCCACCGCCGTGACAGTCTTCGGGCCGAAAAGATCATGCAGGACCGTCTGTTCAAACATCCCAAGATCGAAGTTGTCTGGAACTGCGAAGTGACCGAGGTTTTGGGCACCGATGCCCCCGCCTCTGTCACCGGCGTGCGCACCCGCAACCTTGTGACGGGGGCTGTCGCGGATATCCCCTGCCACGGGTTTTTTGTGGCGATCGGCCATGCTCCGGCGTCTGAACTGGTCAAAGACCAGTTGCCGCTTCACAATGGCGGCTATGTGCAAGTCGAAGCCGGCACAACCCGCACCGCCATTGCGGGGGTCTTTGCTGCGGGCGATTTGACCGACCATGTTTACCGCCAAGCTGTGACCAGTGCTGGCATGGGCTGTATGGCCGCCTTGGATGCCGAACGCTGGCTGGCAGGGCATTAACGGGGCGGAACGGCGTCGCGCCCATGGGCCGGTCGCCGGAACGGCGTCCCTTGGGTGCGGCGCAGGCGGAAAACGTGACAGCTTTTGCGCGTTTCTTCGGGCAATTTGGACCTTTTTCCCAAAAATTGTTCCCATTGACTTGATTAAATCGTCCCGCAGCGCGAAAAGCCCTGTGTTCTGACGCCCGCCTGCGGGCAGCCCGTGACCTTATGAGAGAGCCCGATGTCCATTTCAAACCATGCGCCTATTCCCGAGTTGTTTGTTTCCGCCGATCATGCACAGCGCCTGAAAGCCGAAGCCGGTTCGATGCCCTCGTGGGACCTGACCGCGCGGCAGGCCTGCGATCTGGAATTGTTGATGAACGGCGGGTTCTTTCCGCTGAAAGGGTTCAATAGCCAAGCTGACTACAACGGCGTGGTCGACACCATGCGTCTGGCCGACGGCACCTTGTGGCCCATTCCGATCACGCTGGATGTGTCAGAAAAGTTTGCCGAAGGCGTAGCCTCTGGCACACGGATTGCCCTGCGCGATGCAGAAGGGGTGATCTTGGCTGTCATGACCGTGTCTGACAAATGGACCCCGAACAAAGCGCATGAGGCCGCACAGGTCTTTGGGGCCGATGATCTGGCCCATCCGGCGGTGAACTACCTGCACAATATCGCAGGCCCCGTCTACCTCGGCGGCCCGATTGAAGGCTTGCAAGCCCCTGTTCACTACGATTTCAAAGGCCGCCGTGACACGCCCAACGAATTGCGCGCCTATTTCAAGAAACTGGGCTGGGAAAAGGTCGTGGCGTTCCAAACCCGCAACCCGCTTCACCGCGCCCACCAAGAGCTGACCTTCCGCGCCGCGCGCGAAGCGCAGGCCAATCTGCTGATCCATCCCGTCGTGGGCATGACCAAACCCGGCGATGTTGACCATTTCACCCGCGTGCGCTGCTATGAGGCGGTGTTGGACAAATACCCGCAATCCACCACCACGATGAGCCTTTTGAATCTTGCCATGCGCATGGCTGGCCCGCGTGAGGCGGTTTGGCACGGCCTGATCCGGCGCAACCACGGCGTGACGCATTTTATCGTGGGGCGCGACCATGCAGGCCCGGGCAAGAACAGCGCTGGCCAAGATTTCTACGGCCCCTATGATGCGCAAACCCTGTTCACCCAGTATGAATCCGAGATTGGCGTGAAAATGGTCGACTTCAAGCACATGGTTTATGTGCAAGAAAAGGCCAGCTACTACCCCGCCAACGAAGTGCCCGAAGGCTGCACGGTGCTAGATATTTCCGGCACCGAACTGCGCCGCCGGTTGCGCGAGGGGTTGGATATTCCCGAATGGTTCTCGTTCCCCGAAGTGGTGACGCAACTGCGCAAGACCTCTCCGGCGCGCGACAAGCAGGGGTTTACCGTGTTTTTCACCGGCCTGTCGGGGTCGGGCAAGTCAACAGTGGCCAATGCCTTGATGGTCAAACTGATGGAGATGGGCGGCCGCCCTGTCACGCTGCTGGACGGCGATGTGGTGCGCAAGCACCTGTCCAGCGAGCTTGGCTTTTCCAAAGACCACCGCGATATCAACATCAAGCGGATCGGCTATGTCGCCTCCGAGATCACCAAGAACGGCGGCATCGCCATCTGCGCGCCGATTGCCCCCTACACCGCCACCCGCCGTGCCGTGCGCGAGATGATCGAAAGCTACGGCGCTTTTATCGAGGTGCATGTGGCAACCTCGATCGAGGAATGCGAACGGCGTGACCGCAAGGGCCTGTACAAACTGGCCCGCGAAGGCAAGATCAAGGAATTCACCGGCATTTCTGACCCGTATGAAGCCCCGATCAAAGCCGAACTGGTGCTGGACACCGAAGGTGTCGAGGTGGACCACTGCGCCCACCAAGTGATCTTGAAGCTGGAAAGCTTGGGGCTGATCAAGGCCTAAGCGCATAAGCGTTGGCTGAACTTAAAAGCGCCGCCCCTGACTTGGGGCGGCGCTTTTAATTTTTGGACTGGGCGGTTTTGCCTTAATGGACAAAAACCGGTGCCATGTCGTGCTCGCGCGCCAGCGCAAAGGCCAGTCTGCGGTCAGCAACAAGGGCCACACGGGTGCCATCGGGGCGGTGCACGGAATAAAGCGTTTCGATGCCTTCAGCCTCGCGCTGCAGGTCGGCGGATAGGTCGGCGACCAGAACAGGGCGGATATAGACCATCGACGACCAAGCCTGCGCTATCGCCGCGACGTCGGGCAAGGGGGCTTGTTCCAGCGGTTTTGAACCTGCGCGCATCTTATGTCCTTCCTATGCGAATGGTTTGAACAACGGTTTCGGGCGCTTGGCGGCGCAGGTCGATGTGCAAAAGGCCGTGGTCCAGATCGGCCCCGCCCACCTCGACCCCGTCGGCCAAGACAAAACTGCGCTGAAAGGCACGCGCGGCAATGCCACGGTGCAGATAGACACGTTCGCCCGACTCTTCGGCCTGTCGCCCGCGCACGACAAGTTGGCGGTCTTCGACCGTGATCTGCAAATCTTGTTCGCGAAACCCCGCCACGGCCAGCGTGATGCGGTAGGTCGTCTCAGAGGTGGCTTCGATGTTGAAGGGGGGATAGCCTTCGCTGGCAGTCTTGGCGGTGCGTTCCACCAAGCGTTCCAACTGCTCAAACCCCAAAAGATAGGGATGGGCCCCAAACGTCAGTTTCGTCATGCTTATGTCCTTGAGTGAAGCGACATTTCCAAAGCAGGCCCAAAAGGCACCCGCTCTGACATCAAATATGGGGTGCTCTGACCAAGGCTGCAAGGGGGATGACGGGCAGGGGGGAAACGCGGTGCTGGGCTGATGGTAAAGAATCTTGCAACAGGGCGCGGAATTTTTTCCGATAACGCGCGAATCGTTGTAGGGTGGGTGATGACCTCCTTCTTGCGTGACGCTGACATGAATGCCTCCAACGAACTGAACTTTAAGGAATTGCTGCGCATCAAGCTGGATGTGCTGCGGCGCGAGCATCGCGATTTGGATGCGGCGGTGCATGCCTTGGAAGAGTCAGGCCGCCCCGATCAGCTGCGCTTGCGGCGGTTGAAAAAGCAAAAGCTGGCGCTGAAAGATCAGATCGTGAAGATCGAAGACGATCTGATTCCCGATATCATTGCCTAAGCGCGCAGGGGCTAAGGCCCATCGCGGCGCGGGCTGTGCCTTTGGCGGATATTTGGGCAAGTCTGAAAGGGGCGGGGGTGGCTTGCCCCCTTGCGCTTGTCAGTATACTGCGCGCTGTTGACAGCGGAGGGTCTTATGGACGTTCAAGTCGGGATCATCATGGGCAGCCAATCAGACTGGCCCACCATGCAAGAGGCGGCCTTTGTGCTGGACCAGCTTGGCGTGACCTATGAGGTCAAGATCGTCTCGGCCCATCGCACGCCCGACCGTTTGTGGGACTATGGGATGACGGCGGTGGATCGCGGGTTGCAGGTGATCGTGGCGGGTGCCGGCGGGGCGGCGCATTTGCCCGGAATGATGGCGTCTAAGACGCGGGTTCCGGTGATCGGGGTGCCCATCCAGACCAAGGCTTTGGCCGGTGTCGACAGTCTGTATTCCATCGTGCAGATGCCCAAGGGGTATCCGGTCGCCACGATGGCCATTGGCGCTGCGGGGGCGGCCAATGCGGGGTTGATGGCCGCGGGGATTTTGGCGCTGCACGATGCCGCTTTGGCGGGTCGGCTTGATGCGTGGCGCGCGGCCTTGTCCGCCTCGATCCCGCAGGATCCACGCGATGAGTGAACTTCCCTCAGGCGCTGTCATTGGTATTTTGGGCGGCGGGCAGTTGGGCCGGATGCTGGCTGTGGCCGCCGCACGGTTGGGCTTTCGCTGCCATATTTACGAACCCGGGGCCAATCCGCCTGCGGGCGATGTGGCCCATGCCCTCACCACGGCGGCTTACGACGACCAAGACGCCCTGCGCGCCTTTGCCGCTGCGGTGGATGTGATCACTTACGAGTTTGAAAACGTCCCCACCGCCGCCTTGGACCTGCTGGACAGCCTTAAACCCATTCGCCCCAACCGCCGCGCCCTTGCCACAGCGCAAGATCGTCTGTTGGAGAAAGATTTTTTAACCAGCCTTGGCATCGCCTGCGCCCCCTATGCCGCCGTTGTGAACGCCAGTGAACTGGACGGGGCTATTGCCGCCATCGGCACGCCCGCGATTCTAAAGACCACACGGCTTGGCTATGACGGCAAGGGGCAGATGCGCCTGATGTCGCCCGCCGATGCGCCCGCCGCCAAGGCCGCGCTGCGCCAAGACAGCGTGCTGGAAGGGTTTGTTGAGTTTAGCCACGAAGTCTCGGTCATCGCGGCGCGGGGGCTGGATGGGTCGGTGGCCTGTTTTGACCCCGGCGAGAATGTCCACCGCGACGGCATTTTGCACACCACCACCGTGCCCGCGCGCCTGACCGCCAGCCAGCGCACCGATGCCGTCTTGATGGCCGCGCGGATTTTGACCGCCCTAGACTATGTGGGCGTCATGGGGCTTGAGCTTTTTGTCACCCCTCAGGGCCTGATCGCCAACGAAATCGCTCCGCGTGTGCACAACTCGGGCCATTGGACGCAGAATGGCTGCATGGTGGACCAGTTCGAACAACACATCCGCGCCATTACGGGGTGGCCTTTGGGTGATGGCAGCCGGTATGCCGATGTGGTGATGGAAAACCTGATCGGCGACGATATCCTGCGCGTGCCCAAAATCGCACGCGAGGCGGGGGCGGCGTTGCATCTGTACGGCAAGGGCGCGCCCCGCCCGGGCCGCAAGATGGGCCATGTGAACCGCGTGAAGCAGGGCAAATAACGGGCTTATTGATCCGGCGTGTCGGTATCGGGCAGGCCCTGTTCTAACTGGGCGCGGGCTTGCAAGGCCAGCTTGGCATAGCGCCGCCGAAAGATCTGCAACTGCGCTTCCTCCAATTCCTCTAGATCCATCAAGGCGTTATGGGCCCCGTTATGGGCGCGGATCAGCTCGTCCAATTTGATCTGGATCGCCTCGGTGTCGCGGTTTTGGGTGTTCTGGATCAAAAAGACCATCAGAAAGGTCACGATTGTGGTGCCGGTGTTGATCACCAATTGCCATGTGTCCGAAAAGCCAAAAAGCGGCCCCGTCAGAATCCACACAACAATGACCCCCGCCGCCAGCGTAAAGGCGCGCGGGCGGCCTGATTGTTTCGAGATGGCCTTGGCCAGATTGCCATAGCGCAGCGGCATGGGTGTCCCTATCGGGTCCGAGGGGAGCCTCACGCCTAGGCCGGACCCAGACCTAAACCGCAGATCGCGTGTGGGGCCGCAGGGTCAGGGGTAGGTTTCCCCCACCCGCACGCCCCAAATTGCCTTTTGCTGCATCCAGCCCTTTGTGCCGTCTACCGAGATGCGGCACCAATCGGGGATACATTGCACCAGTTTGCCCACCACGCCGCGTTCCGACTGAAAGACCAGTCCTGCGGTTGGATCGGGGCTGGCATAGGCGGGGGCCATGTCTTGCGTGACCAGAACCGTGCGAACCCCCGAGAGCAGCGAGTAATGCACCCAGCCGCCCGCACCGTCGACATCTTCGACCCGCCGCCAGTGTTCGTATTCTGCCGTCACCTTTAGGGGCATGTTTTCGCGGGTAAAGACCCAATCAATCCGGTGCGTCAGGCCCGGCCCCCGGCGGGCGTTGCCCTCATGGCCTTTCAGGCTGACAAAGCGCGGGATGGGCAGGTTGGTTACAGCCCCTATATGCGGATCGCGCGGCGGGGCTGTTTTGTCTGTAAGGGCGGCTTCGGGCTGTTCGCTGGATGCGGTGGCCTTTTCCTCAAAGCTGGCGGTGCCGTCTTGGGCCTGTGTCGGGCATAGGCCCAACAAAAACCACGCCACCAGCCCCGCTGCCCAGATCCATGCTTTCATTGCTGTTCTGCCCGATGCGCCTGCGCTTGTTTTCTGTGCAACCGCCCAAAGGCCGATCCGCACTTGTGCCTTTTGGCACTTGGCGTCACTTTGCCATCAAAGCGGCGCATTGGGAAGAGAAGGAACACAGCATGGGTCAAAGACGTTTGTTGGTCGTGGTCACCCGCCATGTGCCGCCCGTGGTGGAAACGCGGCTGAAGGAATTGTTCGATGTCGAGCTGCGCGACCCCGACACCGTAATGACCCGCGACGAGCTGGCCGAGGCGATGGCGCGCTGCGATGTGCTGGTGCCCACGATCTGCGACCGCATTGATGCGGGGCTGATCGGGCAGGCAGGCCCCAAGCTGAAACTGATCGCCAATTACGGCGCGGGGGTGGATCATATCGACGTGTCCACAGCGCGGGCGCGGGGGATATTGGTGTCCAACACGCCGGGGGTGACGACCGAAGACACGGCGGATATGGCGATAGCCTTGATCTTGGCCCTGACGCGGCGCATCCCTGAAGGCTTGGCCGCCATGCAGGCGGGCGATTGGCAGGGTTGGTCGCCGATGGCTTTTCTGGGCGGCAGGCTGGCGGGGCGCAGGTTGGGCATTTTGGGCATGGGCCGCATTGGCCAAGCCGTGGCCCGCCGCGCGCGCGCCTTTGGCTGCCAGATCCACTACCACAACCGCCGCCGCCTGCGGGCAGAGGTTGAAGGCGAGCTTGAAGCCACCTATTGGGAAAGCCTTGACCAGATGGTGGCGCGGATGGACATTTTGTCGATCAACTGCCCGCATACACCGTCAACCTTTCATCTGATGAATGCGCGGCGGTTGAAGCTGATGAAACCCTCTGCCGTGATCGTCAACACGTCCCGCGGTGAGGTGATTGACGAGAACGCTCTGACGCGCGGCCTGCGGGCGGGGGAATTGGCAGGGGCGGGGTTGGATGTTTACGAAAATGGCCGCGTCAACCCGCGCTTGAAAGACCTGCCCAATGTGGTCTTGCTGCCCCATATGGGCTCTGCCACGCTGGAAGGGCGCATCGAGATGGGTGAGAAGGTGATCATCAACATCAAAACCTTTGCCGATGGCCACAGACCGCCGGATCAGGTCGTCCCAAGTATGCTTTAGGGCCCAGCATGCTTTAGGGGCTAGAAGCGGGTTGGTAAGTAGGGGGTGATATCCACCTCGGGCTGTTTGCCGCGCACCAGATCGGCCACGATCCGGCCCGTGATCGGGGCCAAGGTGACACCGATGTGGCCATGGCCAAAGGCGTGGATCACATCCGCCCCGCCCGAAGATGGCCCGATCACTGGCAGGCTGTCGGGCAGCGAGGGGCGAAAGCCCATCCATCTCGCGGACGGTTTGGGCAGGTCGGGAAAGATTTTGCGCGCGCCTTGCAGCAAGCGGTCCAAGCGGTGCCGCGAGGGGGGGGCGGTCAACCCGCCCAATTCCACCGTGCCCGCCACCCGCAACCGTCCGGTCATCGGGCACAGATAAAACCCTCGCGCACTGGGGCAGGCAGGGCGGTTTAGGATCGGCGCGGGCATCTGCCATTCCAGATGATAGCCGCGCTCCGTCTCTAACGGTACCTTGTCGCCCGCCATGGCGGCTAAGGGTTGCGAATGCGCGCCTGCACACAGGATCGCCTTTTTTGCTCGCACGCGGCATTTTGGGCCTTCCAGCCAGATGCCGTCAAAGTCGCGCGTCAAACGATCAATCCGCCCGTTCAAAAACCCCGCATAGTTTAAGGCGGCTTCGGCCAGACACTGCATCATCGCCCCGGGGTCGGACAGAAACGCCGCCCCCGAAAAATACGCAGCCCCTGCCATGTCGGGCAGGTTGGGCTCAAGCTGGGCCAAGTCTTGCGGGCCAATCAGATCAACCGCCACGCCCAAGCCGCGCCGATAGGCCATATCTGCCTGTGCGGCGCGAAAGGCTTTTTCGGTTTCGTACAGATACAGACAGCCGTTGTGCTGCAACAAATCTGCCCCACCCGACCGCAGGGCCAGATCTTGCCAAAGCGCGCGTGCCCCTGACAGCAGCTCGGCGATGGCGCGTGCGTTCCGCTCCGCCGTTTTGCGCCGCGATTGCAGCATGAACCGCGACAACCACGGGGCCAGCGACAACATAGCCCCGGGCCTGATGGCCAAGGGCGAGTTGCGGTCAAACAGCAGTGAGGGCAGGTTTTTCAACACATCCGGCGTGCCCACGGGCAGCACAGCGTAATCGGCAATCGTGCCGGCATTGCCATAGCTTGCCCCCGAACCGGGGGGTTCGGGGTCGATCAGCACCACTTCGTGGCCCTGTGCAACCAAGGCTTCGGCCACGGCGAGACCCACCACGCCGGCCCCGATGACCGCGATCTCTGTCGTCACATGGTGGATCATCGCCGCTTTTGCCCTTTTCCTCGAACGGCCAACCAAGCCGCTTTGCGGTTATGCCAGCTTACATACAGGCGTCAAACAGCGCACGGGTATTTTCGCGCGTCATCACCACGGGATTGCCGCCGCAAGACGGGTCTTCCAGCGCCATATCGGTCAGCATGTCCAGATCAGCGGCTTTCACGCCCAAGGCCGTCAGGTCGGCTGGAATGCCAAGCTTGGCGCGCAGGTCCATCACGGCGGCTTTGAAGCCGTCAAAGCCTGTGAAGCCCAGATAGGCGGCGGCGGCGGTGATACGCTCTTCAATCACGGCGCGGTTGAAATCCAGCACCATGGGCATGACGACAGCGTTGGTCGTGCCGTGGTGGGTGTTGTAGACAGCCCCAATCGGATGCGACAGCGAGTGGATCGCCCCCAGACCCTTTTGGAAGGCCACAGCTCCCATGGCCGCCGCACTCATCATATGGGCGCGGGCGTCAAGATCGTTGGGATTATCATAGACTTTGGGCAGGTTTTCAAACACCAACCGCATCCCTTCCAAAGCGATGCCTTGCGACATGGGATGGTAGAAGGGGCTGGAATAGGCTTCTAGGCAGTGGGCCAAAGCATCCATGCCGGTGCCTGCAGTGATAAAGCGCGGCATCCCCACCGTCAGCGCGGGGTCGCACAGGGTGACCACGGGCATCAGTTTGGGGTGGAAGATGATCTTTTTCTTATGGGTCAGCGCGTTGGTCAAAACCCCCGCACGCCCCACTTCAGACCCTGTGCCCGCCGTGGTGGGCACGGCCACGATCGGGGCGATCTTGTCGGCATCGGCACGGGTGTACCAATCATCGACATCTTCCAGATCCCAGACCGACAGGTCTTTGCGCTGATGCGCCATCAGTGCGATCATCTTGCCCAGATCCAAGCCCGATCCGCCGCCAAAGGCCACCACACCGTCATGCCCTCCTGCAAGATAAACAGCGATGCCGTCGGCCATGTTCTTTTCGTTGGGGTTCGGATCTACTTCGGAAAACACCGCACGGCCAAGGCCTGCGGCCTGCAACACATCCAGCGCTTGGGTCGTGATGGGCAAAGCGGCCAGCGCCTTGTCTGTCACCAGCAGCGGCTTTTTCAGGCCCGCCGCTTTGACATGGTCGCCCAATTCAGCAATGCGGCCCACGCCGAATTTGATCGCGGTGGGGTAGTTCCAGTTCCGGTTCGGCACGTTATGGGACATGGTGTCACACTTTCTTCAGATGGTAAGATTTCGGGCGGGTCACAGAGTGGAACCCAAGGAAGGACAGCGACCCGCCGCGACCGGTGTCTTTGCACCCGGTCCAGCACAGGGCCGGGTCAAGATAATCGGCGCGGTTCATAAACACGGTGCCGGTTTCAATCTGCGCCCCAAGGGCTGCCGCCGTGTCATAATCCTGCGTCCAGATCGAGGCCGTCAGCCCATAGGGGCTGTCGTTCATCAAGCGCAGGGCTTCTTCATCAGAGCTGACCTTCATGATGCCGACCACAGGGCCAAAGGATTCCTCCATCATCACGCGCATCTCATGGGTGACGTTGACCAAAATCTGCGGCGCAAGATAGGCGCCGCCGTCATCGGCGGGGAAATTGGCAGCGTCGATCAGGGGCTTGGCCCCTTGGGCGACAGCCTCGGCCACTTGATCGCGCACGACTTTGGCAAAGCGTTTGTTGGCCATTGGCCCAAGGGTCGAGGCGGCGTCGAACGGGTTGCCCAGTTTCAGCGCATTCACCCAAGCCACCGATTTTTCGACAAAGGCGTCGTACAGGCTTTCGTGCACATAGATCCGCTCGATCCCGCAGCAGCACTGGCCTGCGTTGAACATGGCCCCGTCCATCAGCGTGTCCACCGCAGCCTCCAGATTGGCATCGGCGCGCACATAGCCCGGGTCTTTGCCGCCCAGTTCCAGCCCCATTGGGGTAAAGGTGCCTGCCGCCGCCCGCTCCATCGCCTGACCGCCTGCGACCGAGCCTGTGAAGTTCACAAAATCAAAGGCGCGCGACGCAATCAGGCTTTCGGTCGTGGCATGATCCAGCACGACGTTTTGGAACACATCGTCCGGCACCCCTGCGGCGTGAAACGCCTCGGCCAAGCGTTCGCCGACCAGCAGGGTTTGGCTGGCGTGTTTCAAGATCACTGTGTTGCCCGCAATCAGGGCGGGCACCAAGGTGTTGATGGCCGTCAGATACGGATAGTTCCACGGGGCCACGACAAAGACCACGCCAAGCGCCTCGCGCGCGATGTAGCGCCGGAACGTGGCGCTGTCTTCGATCATCACGGGGGCAAGGGTTTGGGCGGCAATCTCGGCCATGTAATCGGTGCGGGCATTCACCCCGCCAAACTCGCCACCAAAGCGGGTGGGGCGGCCCATTTGCCATGCCAACTCGTCGACCACGCGGTCTTTCATGGCGTTCAGATGCGCCACACCTTGGCGCACAAGAGCAATCCGCTCGGTCAAGGGGCGCGCGGCCCAGCCCTTTTGCGCCGTCTTGGCCCGTGCGGCCACAGCACGGGCGGCATCGGGCGACAGCGGCACACGCTCGGCATAGACCGAGCCGTCGACCGGAGAGATCAGTTGGATGGCAGACATCGCGTTACCTCGTAGCATGGGCATGGGGCCCAAAAGCGTTCAACATTCCAAAGCCATCACATGGCCTTTGTCGGCATAGTCCAGGATCTTACGATCCCGCGTCACCAAGCGCAGCCCATATTCGCGCGCCGTGGCAATCAAGATACGATCCGCCGGATCGCGGTGCAATTCGTCTGGCAAGTCAGAGGCCGCCATCAGCACCTTAGGCCCCAGCTCTGCCAGCCGCGCGCCCGATTGGGCCACGACCTGTTCAAACCACGACAGGGCAGGGCGCGCCAGTGTGATGCGGCGCAGGGCCACAAGCTGGCCAATTTCCCAAGCCGAGATGGGGGATATCCAGATCTGGCTTGCCCCTTCATAGGCTGTGCGCAGATGCTGGCGCAGTTTGGGCTGATCACCGCCCATGGCTGACCAGATCAGCGCGCAGGTATCCAGCAAAAGGGGGGCGGCTTTCATAGCGCAGCGCCCCGCAGGTGGGCGGCTTTTTGGTCCATCCACCCTTCCACGTCACTGTCGGCAAAAAGCGGCGCTGTCAGATCAAAGCCCGCTTCTACCCGCACCGTGCCCGCCATGCAGCCAAACAGCGGATGATCGCCCAAAAGCCCTTTGGGCGCATGTCCTGCCCAGATCGGGGCTGACGATTCGGCAAAGCCCATGGGGGGCGTTGGGGTGGGCGCGCTTTTGGCAAAGACCAAATGCCCGCCCGCCAGATCAACCGCCCGCGTGGTATAGCCCGCTGCCAGCCAAGCCTTGGTCATGACGTTGTTGACCGGATTATTGCTCCACCACCCCCGATGTTGCCGCGCAGAGGGGGGCAGGGCAAAGCCCAAGATCGCCTCGATCTTTGCAAAGTGCATGGGCACTTCGGGCTGAGCGCAGGTTTGCAGGTGGTGGGTTAAGGGGGAATATTTGCTCATTCTATGCTCCAAGGATCAATGTGCACAACATACACACTGATCCTTGATCCGTCAAATGTGTTTGTGTGTGTTTATGCCCGCTCTAGCAACCGTTGCAGTTCAAAATCGGTGACAACGCGGTCGGTTTCGGCGATTTCCCACTGGCAAGCATGGTGGTAATGCTCGACCACCTCGTCCCCAAAGGCTGCGCGCAGCATGGCAGAGCTGTGCAACAGTGTTGCTGCATCGCGCAAATTCTTGGGAATTTCGCGGATGCCCGCCGCGCTGTACATATCGCCGCGCATCTCGGGTTCGAGCGGCATTTTCTGTTCGATCCCGTCCAGACCCGCTGCCAACAAGGCGGCGCAGGCCAGATAGGGGTTCACATCGCTGCCCGGAATGCGGCATTCAACGCGCACGGCCTTGGTATGCTCGCCGCAGACGCGAAAGCCTGCGGTGCGGTTATCAGCACTCCACACCGCTTTGGTGGGGGCAAACATGCCCACGGTGAAGCGTTTGTAGCTGTTCACGTAAGGGGCCAGAAAGGCCGTGATGTCGCGGGCATGGGCCAACTGGCCCGCGATATAGTGTTTCATCACCGCCGACATGCCATGGGCATCGTCATGATCTTCAAAGCTGGGCTTGCCATCCAAGCTCCACAGGCTTTGGTGGATATGGGCCGAGGAGCCTGCCTTTTTGTGGTCATACTTGGCCATAAACGTGACCGAGCGCCCCTTGGTCCAAGCGATTTCCTTGATGCCGTTCTTGATGATCGTATGGTTGTCGGCAGTGTCGAGCGCGTCAGAATACTTGTAATTTAGCTCTTCTTGCCCTGCATCCGCCTCTCCCTTTGAATTCTCAACGGGAATGCCTGCGCCATACAGCCCGTTGCGCACGGCGCGCATCACTTCTTCTTCCTTGGTGGTTTGGAAGATGTGGTAATCTTCGTTGTAAGACGACACCGGTTGCAGCGACCGCAGCCCGCCATCGCGCAGGTTTTCGTAGGAGTTTTCGAACAGGTAAAATTCCAGCTCGGATGCCATCATGGGTTCAAACCCCATGGCACGCGCACGCGCGACCTGTTTTTTCAAAATGGCGCGGGGGCTGACGGTCACCTCTTGGCCTGTGTGATGGTCGGCCAGATCGGCCAGCACAAGGGCCGTGCCGGGCAGCCACGGGATCACGCGCAGCGTGGCCATGTCGGGCTTCATCACATAATCGCCGTAGCCGGTTGACCAAGACGAGCTTTTATAGCCCTGAACCGTGTTCATATCTTGGTCGACGGTTAGCAGATAGTCGCAGCAATGCGTCTCTTGCCAGCCGCTTTTTACGAAAAACGCGGCATGGAAGCGCTTGCCCATCAGGCGGCCCCACATATCCACGGCGGCCACCAGAACGGTGTCGATGGTGCCGCTGTCGACGGCGGTTTTCAATTGGTCAAATGTCATATTGCCGGGCATGTCCGGTCTCCTTTTGATGGGGCTTGGCGCAGGTTTTGGCCCTTTGGGCCAAGGGATGCGCCCCTAGCCCGCCTTGGCCTGACGCTGAATTTCCACCATGCCCATGTTCAACACCACTTCCGCGCCCCTAGCCAAAAGGCCAAGGGGGCAGGGGTTGCAACGAAGCACTGGCAAACGGCGCGCCATGGGCGGGGATCCTTGTTTGATCAAATGCTGGCGTTTGGGCGAGCTTAAGTCAAGGTCGTTTTGGGCGGGGATTGGCTGCGCGCAGGCCAAGGGCTGCGTTCAGCATCACGGCTGTCAGCAAAATAGCGCCACCGAGGGCGGTGTTGGACGACAGCGTTTCGCCCAAAAAGACAAAAGCCCAGATCGGTGCCAGCAGCACCTCGACCAAAGACAGCAATGTGGCTTGGGCGGCGGGCACCCCTTGGCTGCCCTTGGTGTACAGATACATGCCCCCCGTCAGCGTCACAACGCCCATGCCAAAGGCCAAACCCGCCTCGAATGGCGCAATGGCCAAGGTTTGCCCTGCCAAAAGCGCCGCCGCAGCCCCCGCGATTGTGGAAAAGATCCCGCCCAGCAGCACAACGGGCAGGCTATCGGCCACATGGCCCCAGCGGATGGTGACGGTAAACCCCGCAAACCCCGCCGCCGAGATCAGTGCCGCCACCGTGCCCAAGACCTGCCCTCCGCCGATCTGGCCAATGCCGCCCACCATCACCAAAATGCCCGCCAAGGCCAGCACAATGGCCCCCCACGTTGGCACAGAGACCGGCTCGCCCAGCAAAACCCGCCCAAACACCGCCGCAAAGAAGGGCGAGGCGGAAAACAGCAGCATCGCATTGGCCACCGTGGTTGATTGCAGCGCGACGATGGCCCCGCCAAAGGCCAAGACTAGGCCAAGCCCGCCCACAACGCCCGCCGCCCCCACACCGCGCATCGCGGGCAGAACGCGGCTGGGGCCGATCCATAAAACCAGCACGGGCACCATGCCAAAAGATCGCCAGAACAGCACAGCCCAACTGCCCGCCTCGTGCAATTGGCGGATCAAGACGCCCTGTATCGACCAAACCGCCCCCGCAAGCAGGATCAGCCCCGCGCCCGTCAGATATCGCATGGCTGCCCCTTGGCTTTTGCTACCAGCCTAAGCTAGCGCTTGGGGCAAGGCTTTGTGGTCCAGAACCGACAAGCAAGGTCGGGCAAAGGGCACGCTCTGCCCCTTTCAGACTTGCCCAAATATCCATCCACCCTCAGTAGCCCTGCACGCGGTCAACCAGATGCAGGAACGGTTCCCCCGATTGCCCGCGGCGGATGTTCTCCACCAAAACACGCGCCGCGCTATAGGGCCGTGTATCGGCGGCGATATGGGGGGTGACGGTGATCTGCGGATGCGCCCAGAACGGATGATTTTGCGGCAGGGGTTCGGTGCGAAACACATCCAGCGTGGCATGGGCCACCTGACCGCTGGCGAGTGCGGCCAGCAACGCGTCATCGTCAATCAACGGCCCACGCCCGGGGTTTAAGATAAAGGCCCCCTTGGGCAGATAGGACAGGGTCTGCGCGTTGAGCAGGTTTTCCGTCTGCGGTGTGCGCGGCAGCAGCGTGACCACGATGGCCGCCGTTGACAGGGCTTGGGCCAAGCCGTCAGCGCCTGACAGGCAGGTCAGCCCGTCGATAGATTTGGGCGCACGGCTCCACCCCGTGACGGGAAAGTTCAGCGCCTGCAAAGCGCGCGCGCAGGCCAGCCCAAGCGCGCCGAGGCCCAGCATGGCCACGGGGCGTAGGCGTGCTAGGGGCGGGCAGGTCGGGTCCCAGACATGGGCGGGGTTCACGATGTGGCGGTCCATGCCCAGATGATGGCGCAGGGCATGGCCCACGACCCATTCCACCATGCCCTCGGTCAGGCTGGGGTCCACCATCCGCGCCAAGGGCTGGGTCAGCGTGGCATTGCCCACGATCCGCTCGACCCCCGCCCACAGGCTAAGAACGGCTTTGCAGCGGGTAAAGGGCGTGAAATCTTGCAAAGGGGCGGACGGCGCGTAGATGATATAATCGACCAAGGCCGGATCGGGGGCTTCGGTCACGATCTGCGCTTTCAGCCCCGCCTCGGCCAAGGCCTGCGGCAGGATGGTTTCATAAGCGGGCCACAGGGCCGGTGCGGCGAACAGGATGACCATTTTCTTCCCCTTGGGCCTATTGCGACAAAGCGATGCCGGCGTTTACGGCCATCGCAAGGATCACGGTGTTAAAGAAAAACGCGCCGACCGAATGGGCCAAGACAACGCGGCGCATCGCAGTTGTGGTGATCGAGACATCGGCGGTTTGCGCCGTCATGCCGATCACAAAGGAAAAATACAAAAAATCCCAGATCTCGGGCCGACGGGTGCCGGGGAAACCCAAGCCCCCGTCGGGTTCGGGCGCGTGGTAAAGATGGGCGTAGCGAAAGGCCGCCAGTACGTGCAACGTGGCCCATCCCAAGGGGGCTGCCGTCAGGGCAAAGACCGATTCAATCGGGCTGGAACTGGCGCGGTTGAGCACCAAAAAGATCGACAACAGGCTGACCACCACGGCCGCGAGTGCTATGGCCAAGATCACCACCGCACCCTCATCTTCTGCCTCGGCATGGCGGCGCATGTCTTGGGGTGGGGTGCGCAGGATCATCACCAGCATCAGGCCAAGATAGATCAGGAAAAAGGCGTTGACGCTGATCAGACCGCTCATCACGGCGTCGATCGGCAAAAGGTGGCTCGCCCCCCAGATCACGCCGCCCAAGGCCAAAGCCGCGACAAACCGGGTGTGGCGATGAAAGGCTTGGGCCAGCATCAGCGCAGCCTGTGCACAATGGCGCTTTGCGCAAGGCCAAAGGCCAACAGCAGCACCAAGGTCGCCGATCCGCCGTAGCTGAGGAACGGCAAGGGCACCCCCACCACGGGGGCCATGCCCATCACCATCGCCAGATTCACCGCCAGATACAAAAAGAAATTCGCCCCAATCCCGATCAGCAAAAGTGCTGAAAAGCGGTCTTTGTTCTGCATCGCGGCCCAGAACAAAAAGACCAAAATCGCGGCGTAAAGCGAGAGAAGCGAGATTTCCCCGACAAAGCCAAACTCTTCGCCCAATGTGGTAAAGATGAAATCCGTGTGTTTTTCGGGCAAGAAGTTCAGCCGGCTTTGCGTGCCTTGCATAAACCCTTTGCCCGACATCCCGCCTGACCCCAAGGCGATCTTGGCCTGCAAAATGTTGTAGCCCGCCCCCAGCGGATCGGCGGAAGGGTCAAGGAAAGTGTCAATCCGCTTATACTGATAATCGTGGATCAGTTGCCACGGCGTGCCGCGCAGCAAAAAGATTCCCGCAATCCCTGCGCCGATCAAGCCCATGACGGCCAAGAAATACCACAGCGACACGCCCGCCGCGAACATCACCGAAGCCCCCGCGACCACGAGCATCAAGGTGGTGCCCAAGTTCGGCTCCATCAGCACCAAGACGGCAGGAACCAAAATCATCATCACCGGAAAAATCACCCAGATCAGCCGCGAGACTTTGCGATCCTCCAGCCAGTCGTAATAGGTGGCCAGCATCATGACCAAGCTCACCTTCATAAATTCTGACGGCTGGATGCGGATAAATCCCAGATCAATCCAACGCTGCGCCCCCATGCCCACAGCGCCAAAGAAATGCACGACCACCAGCAAAGCAAAGGTCACGATATAGGCCGCCGCCGACATGCTGCGCCAAAACCAGATGGGTGTGAAACAGATGGCCAGCGACAAAACCATCCCAACGCCAAGGCGTTTCATCTGCGGTTCGGCCCATTGCTGCATATCCCCGCCCGAGATCGAATACAGCATCAGCCACCCGATCGTGGCACAGGCGCAGACCAGCAGATACAGGCTCCAGTTGACGTAAAGCACCTTAGCAAAGCCTGTGGGGGCGAATTTGACGCGGTATTCCAGAAAACTCATGGGCGTTAGGCCTTTATCTCTGGCGGTTGGCTGCCATCGGCGCGGCGCAGGCGCAACTCTTTGAGCATCGTTTCAATGCGCGCGCGCTGGTTTTCCGGGTAATCCATCGGATCGGGCAGGGCCCCCGTCATCACCCGCAACAACGCATCGCGCGCAATCGGCGCCGCCGCCGAAGAGCCGCCGCCGCCGTGTTCCACCACCACGGCCACCGCATAGCGCGGCGCATCGGCGGGGGCGAAGGCCACAAACAGGGCATGGTCGCGCGCTTTCCACGGCAGGTCGGTGTTGGTGACCACGCCCGTCTCGCGCTCGGCCGCCGAGATGTTGCGCACCTGCGATGTGCCTGATTTGCCCGCCATGCGCAGCGCGTCATTGTCGATCCGCGCGGCGTAAGAGGTGCCGTGCTGGCCGTTGACCACTTGGGTCATGCCAGAGCGCACGGAATCAAGTTGCGAGGTTGGCATGCCCAAGGGCAAAGCCTCGTCCACGGGCACCTCTACTCCGTCCACAGCCTTCACCAAGCGCGGCACGACCAGCCGGCCCGTCGCCACCCGCGCCGTCATCACCGCCAATTGCAACGGCGAGGCCAGCACATAGCCCTGCCCGATCGAGGCGTTGATCGTGTCGCCGATCCGCCAATCTTGTTTGAAGCGTTCCTGCTTCCACTCTTTGGTGGGCAAAATGCCTTCGCTGATGGCCGACATGGGCAGATCGTGGCGTTGGCCAAGGCCCATGGTCTTGCCCATTTCGGCGATCTTGTCGATACCGACCCTTTGGGCCACATCGTAAAAGAACACATCACAGCTTTCGGCCAAAGCGCGCGCCAAATCAACTTTGCCATGGCCACCTGTTTTCCAGCAGTGAAACTTGCGCCCGCCGAAATCCAGATAGCCCGGGCAAAAGACGGTCGTATCAACATCAATCTGGCCATTGGCCAAGGCAGACAGGGCGGTGACGATCTTAAAGGTCGACCCTGGGGGATAGACGCCTTGCACCACCTTGTTGGCCAAGGGGCGGTGGTCATTTTCCATCAGGGTGCTGTAATTGTCGTTTGAAATGCCGCGCACGAACAGGTTGGGGTCAAAACTGGGGGCGGATACCGCCCCAATAATGTCACCGTTTTGCACATCCATCACGATACAGGCAGCAGATTGATCACCCAAACGGACTTGCAGGAAATTTTGCACATCGGCGTCCAGTGTCAGCGTCAGGTCGGCGCCCGATTTTCCTTCGGTCCGTTCCAGTTCGCGCATGACACGGCCCACATGGTTGACCTCGATCTTACGGTTGCCGGCAGACCCGCGCAGGATATCCTCTTTCCACTTTTCAACGCCAATCTTGCCGATCTGAAACTTGGGGATGTGCAGCAAGGGATCGGGATTTTCGATCCCCTCCAGATCCTTTTCCGAGACCGGCCCCACGTAGCCCACGACATGGGCAAAATCAATGTCACGCGGATAACGCCGCGACAGGCCGACATCGGGGGTAACGCCGGGCAAGGCGGGCGCATTCAAAGAGATCGAGCTGAACTCTTGCCAAGTCAACCGATCGGCCACGGGAATAGGCACAAACGCCGCGTTGCGCGCGATATCCTTGAGCACCCGCGCCATGTCAGATTCTGTCAAGGGAATCAGATGGCTCAGTCGGTTGAGCACCATGTCAACATCACCCGCCCCCTCGCGGGTGATAACCACACGGTAATTTTGCTCGCTGCCGGCAATCAATTTGCCATTGCGGTCCAAGATCAGGCCACGGGCGGGAGGAAGTAACTGGATGTTGACGCGGTTTTGTTCGGCCAGAAGGGAAAATGCGTCAGTCTGGTCGATGCCGAGATAGCGCATTCGTCCAGCCAGAACGGCCATGGTGGCGGCGATACAGCCCCCCATGAACAGCGCACGACGATTGATCCGGCGGGCGCTGTCTTCTAGATCGCGCACAGGGCGTCTCACATCCGCCTCCCATAGGCGTCAACTTGGCCCAAGGCGGGTTTGTACAAATCCAGGCTGTAGCGCGACACGGCGACCACGGCGGGATAGGCCACAACCGACCAAATGATCTGCAACAACGAAAACCCGAACGAGGGTTGGTCCACAAAGGCCAAATCTAGAATAGTCCGGTTGGCCAGAAAAACTCCGAAAATCACGCCGCTCACCAAGAGCCATTCGACCCCGAAGCTCAACTCGCGCGTTAGCGCCGATCGGGCGCGGATAAACTCCGACCCGATCAGAACCAAGGCAGCCCAAAGCCCCGGAGGGCGCATCAGAAGCATATCTTCTGTCAAAAGGACCACCCCGATCATCAAGGCCGACAGATATTCTGGCCGGCGCACCATCCATGCAAAGATCACGCACAGCAAAACATCAGGCCCGGGCAAATGGCCGGCAGTGGTCTGCAAGGGCAAAAGGCGCAG
>CANFSY010000056.1 GCA_947449875.1 Paracoccaceae bacterium
CACCCACCCCATCCAACGGCAGCTTTGAGGCGCGGTTGATCGCGGTGGTGATCGCTCTTGCGGCGCTGTTGTGGTTGGGGGTGGAATATCTCGGCGGGCAGATGAACTGGCCGCCGAAGTTCGTTTTTCTGGCAGACCTGTCCGCCGGAGCCGCCTTTTTATGGGCGATGATTGCAACCTACCGGCTTTGGCGCAAACGTCAGGCGTAATGGGCCCAAGGGGCCGGGAATGAAGGAACGGGCAGATGCTCAAGGATCAAGACCGCATCTTTACCAATCTTTACGGGATGCACGACCGCAGCCTTTCGGGCGCACGCAAGCGCGGCCATTGGGATGGCACGGCGGGCATTCTGGCCTTGGGCCGCGATAAAATCGTCGAGATCGTCAAAGCCTCGGGCCTGCGCGGGCGGGGTGGGGCGGGGTTTCCGACGGGGTTGAAGTGGTCGTTCATGCCCAAAGCCTCTGACGGGCGGCCGTCTTATCTGGTCATCAATGCCGACGAATCCGAACCGGGCACCTGCAAAGACCGCGAGATCATGCGCCATGATCCCCACACGCTGATCGAAGGCGCGCTGATTGCGTCTTTCGCGATGGGGGCCAACACCTGTTATATCTACATTCGCGGCGAATATATCCGCGAGCGTGAGGCGCTTCAGGCGGCGATTGATGAATGCTATGATGCGGGCCTGTTGGGCAAGAACGCCTGCGGGTCGGGCTATGACTTTGACCTGTATCTGCACCACGGCGCGGGGGCCTATATCTGCGGCGAAGAAACCGCCCTGCTGGAAAGCCTTGAGGGCAAAAAAGGTATGCCGCGCATGAAGCCGCCGTTTCCGGCGGGCGCGGGCCTCTATGGCTGCCCGACCACGGTCAACAACGTCGAATCCATCGCTGTTGTCCCCACCATTTTGCGCCGCGGGGCGGAGTGGTTTGCAGGCTTTGGTCGGCCCAACAACACCGGCACCAAGCTGTTTGGCATCTCGGGCCATGTGAACACCCCTTGCGTGGTCGAAGAGGCCATGTCGATCACCTTGCGCGAATTGCTCGAAGAGCATTGCGGCGGCGTGCGCGGCGGGTGGTCAAACCTGAAAGCCGTGATCCCCGGCGGGTCTTCGGTGCCGATGCTGACCGCGTCGCAATGCGACAATGCCATCATGGATTTCGATTGGCTGCGCGAGCAACGCTCTGGCCTTGGGACGGCGGCGGTGATCGTGATGGATCAGCAGACCGATGTGATCAAGGCGATCTGGCGTCTGTCGAAGTTCTACAAGCACGAATCCTGCGGCCAATGCACGCCCTGCCGCGAAGGGACGGGCTGGATGATGCGCGTGATGGAGCGTATCGTGAAGGGCGACGCCGAGCTGGAAGAAATCGACATGCTGTTGTCGGTCACCAAACAGGTCGAAGGCCACACGATCTGCGCCTTGGGCGACGCGGCCGCTTGGCCGATCCAAGGCTTGGTGCGCGCCTTTAGGAACGAGATCGAGGACCGGATCAAATACAAGAAAACCGGTCGTGTCAGCGCCATTGCGGCAGAATAAGGCGATGCGGCGGTGGGCTCCTTTTGTATTGGCGTTTTTCCTTGTCGCACGGCTTGCGACCATGGTGATGTCAACCTTGGCGACCCCAGGTTTTGCCGGGCCATTGTCCATGGCGCAAAACGCCCATATCAACGACGAATTGCGCGCAGGCTTTGCGGGCGACGTGCTGCGCAAGACCTGCCCGACACTGTCGGCGCGGATGCTTGTGGTGATGGGCCGTTTGTGGGATCTAAAATCCTATGCTGAAGCACAGGGCTATACGGGTGCCGATTACGACGCCTTTCGCAGCGACCCCGCCCAGAAAAAACGCCTGAAGGCCGAGGCTGAGGCTTATCTGGCTGCCGCAGGAGCCAAGCCCGACGATGTGCAAAGCTACTGCGCCGTGGGCGAGGCCGAGATTGCCAAGCGGACTGCGGTGGGAACGCTCCTTCGGTCAACAAAATGAGCCTGCGCGGTGTTAAGCACTTTGAATCGTTCTGACGCGACGATTTCGTATACCGTATTGGAGAGTTTCACCAAGCGCTGTCGCACTTCGAAAACAATGCTCTGTCATCATTGGATACGTTATGTGGAAGTGGAAATTTGACTGGTTGCAGACAAAGTCTGATCGGCGACCGCCTTTTGAATCCTATGCCTTCAAGGGTGCTGACATCAAGGCCGACATAACATCCAAATACGGTGCACAGGGTGATCTTGTCGACATTTATTCCAGTGTGGCAGAAACGCTTGTTCATAAATGGCATCATTATTTACCAATTTACGACCGATACTTGGCGCCATGGCGTAATCGACATGAAAAGCCCCTTCGCTTGTTGGAAATCGGTGTATCCCAAGGCGGTAGCCTTGAGATGTGGCGGCGTTATTTCGGGCAAGAGGCGATTATTTTTGGCATCGACATCAACCCGGCCTGTGCTATTTTCAACGGGAGGTCGGGTGCGGTGCGGATCGGGTCGCAGGATGATCCTGAGTTCCTAAAATCTGTTGTGGCTGAAATGGGCGGCGTCGATGTCGTCATTGATGATGGTAGCCACGAAATGGGCCATATCAAGGCCAGCCTGCTTACTCTTTTCCCACTGTTGTCGCTGGGCGGCACCTATGTGATCGAAGATTTGCTTACGGCCTATTGGCGCGAATTTGGTGGCGGTCTGACCACGCGGGACAATTTCTTCGTCTTCTTGCGGCACATGATTGATGACATGCACCATTGGTACCACCGTGGATCTGTCGCTCATCTAGATATGTCGCGCTCTTTGACAGGCCTGCATGTGCATGATTCTATGGTGATCTTAGACAAGTCACCCGTGTTTGCGCCGGTTCATTCGAGGATCGGAACAGCGACCACCCGCAGGGCGTAAGGTGACATCGATGCTCGCCACAAAACCAAGTGCAAAAATTTGCCATATTGCCCGTGTGGGGTGCACAAAACCCGTTGCCAAAACGGTGCGAAAAGCGGATGAACCGCGGCAGACGAAGCGGGTGGCTTCTGCCCCCGACCGTGCGCCCGGCCAAATCGGAAGGACCATCTAAGATGTCGAACCTGAAAAAGCTCATCATCGACGGCATAGAGGTCGAGGTTGATCCGGCGATGACCCTCATTCAGGCCGCCGAAGTGGCCGGTGTTGAAATTCCGCGCTTTTGCTATCATGAGCGTTTGACCATCGCGGGCAACTGCCGGATGTGCTTGGTCGAGGTTGTGGGCGGCCCGCCCAAGCCTGCGGCATCTTGCGCGATGCAGGTCAAAGACCTGCGTGGGGGGCCAAATGGCGAACCGGCGGTGGTCAAGACCAACTCGCCCATGGTGAAAAAGGCCCGTGAGGGCGTGATGGAATTCTTGCTGATCAACCATCCGCTCGATTGCCCGATTTGCGACCAAGGCGGGGAATGCGATCTGCAAGATCAGGCCATGGCCTACGGCGTTGATTTCAGCCGCTACCGCGAGGCCAAGCGCGCGTCAGAGGATCTTAACCTTGGTCCCTTGGTCGAAACCAAGATGACGCGCTGCATTTCGTGCACGCGCTGTGTTCGCTTTACCTCCGAAGTGGCGGGCATCACGCAGATGGGCCAAACGGGGCGCGGCGAAGATGCGGAAATTACGTCTTATCTGAACCTGACACTCGATTCCAACCTGCAGGGCAATATCATTGACCTGTGCCCCGTGGGCGCGCTGACATCCAAGCCCTATGCCTTTACCGCCCGCCCGTGGGAGCTGACAAAGACCGAATCGATCGACGTGATGGATGCCTTGGGGTCCAACATCCGCATCGACACCAAGGGCCGCGAAGTGATGCGCATTTTGCCGCGCAACCATGACGGCGTGAACGAAGAGTGGATTTCCGACAAAACCCGCTTCATCTGGGACGGCTTGCGCCGCCAGCGGCTGGACACACCCTATGTGCGCGAGAACGGCAAGCTGCGCAAAGCGGGCTGGGGCGAGGCTTTGGCCAAAGTTGCCGCCGCAATGGCGGGCAAAAAGGTGCTGGGCCTTGTGGGCGATCTGGCCCCTGTGGAAGCGGCGTTTTCGTTGAAAGCTTTGGTGGGTTCGCTTGGCGGTCAGGTCGAATGCCGCACCGATGGAGCGCGGCTGCCGATCGGCAACCGCTCGGCCTATGTGGGCAACGCGGTGATTGGTGATATCGACGACGCCCGCACGATCTGGCTGATCGGCACCAACCCGCGCCTTGAAGCGCCGGTGCTGAATGCCCGTCTGCGCAAGGCTTGGACGAAAAACGCCAAGATTGCGCTGATCGGCCCGGCTGCCGATCTGACTTATGACTACACCCATGCAGGCACCGACCGTGCGGCCTTGGCATCGGCTGTGGCCAATGCCACCCAAACCGGCGGTCTGGTGATCGTGGGGCAGGGCGCGATTAGTGAGGCCGACGGCGAGGCCGTCTTGGCCCATGCCATGGCCTTGGCCGAAAAGATCGGTGGCAAAATGCTGGTCTTGCACACCGCGGCATCGCGCGTCGGCGCGATGGACGTGGGCGCTGCCACCGAAGGCGGGCTGCTCGCCGCGGTGGAGGGCGCAGAGGTGATCTATAACCTTGGCGCGGACGAGGTTGACATCGCCGCTGGCCCCTTCGTGATCTACCAAGGCAGCCACGGCGACCGTGGGGCCAACCGCGCCGATGTCATCTTGCCTGCCGCCGCCTATACCGAAGAAAACGGCCTGTTCGTAAACACCGAAGGCCGCCCGCAACTGGCGCTACGCGCCGGTTTTGCCCCCGGCGAGGCGAAGGAAAACTGGGCCATTCTGCGCGCCTTGTCGGCGGAACTGGGCAAGACCCTGCCGTGGGATAGCCTGACCCAACTGCGCGCGGCGCTTGTGGTGCAGCATCCGCATCTGGGGGCTGTCGATCAGGTGGCCGACAACGGCTGGACGCCGATTGCCCTGCGCGACATGGGGGCTGCGACCTTCCGCACGGTTTACAAGGGCTATTACTTGACCAACCCCATCGCGCGGGCTTCGGCCACGATGGGGGAATTGGCGGCGATGGAATCGGGCCGCGCAGCCCCGCAGATGGCGGCGGAATGATGCGCGATTGCGGTGGAACTTTGCGGCCGAATGCGGTTTACAGCGCCAAAGCAATCGCATGCGCGGTGCGTTGCAAAATCGACGCCAAAGCTGCGGTAAGAACGACCAAGGCGCAGGCTTTGCCCGCGACCTTGGCCGCCTGAAGGAAAGAGGACAGGAATTATGGGTTTCTTTGCGACAGGGCTTGGCACAGCGGTGCTGTTGATTGGCCAAAGCCTGCTGATTGTGGCCTTTGTGATGATCAGCCTGCTGTTTTTGGTATATGGCGACCGCAAGATCTGGGCCGCCGTGCAAATGCGCCGTGGGCCGAACGTGGTGGGGCCGTTTGGCTTGCTGCAAACGGTGGCAGACGCGCTGAAATATGTCGTCAAGGAAATCGTGGTCCCCGCAGGGGTTGACCGGCCGGTGTTCTTTTTAGCACCGCTTTTGTCTTTTGTCCTGGCGATTTTGGCTTGGGCGGTTTTGCCCTTTAGCCCCGGTTGGGTTCTGGCTGATATCAACGTGGCGATCTTGTTCGTCTTCGCCGCCTCCTCGCTAGAGGTGTACGGCGTGATCATGGGCGGGTGGGCGTCGAACTCCAAATACGCGTTTCTGGGGTCGCTGCGCTCTGCCGCGCAGATGATTTCTTATGAAGTCTCTCTGGGGTTGATCATTATCGGGGTGATTTTGTCGACCGGCTCGCTGTCGTTCGGGGCGATTGTCGCGGCGCAAGACACCGTTTACGGGCTGTTTGGCTGGTACTGGTTGCCGCATTTGCCCATGGTGGTGTTGTTCTTCATCTCGGCCTTGGCCGAAACCAACCGCCCGCCGTTTGACTTGCCCGAAGCGGAATCTGAACTCGTCGCGGGGTTCATGGTGGAATATTCCTCGACCCCGTATCTGTTGTTTATGGCGGGCGAATATATCGCCATCTTCTTGATGTGCGCGCTGATCACGCTGCTGTTCTTTGGCGGCTGGCTGTCGCCGATCCCCGGCATTCCGGACGGGGTGTTGTGGATGGTGGCCAAGATGTGGGTGTGGTTCTTCATGTTCGCCATGGTCAAGGCGATTGTGCCGCGCTACCGCTATGACCAGTTGATGCGGATTGGTTGGAAGGTGTTCTTGCCCATGTCGCTGGCGTGGGTTGTGCTGGTGGCCTTCTTGGCCAAGTTTGAAATCCTCGGCCATTTCTGGGCCCGCTACGCGATGGGAGGCTGATCCATGGCCAATGTCGACTGGACCCGTGCGACCAAATACTTCTTCCTGATGGATTTTATCAAAGGCTTTGGCTTGGGGATGAAGTATTTCTTCGCCCCCAAGGCCACGCTGAACTATCCGCACGAAAAAGGCCCGCTCAGCCCGCGTTTTCGCGGCGAACACGCGCTGCGCCGCTATCCTTCGGGCGAAGAGCGCTGCATTGCGTGCAAACTGTGCGAAGCTGTGTGCCCCGCCCAAGCCATCACGATTGATGCCGAACCGCGGCAAGACGGCAGCCGCCGCACCACGCGGTATGACATCGACATGACCAAGTGCATCTACTGCGGCTTTTGCCAAGAGGCTTGCCCCGTGGATGCCATCGTCGAAGGGCCGAATTTCGAATTCGCTTCGGAAACGCGCGAAGAACTGTTCTACGACAAGGCCAAGTTGCTGGATAACGGTGACCGCTGGGAAGCCGAAATCGCCCGCAACCTTGAACTCGACGCGCCGTACCGCTGATGACCCAAGATTTCGCCAAACTTTTCCAGACGATGATGGAGCAGGGCCAAACCATGGCCCGCGCCTTCACGCCTTCGGCCTTTGGCACGATTGATCCGGCGGCGTTCGAGGCGATGTTTCCGGCGATGCCCAAGGAAATGCTCGAGATGTTTTTTGGCAAGACCTTTAACCCCCAAGGTCTGGATGCGCGCACCCGCTTTTTGGTGACGATCGCTGCCCAAACCGTGCTGGGCCCGCTTGGCGAACCACAGCTGCGCCCCACAGTGCGCAACGCCATGGCGGCGGGCGCAACCGCGCGTGAGATTGCCGAAGTGATCTGGCAAATGTCGATGTTCGGCGGCTTGCCCGCCACCCAAAAGGCGCTGGAAATAGCCCAAGCCGTCTTTACCGAAACCGAGGAGACCCCCGCATGACCGTGGCAGACCTGGCCTTTTACGCCTTTTCCACCGTCACGGTGGCCGCCGCCCTGATGGTGACCTTGTCGCGCAATCCGGTGCATTCGGTGCTGTGGCTGATCTTGACCTTTCTGTCGGCGGCGGGGCTGTTTGTGCTGTTAGGCGCTGAATTTGTCGCGATGCTGCTGATCATCGTCTATGTCGGTGCTGTGGCGGTGTTGTTCTTGTTTGTCGTCATGATGCTGGACGTGGACTTTGCCGAGCTCAAAAGCGAGATGGCGAAGTATATGCCCATCGGGCTTTTGGTGGCGGTGATCTTGCTGATCCAGCTGGCCTTTGGCCTTGGCGCTTGGGTGTCGGCTGACGGTGCGATGGGCTTGCACCAAGCGCCCACGCCCGATGCCACCCAGATTGATAACACCCGCGCTTTGGGCCTGCTGCTTTATGACAAATACCTCTACCTCTTCCAACTGTCGGGCCTGATCCTGCTGGTGGCTATGATCGGCGCGATTGTGCTGACGCTGCGACACCGCCGCGATATCAAGCGGCAGAACGTGCTGCATCAGATGTGGCGCGATCCGGCCAAGGCGCTTGAGATGGTCGATGTCAAGCCCGGGCAGGGGCTGTAACAGCGAAGTCGGGGCCTAGGCCCCCGTTTCGAACGTAAAGACGATGGGCGCTGCCCATCCTACCTAAGGACAACGGGCCAAGACCCGGAGGAACTTTGATGATCGGACTGCAACATTATCTTGTCGTGGCGGCGGCTTTGTTCGTCATTGGCATCTTCGGCATCTTCTTGAACCGCAAGAATGTCATCGTCATCTTGATGTCGATTGAATTGATGCTTTTGGCGGTGAACATCAACTTCGTGGCTTTCTCTTCGGCGTCGGGGGATCTGGTGGGGCAGGTGTTTAGCCTGCTGATCCTGACCGTGGCTGCGGCAGAGGCTGCGATTGGGCTTGCCATTCTGGTCGTGTTCTTCCGCAATCGTGGGTCGATTGATGTTGAAGATGCCAATGTGATGAAGGGCTAAGGATATGGTAACGATCATCCTTCTTGCCCCCTTGGTGGGTGCGCTGATCTGCGGGTTCTTCTGGCGCTTGATCGGCGAGCGGACAGGGCAGATCATCTCGGCGGGTTTGCTGTTCTTGGCGGCAGCCCTGTCGTGGTATGTGTTCTTAACGTTTGACGGCGTCACCCAGCACATCGCTTTGCTGCGCTGGATCGAGAGCGGGTCATTGTCGACCGATTGGGGCATAAGGCTGGATCGGTTGACGGCGATCATGCTGGTGGTGGTCAACACCGTATCGGCCTTGGTGCATCTGTACAGCTTTGGCTACATGGCGCATGACGAGAATTGGGGCCATGACGAGCCGTACCGCGCCCGTTTCTTTGCCTACCTGTCGTTTTTCACCTTTGCCATGTTGGCCCTGATCACCTCGGACAATCTGGTGCAGATGTTCTTTGGCTGGGAGGGGGTGGGCGTTGCCTCGTATCTGCTGATCGGCTTTTACTACCGCAAGCCCACGGCCAATGCGGCCGCGATCAAGGCGTTTGTGGTCAACCGGGTGGGTGACTTTGGCTTTGCCTTGGGCATTTTCGGCCTGTTCTATTTGACCGATTCCATCAAGTTCGACGATGTTTTTGCCGCAACCCCCGCCTTGGCCACCACGAATTTGCAGTTCCTGTGGGCGGATTGGAACGCCGCCAATCTGATCGGCGTGCTGTTGTTCATCGGCGCTTGTGGCAAATCGGCACAGTTGTTCTTGCACACATGGCTGCCCGACGCGATGGAGGGGCCAACCCCCGTGTCAGCCCTGATCCACGCCGCCACCATGGTGACGGCAGGCGTGTTCTTGGTCTGCCGCATGTCGCCGCTGTATGAATTCGCGCCAGAGGCCAAGGCCTTTATCGTTGTGATCGGGGCTTCGACCGCGTTTTTTGCTGCGACCGTGGGCTTGGTGCAAAACGATATCAAGCGCGTCATCGCCTATTCGACCTGCTCGCAATTGGGCTATATGTTCGTGGCCGCAGGCTCGGGCGTGTACGGAGCGGCGATGTTCCACCTGTTCACGCATGCTTTCTTTAAGGCCATGCTGTTCTTGGGCGCAGGGTCGGTGATCACCGCGATGCACCACGAACAAGACATGCGAAATTACGGCGGTTTGCGCAAAAAGATCCCCTTCACCTTTGCTATGATGATGATCGGCACGCTGGCGATTACCGGCGTTGGTATTCCCTTCTCGGGCGAATGGTTCGGCACGCCGATTGGCTTTGCAGGGTTCCTGTCGAAAGACGCGATCATCGAAAGCGCCTTTGCGGGCGGGTCGATGTATGCCTTTACCTTGCTGGTGGTGGCGGCCTGCTTCACCTCGTTCTATTCGTGGCGGTTGATCTTTATGACCTTCTACGGGCCAGAAAAGGGCGATCCCCATGCGCACGAACACGCCCATGAAAGCCACTTGGTGATGACCATTCCGCTGGCCGTGCTGGCCTTGGGGGCGGTGTTTGCGGGGATGCTGTGGTTCAATGATTTCTTTGGCAATCACGAAACCATGTCGGCCTTCTTCTCGCTGAAAGAGGGCGCTGCACCCGGGGCCGGGGCGATCTATTACGGCGAGGACAACAAGGTGCTGGAACTGGCGCATGAAAGCCCCGCTTGGGTCAGTCTGTCGCCCTTTGTCGCCATGCTGATCGGCTTTGCCGTGGCCGTCCAGTTCTACATCCGCAATCCCAAACTGCCCGGCCAGTTGGCCGAACAGCAAGCCCCGCTGTACCGTTTCTTGCTGAACAAATGGTATTTTGACGAGCTGTATGATGTGATCTTTGTACGCTCTGCCAAGGCGCTTGGCACTTTGCTGTGGAAGCGCGGGGACGGCGATATCATTGACGGCACGCTGAACGGTGTTGCCATGGGGATCGTGCCCTTCTTCACCCGCCTCGCTGGTCGCGCCCAATCGGGCTATATCTTCACCTATGCCTTCGCCATGGTTCTGGGGATCGTCGTGCTGATCACTTGGATGTCCATCGCCGGGGGGACGCACTGATGAACACCTTGATCTCTCTTATCACCTTTGTGCCTGCGGTGGCTGCCGCCGTTCTGGCGCTGTTCTTGCGCGGCAATGACCCTGCCGCACAGCGCAATGCCAAGTGGCTCGCACTGTTTGCCACGGGGATCAGCTTTGCCCTGTCGCTGCTGCTGCTGAAGGGTTTTGATCCGGCCAACACAGGTTTTCAGTTTGTCGAGGATCGCCCGTGGATCATGGGCCTGCATTACAAGATGGGCGTCGACGGCATTTCGATCCTGTTTGTGATGCTGACCACCTTCTTGATGCCGATCACCATCGCGTCGTGCTGGAACGTGCAAACCCGCGTCAAAGATTATATGATCGCGTTCCTTTTGTTGGAAACGCTGATGCTGGGCGTGTTCACCGCGCTTGATCTGGTGCTGTTCTATCTGTTCTTTGAAGCGGGCCTGATCCCCATGTTCCTGATCATCGGGATCTGGGGCGGGGTGAACCGGATCTACGCGTCGTTCAAGTTCTTCCTTTACACCTTCTTGGGCTCTGTCCTGATGCTGGTGGCCATGGTGGCGATGTACCATGCGGCGGGCACGACTGATATTCCCACCCTGATGACCTACCAATTCAGCCATGAGCCGATTGTCGCCATGGGAATGACGATCACGGGCGGGTTGCAAACCCTGCTGTTCTTGGCCTTCTTTGCCAGCTTTGCGGTGAAAATGCCGATGTGGCCGGTGCACACATGGTTGCCTGATGCCCACGTGCAGGCCCCCACGGCTGGTTCTGTCGTTCTGGCGGCGATTTTGCTGAAAATGGGCGGTTATGGCTTCTTGCGCTTTTCCATGCCGATGTTTCCGGTCGCAGCGCATCTGTGGACTCCGGTGGTGTTCTGGATGTCGGCGATTGCCATCGTTTACACCTCGCTGGTGGCGCTGGTTCAGAGCGATATGAAAAAGCTCGTGGCCTATTCGTCGGTGGCGCATATGGGCTATGTGACTTTGGGGATTTTCGCGATGAATGCCCAAGGGGTGGACGGCGCGATCTTCCAGATGCTCAGCCACGGGTTTATCTCGGGTGCGATGTTTTTGTGCGTGGGCGTGATCTACGACCGGATGCACACGCGCGAGATTGACGCTTACGGCGGCCTGATCAACCGCATGCCCGCCTATGCTTTGGTGTTCATGTTCTTCACCATGGCGAATGTGGGCCTGCCCGGAACCTCGGGCTTTGTGGGCGAATTCTTGACGCTGATGGGCGCTTTCCAAGTCAACACATGGGTGGCGGCGGTGGCGACATCGGGCGTGATTTTATCGGCGGCTTACGGCCTGTGGCTTTATCGCCGCGTGGTTTTTGGTGCGCTGGTCAAAGAGGGTCTGAAAACCATTACCGACATGACCCGACGCGAACGTGCGATCTTTGCGCCCTTGATCATCATGACGCTGCTCTTGGGCGTTTATCCCAAGGTGGTGACAGACATCATCGACCCCTCGGTCCAAGCCATGGTGGCCACTTACGCCGCGGCCAACCCCCCAGCCTCGAACTGAAAGGGCGCATAAGATGTTGAGCCAAGATATCGCAATCGTCCTGCCGGAGCTGGTTCTGGCTATTTACACAATGCTGGCGCTGCTTTTGGTGGTTTACACCGGCAAAGACGGGCTGACCCAACTGGTCACTTGGGCAACTGCTGCCGTCATGGTCGCTGTCGCCCTGTGGGTGGCCGTGGCGGGTGCGGGCAATCAGACGGCCTTTGGCGGGTTGTTTGTCGATGACGCTTTTGCGCGCTTTGCCAAGGTTGTGATCTTGCTGGCGGGGGCTTCGGTCTTGCTGATCAGCGAGGGGTATATGGCCAAGCGCGGCCTCGCGCGGTTCGAATATCCGCTGCTGATTGCTTTGGCGACCATTGGCATGATGGCGATGGTGTCGGCGGGCGACCTGATGGCGCTGTATATGGGGCTAGAGCTGCAATCGTTGGCGCTGTATGTCGTGGCCGCGATGGACCGTGACAGCAAAACCTCGACCGAGGCGGGGTTGAAGTATTTCGTCCTTGGCGCGCTGTCGTCGGGCTTGCTGCTGTACGGCGCATCGCTGGTGTATGGCTATGCGGGCACCACCAGCTTTGCGGGTATTCTGTCGACGGTGCAGCACGGCGTGCCGGTGGGGATGCTGTTCGGGCTGGTCTTTATGCTGGCGGGCTTGGCCTTCAAAATCTCGGCCGCGCCCTTCCATATGTGGACGCCTGACGTGTACGAAGGGGCACCCACCCCGATCACCGCGTTTTTCGCCACTGCCCCGAAGATTGCCGCCATGGCCCTGATTGCGCGGCTGGTGCACGGCGCATTTGGCGGCATCACCCCGCAGTGGGCCCAAGTCTTGGCCGCCCTGTCGGTGGTGTCGATGTTTGTGGGTGCGGTTGCGGCCATTGGTCAGACAGACATCAAGCGCCTGATGGCCTATTCCTCGATCGCGCATATGGGCTTTGCGCTGATGGGGCTGGCCTCGGGCACGGTGTTTGGCGTGCAGGCGATGCTGGTCTATATGGCGATCTATGTGACGATGAACTTGGGCACCTTTGCCTTCATCTTGTCGCTAGAGATGGATGGCAAGCCTGTGACCGACATCACCCTGCTTAACCAATTTTCCAAGCGCGAACCGCTGAAGGCGTTGGCGGTGCTGGTCTTGATGTTCTCGCTGGCGGGCGTGCCGCCGATGCTGGGCTTTTTTGGAAAGTTCTATGTGCTGAAAGCTGCGGTGGATGCGGGCATGGGCTGGCTTGCCATTGCCGGTGTGGTGGCATCGGTGATCGGGGCGTTTTATTATCTGCGCATCGTTTATTACATGTACTTTGGCGCAGAACAGCCCGGCGCTGACAGCAAGATGAGCCCGGTCCAATGGCTGGCCTTGATGGGCGTGGCTGTGGTGATGCTGGCGGCTGTTGTCAACTTCTTCGGGCTGGAACCTGCGGCTGTGGCCGCTGCTGCCTCACTTGTCGGCTAAGGCGGCGGTCTGGCCTGCGGGTGTGGCGCGCCACATCTGCGACAGCTTGGACAGCACCAACACCCATGCTTTGCGCTTGGCCCCGGTGACACCGGGGCCTGCGTGGATTTTGGCTTATGAGCAAACGGCGGGCAAGGGCAGGCGGGCGCGCCCTTGGGTCAGCCCGCGCGGCAATTTTCACGCGACGTTGCTTTTGCACCCCAAAGAGCCCGCATCGCAGGTGGCCTTGCGCTCTTTTGCCGCAGCCTTGGCCTTGCGCGATGCTTTGGTGACTTTGACCGATCTGCCGCAGGCGTTCAGCTTGAAATGGCCGAATGATGTGCTGCTCAACGGTGGCAAACTGGCTGGAATCTTGCTGGAAAGCACGGCCAGTGGCGCGGGTGTGGCGCATCTGGCGATCGGTACGGGTGTGAACCTGATCGCAGCGCCTGATGCCAGTTTGGTGGAAGAGGGGGCGTTGCGGCCCGTCTCGCTGTTGGGTGAAACCGGTCTGCGGGTAGAGCCAGAGGTTTTCCTGACCCACCTTGCCGCCGCTTATGCGCTTTGGGAGGAGAGTTTCACCACCCAAGGCTTCGCCCCCCTGCGCGCGGCGTGGTTGGCCCATGCGGCGCGATTGGGCCAGACCATTCGCGCCCGTACGGGGCACACCACCCACCACGGCACCTTCGAGACGATTGACGCATCCGGCGCGTTGATCTTGCGCATCGCCCAAGACACGCTCGCCATCCCCGCCGCCGAGGTGTTTTTTTGAGGTCGTCTTTATTGCATCTTGGTCTAAATACGGGTGCGCGCGGGGGGTGACCCCCTGTGCGGCCTTGCATCAACAGGTGATCCCATGCTTTTGGCCATCGACTGCGGCAACACCAACACCGTCTTTTCCGTCTGGGACGGGGCCAAGTTTCGCGTCACATGGCGGATTTCCACCGATCACAAACGCACGGCGGATGAGTATTTCGTCTGGCTGTCCTCGCTGATCGCGCTGAGCAAGGCTGATGTGTCGATCACGGAAGCCATCATTTCCTCGACCGTGCCGCGGGTGGTGTTCAACCTGCGGGTGCTGTGCAACCGCTATTTCGACTGCCGCCCGATTGTGGTGGGCAAGCCTGAATGCCGCTTGCCGATTGCGCCGCGTGTGGATCAGGGGGCAACCGTGGGGCCAGACCGCTTGGTGAACACGGCGGCGGGGTTTGACCGGCACGGCGGCAATCTGATCGTGGTCGATTTCGGCACGGCCACCACCTTTGACGTGGTTGATTTTGACGGCGCCTATATCGGTGGCGTTATCGCCCCCGGCGCCAATCTGTCGCTAGAGGCGCTGCATTTGGCGGCGGCCGCCCTGCCTCACGTCGATGTGGCCAAACCTGCGCGGGTGATTGGCACGAATACGGTGGCCTGTATGCAGTCAGGCGTGTATTGGGGCTATATCGGGTTGGTCGAAGGCATCGTGCGCGAAGTGCGCAAGGAGCGTCCCTTTCCGATGAAAGTCATTGCAACGGGGGGGCTTGCGGCCCTCTTTGCCCAAGGAACCGATACGTTTGATGCGATCGAGGATGATTTGACCATGCATGGTCTGGTCCTGATCCATGCCCTTAACAAAGACCACAGCGCCGCGTGAGCGCGTGTTTGCAACATAGAGAGTGCCGATGGCCCCGTCTAAAACCGGTGAACGACTGATCTACCTTCCTCTCGGCGGTGCCGGGGAAATTGGCATGAATGCCTATGTGTATGGCTATGGATTGCCCGGCAAAGAGCGGCTGATCTTGGTCGATCTGGGGGTGGCTTTTCCCGATATGGATGGCTCGCCCGGGGTTGATCTGATCATGGCGGATATCTCTTGGCTGACCGCGCGGTTGGACAGGCTCGAGGCGATTTTCATCACGCATGGTCACGAAGACCATCTGGGCGGGTTGCCGCATCTGTGGTCGCAGTTGAAAAAGCCGGTTTATGCGCGTGCCTTTACCGCCACCTTGGGCCGCATGAAGATGGAAGAGGCAGGGCTTGCCCGCGATGCCATCCGCACCGTCAAACCCCGCCCCGAGGTGATCACGGCTGGCCCCTTCGAGGTGCAGTTTGTGCCCGTCAGCCACTCGATCCCCGAAAGTGCGGCTTTGGTGATTGATACCCCCGCGGGGCGGATCGTGCATTCGGGCGACTTCAAGCTTGACCGCAACCCGATCGTGGGCGAGGCGTGGGATGATGCGGCCTTTGAGGCGATTGCGGCTGAGCGGCCGATCAAGGCGCTGATGTGTGACAGCACCAATGTGTTCTCGCCGCTGCCCGGTCGCTCGGAGTCGACCCTTGGCGTGCCTTTGTCGGAATTGATTGCGCGGTCGAGCGGCATGGTCGTGGCCACGACCTTTGCGTCAAACGTGGCGCGGTTGAAGACTTTGGCCGAAGCGGGCCGTTCGGCAGGGCGCACGATTTGCCTGCTGGGGCGGGCGATGAAGAAGATGGTCTTGGCGGGCGAAGAATCGGGCGTTTTGCAGGGCTTTCCGCGCCACATCGGGCCGGAAGATGCGCAAGAGGTGCCGCGCAAGAACCTGATGCTGATTGTCACCGGCAGCCAAGGCGAACGGCGCGCGGCCTCGGCCCAACTGGCGCGGGGCAAATATCTGGGGCTAGAGATGCGCGAGGGGGACACGTTCTTGTTCTCTTCAAAGACCATTCCGGGCAACGAGCGTGAAGTGCTTAAAGTGGTCAATGCTTTGTCGGAAAAAGGTGTGACCATTGTCGATGACAGCAACGGCAAATACCACGTCTCGGGCCATGCCAACCGGCCCGATCTGGAACATGTCCACCGCCTGCTGCTGCCCGATATGGTGCTGCCGATGCACGGCGAACACCGCCATTTGCGCGAACATGTCAAACTGGCCAATGACGCCGGGATTGCGGCGTTGGTGGCGACCAACGGCATGATGATTGATCTGACGGGGGAAGCGCCCAAAGTTGTTGACCGGATCGAGGCGGGGCGGGTTTATTTGGACGGATCGGTGCTGATCGGCGCGATGGACGGCGTGGTGCGCGACCGCATCCGTCTGGCGCTGAACGGCCATGTCACCGTGACCCTGATCGTTGATGAAGACGGCGAGGCTTTGGGCGAACCTTGGGTGGATACGATGGGCCTGCCCGCCAAAGGGCGTGGCGGGCGCGATCTGGCCGAGGTGCTGGAAGCCGATCTGACCGCGTTTGTCGCCGCCGCTGGCCGCAAGCTGATGGGCGATGATGACAAGCTGGAAGAGGCGTTGAAACGCGCAGTGCGCCAAGTGGCGATGGAAGCGATCGGCAAAAAGCCTGAAGTGACCGTGGTGATCAGCCGTTTGTCGGCGGAATAGCGGCAAGGGCAGGGCGCGCGGCGGCCCCGGCTGGGGGGGTATGACCCCCCAGACCCCCCTTGGGCCTAGGCCGGCACGGGGCAGTCAAAGAAAAACGCCTCGTCCATCATCTGGACGAGGCGTCTTCTTTTAGGCGGCGGTTGTCGCTTCGCCGTCCTCGTCGTCGGGCGTCACCTCGCGCAGGCGGAACGAGCGCAGGATAAAGTCGGGCACGTGGTCGCCCATGCCAACGATTCGGTCATGTTGGCCGGGGTAGGACGAGCGGTAATTGCGCTGTTCGCTGCGCGGTTGCTCGCTGCGCTGGTCGGCGCGCGGCTCGGCGCGGGGTTCAGAGCGGTGTTCGCTGCGCTGTGCGGGCTGTTCGCCACGCTCGGCACTGCCACGGTTGCCATCGCGGCGGCGGTCGTCGCGGCGGTCACGCTCGCCGCGCTCTTGCGGGGCACGGTCGGCCCGTTCGGGTTGGGCCCGTTCGGGTTGGGCCCGTTCGGGTTGGGCACGGGCGGGAACAAGGGGTGCGGGTTCTTCGGTTTCGAATTGTTCGATTACCGGAATGGCATCATGCGGCATAGACTCGCTCCTTGGGGCGGCGTCGCGGCCGCGCGGGCCGCGCGACCCGCCACGGCCAGAGGTAGAGGACGAAGCACTGCGCGAACTGCGGGCGCGGTCAGAGTTTTCAGAAGCCCCTTCCAGCGCGCCTTCGGGCAGATCGGCGCGGGGGATGGGTTGTTTGACCAAGCTTTCAATCGCGCCAAGATATTTGTCGTCAGAGGGCACCGCGATAGAAAACGCCTTGCCCAAACGGCCGGCACGCCCCGTGCGGCCGATGCGGTGCACGTAATCTTCGGGATGCGAGGGCACATCAAAGTTGAACACATGGCTGACCGCAGGAATATCCAAGCCGCGCGCCGCCACATCGGAAGCAATCAGCAAACGCAGTGAACCGTCGCGGAATTCGTCCAGCGTCTTGGTGCGCACGGATTGGTCAAGGTCGCCGTGGATGGGGGCGGCATGAAAACCGTGCGATTTCAGCGATTTGGCGACCACATCCACATCCATCTTGCGGTTGCAAAAGACGATGGCATTGGTCAGGCTTTCGCCTTCGGCCCGGATCAAGGCGCGCAGAACGGCGCGTTTTTCGGTGAAGCTGCGGTCTTTGCGCGTGGGGGTAAAGGCGAAAAGCTTTTGCTCGATCGAGGTGTTGGTGGTGGCTTGGCGCGCCACTTCGACCTTGGCGGGATTGTTGAGGAACGTGTTGGTGATGCGTTCAATCTCGGGCGCCATGGTGGCCGAGAAGAACAGGGTCTGGCGGGTTTTCGGCGTCATCTGGAAGATGCGTTCGATGTCGGGGATAAAGCCCATGTCCAGCATCCGGTCGGCTTCGTCGACGACCATGATCTGCACGCCGGTCAGCAGCAATTTGCCGCGTTCGAAATGGTCAAGCAGGCGACCGGGGGTGGCGATCAGCACATCAACACCGCGGTCGATCAGCTTGTCTTGGTCGCCAAACGACACGCCGCCGATCAGCAGCGCCTTGGTCAGCTTGGTGTATTTGGCATATTTATCAAAGCTTTCCGCAACCTGTGCGGCAAGTTCGCGGGTGGGCGCCAGCACAAGGCTGCGCGGCATGCGCGCGCGCGCACGGCCTTGGCCCAAAAGCGTGATCATCGGCAGTGTAAAGCCCGCCGTCTTGCCGGTGCCGGTTTGGGCGATGCCCAACACGTCTTGTCCGCGCAGGGCGGGGGGGATGGCTTGGGCTTGAATGGGCGTGGGGGTTTCATAACCGGATTCGACCACGGCTTGCAGCACACGTGGGTCCAGTTCAAGGTCAGAGAATTTTGTCATCAGCGTCCTGAAAGGGCGGGATAGGCCCGCCAAGGGTCAAGGGACGCGTCATCTTGGCGCCCCGCAGGTCTGGGCACCATCGCCCGACCGCTCGCGCATAGCGCAAAAAGCGTGTCGGGTCAAGGTTATTAGGGTGTCTGGGCCCCAGCGGGGCCTAGACCATCATTTCCTTGGTCGCGGTCAGTTTCAATTCGGGGTAGTCGCGTTCAATGCGGTCGATGTCCCATTTCAGGCGGGTCAGAAAGACGGTCGCGCCATCGCTGTCAGCGGCGATATGGCCTTTGTTGACGTTGGTGAACTTTTCCATCTCGGCCTTGGGGCCAGAGACCCAGCGGGCCGAGGTGAACTGGCTGGGTTCAAAGCGTACGGGTAGGGAGTATTCCTCTTCGATGCGGCTGGCCAGAACCTCGAACTGCAGCTGGCCGACCACGCCGACGATATAGCCCGAGCCGATCATGGGTTTGAACACTTTGGCCGCCCCCTCTTCGGCGAATTGCATCAAGGCTTTTTCCAGATGCTTGGCTTTCATCGGATCAAGCGCACGCACACCAGACAGCAGTTCGGGCGCAAAGGACGGAATGCCGGTGAAGCGCAGCGATTCCCCTTCGGTCAGGGCATCGCCGATGCGCAACTGGCCGTGGTTGGGAATGCCGATGATGTCGCCGGCCCAAGCCTCTTCCGTCAGTTCGCGGTCCGCGGCGAGGAACATCACCGGGTTGGCCACGGCCATGGGCTTTTTGGTGCGCACATGCAGCAGTTTCATGCCGCGTTCGAAATGGCCCGAGGCGAGGCGCACAAAGGCCACGCGGTCGCGGTGCTTTGGGTCCATATTGGCTTGTACTTTAAAGACAAAGCCGGTGACGGTGGGTTCTGACGCCTCAATCTGGCGTTCGGACGCCTTTTGCGGCTGCGGTTCAGGGCCATATTCGCCCATACCGTCCATCAATTCTTTCACGCCAAAGGAATTGATCGCCGAGCCAAACCAGATCGGCGTCATAGAGCCATTCAGGAACGAGGCACGGTCAAAAGCGGGCAGAAGTTCGCGCGCCATTTCAATATCTTCGCGGAATTTCTTGAGCAGGTCGGCGGGCACATGTTCGGCCAAGCGCGGATCGTCCAAGCCAGAGATTTGCACCGATTCGGCCACCTTGTTGCGGTCCGCACGGTCCATGATTTCAAGGCGGTCGTGCAAAAGGTCATAGGCCCCGATAAAGTCGCGCCCGACCCCGATGGGCCAACTGGCGGGGGTGACATCAATCGCCAGATTCTCTTGGATTTCGTCGATGATCTCAAAGACATCGCGCGATTCGCGGTCCATCTTGTTGCAAAAGGTCAAGATGGGCAGATCGCGCAGGCGGCACACCTCGAACAGCTTTTGGGTTTGCGATTCAACCCCTTTGGCCCCGTCAATCACCATGATCGCGGCATCAACGGCGGTGAGCGTGCGGTAGGTGTCTTCGGAAAAGTCGCTGTGGCCGGGGGTGTCGACCAAGTTAAAGCGCCATTGGCGGTAATCGTAGGACATGGCCGAGGCGGAAACGGAAATGCCGCGCTCTTGTTCCAGTTTCATAAAGTCGGACCGCGTGCGCCGTGCTTCGCCCTTGGCGCGGACTTGGCCGGCCATCTGGATTGCACCGCCGAACAGCAGGAACTTTTCGGTGAGCGTGGTTTTGCCAGCGTCGGGGTGCGAGATGATCGCAAAGGTCCGGCGGCGGGCGATTTCGGGCGGGAGTTGGGGGCGATTGTCAAGCATGGGGGTCTGTACCGGAAAAAGCTTTGGGCGTCCATCGGTGGGAA